>DATILQ010000141.1:0-8315 GCA_035476235.1 Burkholderiales bacterium
TACATCGTGCGGATCTGGTCGAGGTTGGCGAACCCTCCCCGGGGCCTGAGGTAGGCCGACGGAATCACCTCGATGGTCCTCACAAAAGGAGACTTTTTGAAGTGGTTCGCGACTTCGTTCAGGACATCGCTCTGCCTCTTCTCGGTGAGCGCGAAGCTCGTGGCGGCGCCGCGCTGACCGGGCACGAACGCGATGCCGACGCGCAAGGGCAGGGCAAGGACCGGAGTGCCCGGAGAAACCACCGGATCCCTGACGTCGGGATAGAGAAAATCGACCACGCTGGTCGAAGTGTGCTTGGTCGGGGTGGCGCACCCGCCCAGCACGAAGCACAGGAACACTATGGAAACGACTTTGCGCATAATTCGCCTCCCCTCTAATCCTGCAGAAAGAGCGCCGGGTCGACGGCGACCGCGTTGAGATAGACCGAGAAGTGCAGATGCGGCCCGGTGATGCGGCCCGTGGCGCCCACCTTGCCGATGACGCTGCCGGCCGACACGGCCTGATCCACGGCCGCGTCGATGGCTTCCAGGTGAGCGTAGAGCGTGAGCAAGCCCTGCCCGTGGTCGAGGACGATGGTCCGGCCCGGGAAGAAGTAATCGCCGGTGTCGATGACGCGCCCCGCATTCGCGGCGATGACCGGCGTGCCCGCGGGCGCCGCGAAGTCCATTCCATTGTGGGGGCTGCGCGATTGCCCGTTGAAGTAGCGGCGCATTCCGAACGAGCTCGAGCGCTCCCCGGGCGCTGGCTGGAGCATGGCGAGCGTCGCCGGCGCGGAGTCGGTGAACGTCCTGAGCACCTCGGTGAGATGCACCCGCTCGCGCTCGTACCGGGCGAGATGCTCCTTCGAAAGATCCACCTGGCCGGGCGGCACCTTGAGATGCTGCGAGGCGTATTGCTTGGGCGCGACGGCGACCTCGAAGCGCTCGACCCCGCCGCCGGCCTGCTCCGCCTCCACCTGCAGCTTCGAGCCTGGCTTCGCGCTGAGCGCGATGCCGACGAGCGCGATCCACTCGTCGCCTTCGCGCATCACCAGCACGCGATCGGCGCCGAGGCGAACTCGCGGCGGTTGCTCCGCGGCGCCGAGGCCGATTCTCGCGACGCCGCCGGGCACCGCCGAGGCGCGCGGGAGCGCCGCGGCCCACGCGCGCGCCGCCCATGCGGGCGCGGCGAGCGCGGGCGCGAGCGACAGGAGGAACCGGCGCCGGCTCATGAGCGGGATTCTAGTTCAGCTCTTTGCGAGCCGTTCGCTCAGCGGCGCGTCCTGATGGATGATCACGCCTTCCATCGGGTCGACCGGCTTCTCCCATGGCCTGCGCGCGAGCATCTTCCGCGTGTCGGCGTAGCCGGCCTCGCAGCGCGCGGTGATGCCGGTGGGCGTGAAGTCGATGTCCTTGGTGTAATCGTCGCCCTCCAGCTCGGGGGCGAGGAAGCGCACGATGTGCATCGTGGTGCCGCAGCCGTGGCCGGCATGGCCCTGGAGGTCGGGATGGCCGCGCTTCTCCTCGGGCAGGTGATGCGCGAGCTTGCGGATGATGTGGCGCAGGCGGTGGATCTGCATGTGGCGCGCGATGTGGCTGTCGGCGCGGCTCGCATACTGGATGTTCTTCTGGCGGCCGAGCACGTCCCAGATCGACTGCGGCTCCGGGCCCGCGGGCTGCCAGACGTTGACGCTGAAGATCACGGAGTCGCGGCGCGGGTGGTCGTCGAGCACCGCCTCGATCGGCGTGTTCGAGTAGATGCCGCCGTCCCAGTAAGGCTCGCCGTCGACGGCGATCGCCGGGAAGGCGGGCGGCAGCGCGCCCGAGGCCATCACTTGCTCGAGGGCGAGCGGCTCCGGGTCGCGCGTGTTGTCGAAGTAGCGCAGCTCGCCGCTCTTCACGTTGACCGCGCCTACGGTGAGGCGCGTGCGCTTCGCCTTCAGCAGCTCGAAGTCGATGAGCGGCGTGAGCGTCGCGTGCAGCGGCTCGGTCCGGTACCACGAGGAGGAATACACGCCGAGCGGCGCGTACATGCCGCCCCAGGGAATGGCGCGCGGCATGAAGAAGCCGGGAATGCCGCCGATGTACGTCGACAGGTTGGCGTACCAGTGGTTCGCCCAGGGCCCGACCATCGGCTCGACCCAGCCCCCGAGCCGCACCTTGTCCCAGAACTCGTGCAGGCGCGGCAGACGCTTTTGCGTTTCGTTTCCGGCGATGATCGCGCCGTTGACGGCGCCGATCGAGGTGCCGATCACCCAGTCTGGCTCGACGCCCGCCTCGTGCAGCGCCTGGTAGACGCCGACCTGGTAGGCGCCGAGCGCGCCGCCGCCCTGCAGCACGAGGACGGCCTGCCCCGAGATCTGCTCGCTGCCGCTCGCCATCTTGAGGGTCACGGCGCCTATTCTAAAAACAAAAACCCCGCCGCAGCGGGGTCCGTGTATTTACGACTCAACTGCCGCTTAATGCACCGCGAGCCTTTTCGCCGCTGCCACGGTTTTCTTCGGCAGCGTGAGTTCCAGCACGCCGTCGTTGAACTTGGCCTGGGCGGTCGCTTCGTCGACCTCCTGGCCGAGCGAGAACGAGCGCTGGATCGTGCCGTAATAGCGCTCGGCGCGAAGCACCGTCTCGTCATTCTTGACGATTTTCTCGTGCTTCACTTCCGCGGATACCGCGACTTCGTTGGCGTTGATGGTGATGCTGATGTCTTCCTTCTTGACGCCGGGCAAGTCGGCCAGCACCTGGTACTCCTTGTCGTTCTCGGTCACGTCCATGCGGAACTGCATCGGCGCGGCCGCACGCCTCTCGGGGTTAGGCAGCCACACGGGGAGGCCACGGAACAGGTTGTCGAATGCGTCCTCGAGCGGATTAAAGCGGGTAATGTTCAGCATTTTGTTCTCCGGTGAAAACTGCGAACCAATCGGGATATGGGGGCGATAACGTGGACTGCTAGGGCTGCGAGCCTGAATATTTAGGGGGGCATCTGTTCGCAGGCGCACATACGCCGCGCCCTTGGGGCGCGCATTCTCTCGATATGAGACCCCTGCCAATCTCAGTCTTTCTCGCAGCCTCGTTGATATCGCTCGCATGGATCTCGCCCGCGGGCGCTCAACCCACGGATCCCGCTGTAAAACTGAGCCTCGCTCAGGCCGAGCGCATGGCAACCGAGCTGAAGCAGGGGATGTCAGTCGAAGAAGTGCAGACATTGCTCGGCAAGCCGCGACGCACTGCGTTACGAAACAATGCCTTCTCCGCGAACGCGCCGTGGCAGGGCACTTTGCAATGGACCTACACCTGGACCGGCCCCGGCTCCACCTCGTCCGAGAGCAGCCTGCACGTGGTGTTTGCCACCAAGACGCCGGAACAGTGGTACGTCAACAGCTGGGAATGGGCGAGCTACTAAGCGCAGCGGTTCCTCGGAGGTTCCATTGAGTCACTCCCAGATGCTGAAGACCAGGCGCAGGAGGCAAAAAACCAGGAAGCACCTTGCGGGGGCAGCCAAGCGAGCGAAGAAGCTGAGGAAGCAAGCGAGCGCTACTGAAAATGCAGTGGATCTCTGAGATTCTGAAATTCCCGGTAATTTCCTCCTGAGTCACATTGCCCCGAAGTGAGGCATCCTTGAGGAATGCGATGAGACCCGGCTCGCCCCCGGAAGATCGGGCCGCTGGTTCGAGCCACCGAGCGGAGCCACTGTTAAGCCGGCGTGAAGCGCAGCGAACAAACATGCCATGATGCCGGCATGCGCAACTCGGACGTGCCGATGATGACCTTGCGCCGCGCGGTCGAGTGGTGCGGCGGGATCGACGCGCTAGGCGATGCGCTCAACGCGACTGCGGAGAGCCTCGAGCGCTGGCTGTCGGGCGAGGAGGAAGTGCCGACGCCGGTGTTCCTGCAGGCGGTCGGCCTGATTCTCGAATCCTCCGCCGCGCAGCCGCCGGGAAGATCGACTCCCGACTCCTCGGACGGCGGGCGGCGGGAAAACCGGCACTGAGCGCGGCGATGTGCTACAGTGACCGCGCAGGATATTCAAGCAGGGAAGTCAAATTCCGTTCCTTGATCATCGTGCCCGGCAGCGGGCCCGGATTCGTCTCGTAGCTTCAAGTCAAGGAATGCGACATGCCTACCGGAAAAGTGAAGTGGTTCAACGACTCCAAGGGTTTCGGGTTCATCACGCCTGACGACGGCGGCAAGGACCTGTTCGCCCATCACAGCAATATCCAGATGGCCGGATATAAATCGCTGAAAGAAAGCCAGGCGGTGTCCTTCGACGTGGTCGAGGGGCCAAAGGGTCCGGCCGCCTCGAACATCAAGGCGATCTAAAGCCTCTTAGTAGCGCTGCCCCTTGATCGACCAGGGGATGGTGGGGCCGTGCTCGGGCTCGGCGCCGCCGGGCCGCGGCGCGCCCTTCTTCGGCCGGCCGGGGCGGTAGGTCACCGAGAAAATCTTCAGCGGCGGCACCGCCGGCGGTGCTTCCAGGAAGCGGCAGTCCGATTCGGTCGGCACGCTGAGCAGCGCGCCGAGCCGCCTGCCCTCCAGCATCACGGTGTAGCGCAGCATGTGCATCGAGCCGTTCGCCGGCTGCGCCACGATGTCGTACTTGCCGATCTTGTATTGCTTTCTCTCGAGCATTGGCGGAGCCATCGTTTTCCCCTAGATCTTCTTTCCCCAGACTGCCCAGTATTCGTCGCCCTGCTTCTCGACCTTGAAGCGCAGCACCGTCTCCGGGTCGACGCCGTGCACGCTGCGCGCCCTTTCTTCGGGCAGGTAAGCGTCCAGGCGCTCGCCGAAGACGAGCAGCCCTTCGGCGCCGGCGCCCTCGAGGGCGAGCTGGCAGTGCTTCAGCCGCTCCTGGCCCGGAGGCGTGTCCGACCAGGGACGCGCGCCGTTCACGTTCGGCGCCCACAGCAGATAGTTGCACGCGCCATCGCGCAACTTGACCGCGTCCGCCCAGAGGCTCATGACCACCACGCCATCGGAGCTGCGCACCCCGCCCCAGCTCGCGCGCGCGTCGTCCAGGTGCACGCCGCGCGCTTCGAAGGCCTTGCCGCGCGAAATCAGCCGGCGTGCCTTCTTGGTCTTCGCCAATGCCGCGCCGCGCTTGCCGCCGCCCTTGGGCAGAGACCGAAGCGCTTCATCGCACAGCGTGACTATGTCGTGCTCGCCCAGGTCTCCGGCGTTGGCGCGCAGCTGCTGGATTTCCTGCTTGCTGAGGTTGTCGACGCGCTCGCGGGTCCAGGCGGCGGAGCGTCGCGCCCTGAATGCTTCCTTGCCTGGCTGCATGGCCGATCCCTTCCGAAGGACAGCGAAGCGAGGGATCAGCAGGGATTTGCCGGTGAGCCTGGGCTCCGTGTGGCTTACTCATTGATGTATCACATATTTGGACCCAAAGGCCAACGAATCGTTCGACCCTGGGAATAAAGGTCTTTCGCGCCGGTCGCGGGCCGGCGCAAGCCTCATACTGGCTGCATGGCTAAAGAAGACATGCTCACCATGGATGGCGTAGTGCAGGAGGTGCTCCCCAACACCCAGTTCCGCGTCGAGATGACGAACGGCGCGAAGGTGCTCGCCTATGCCTCGGGCAAGGTGCGCAAGCACCGCATCCGCATCCTCGCCGGCGACAAGGTGTCGCTCGAGATCTCGCCCTACGACCTGACCCGCGGCCGCATCAGCTTCCGGCACAAGGACGAGCGCCCGGTGCCGCCCGCGGCCCCGCGCCGGAACTTCTTCAAGAAAAGGTAATTCCCTGGGCCGCTAGCGGCAGCGCCCGCACCGGCTTGCCGCCGAGCGCGAGGATCGCGTTCGCGAGCGCCGGGGCGATCACCGGCGTGGCAGGCTCGCCAACCCCGCTCGGTTTCTCCTTTGAAGCAACGATGTGGACTTCAACCCGCGGCATCTGGTTGATGCGCAGCACCGGGTAGTCGTGGAAGTTGGACTGCTCGACCCTGCCGTCCTTCAGCGTGATGGCGCCCGTCAGCGCGGCCGACAGGCCGTAGCCGATGCCGGACTCCATCTGCATGGCGATGATGTTCGGGTTCACGGCGACGCCGCAGTCGACTGCGCAAACGACGCGCTCGAGCTTGAGGGAGCCGTCTTTCTTCCTCGAGATCTCCGCCACCTGGGCGACGAAGGTATTGAACGACTCGTGCACCGCGATGCCGCGCGAGCGTCCTTTCGGCAAGGGCTTGCCCCAGCCCGCCTGCTGCGCGGCGAGCTCGAGCACCGCCTTGTGGCGCGGGTGCTTGCCGAGGAGCGCGCGGCGCAGCTGGAACGGGTCCCTCTTCGTGGCGCGCGCGATCTCGTCGAGGAAGCACTCGGTGGCGAAGGCGGTGTGCGTGGAGCCGACCGAGCGCCACCACTGCACCGGCACGCCGATCTTCGGCGAATGCAGGTCGACGGCGAGGTTCGGGATCGCGTAGGGCAGGGTGGCGGCGCCTTCCACCGAGGTGGCGTCGACGCCGTTCTTCACCAGCATCGGTTCGAACGCGGTGCCGGCGAGGATCGACTGGCCGACGATGCTGTGGCGCCACGCGATCAGCCTGCCGCGCGCGTCGAGCCCTGCTTCGAGCGAGTGGTAGTACATCGGCCGGTAGAAGCCCGCGCGCATGTCGTCCTCGCGCCCCCAGACCAGCTTCACCGGCGCGCGCCCTTCGATCGCTTTTGCAATGGCCGCCGCTTCCAGCACGAAGTCGGACTGCGGGTTGGCGCGCCGGCCGAAGCTGCCGCCGGCGTAGAGCATGTTGAGCTTCACCTGCTCGGGCTTGAGCCCGAGGAGCTTCGCCACGGCCGCCTGGTCGACGGTCTGGAACTGCTCGCCGTTCCAGATCTCGCAGCCCGCCTTTTCACTGCTGGCGTCGAGCTTCGCCACGCAGTTCATCGGCTCCATGCTGGCGTGCGCGAGGTACGGGAACTCGTAGGCGGCCTCGAGCGTCCTCGGCGCGTCCTTCAGCGCGCGCTCGACGTCGCCATCCTTGCGCGCCACGGTGCCCTGGGTGACGGCGAGCTTCTTGTACTCGGCCATGATCTCGGCCGAGCCCAGGCGAAAGGCGCCGGTTTCGTCCCACTCGGCGGTGAGCGCGTCGCGGCCTTTCTTCGCGCTCCAGTAGTCCCTGGCGAGCACTGCGACGCCGTTCGTCACCGGCGTGGAGAAGGCGACCACATCGACCACGCCCTTGACGGCTTTTGCCTTGGCGGCGTCGAAGCTCTTGAGCTTCGCGCCGAAGCGCTCGGGATGCAGCACCACGGCGGTGAGCATGCCCGGCAGCTTTACGTCCTGAGTGAACATCGCGCTGCCATTCGACTTGGCGCGCGCGTCGGTGCGCGCCGCGGGCTTGCCGATGTAGGCGAAGTCCTTCGGATCCTTGAGCGCAACTTCGGCCGGCACCGACTGGCTTGCGGCATCGGCCGCCAGCTCGCCGAAGGTCAACTTGCCTTTCTCATGTTGAACTACACCTTTCGAAACGGTGATTTGCGAGGCGGGCACGCTCCACTTCGCGGCGGCGGCCGAAACCAGCATGGCGCGCGCGGTGGCGCCGGCCTTGCGCAGCTGCTCGTAGGAATTGGCGAGCGCGGTGCTGCCGCCGGTGCCTTGTGCCGGCCCCCAGAAGAGATTGTTGTAGCGGCCCGCGTCGGCCGGCGCGCCCTCGACGCGGATCTGCGACCAGTCGGCGTCGAGCTCCCCGGCGACGAGCGTCGGCAGCCCGGTGTAGGTGCCTTGCCCCATCTCGAGGTGCTTCACGATCACGGTGACGGTGTTGTCTGAGCCGATCCTGACAAATGCGTTGGGTGCGAAAGAACTCTGCGTCTGGGAAAATACTTTTCCAGGAAAGGAGATAGCGAGAACGAGGGCACCCGAGGCCTTGAAAAAATCCCTGCGGCTGACGTTGGTGATCATGCCAGCCCCCTTGCCGCGCGCTTGATCGCGGCGCGGATGCGCGGGTAGGTGGCGCAGCGGCAGATGTTTCCGGACATCGCGCTATCGATGTCGGCGTCGCTCGGGTTGCGCTTGGAGGCGAGGAGCGCCGCGGCGCTCATCACCTGGCCCGACTGGCAGTAGCCGCACTGCGGCACGTTCTCCGCAACCCAGGCGTCCTGCACCGCTTTGCCGGCCCGGGTCGCGCCGATCGCCTCGATCGTCGTGATGCCCTTTCCGGCCACCGCCGAGACGGGCGTCACGCAGCTTCGCGTCGGCTGGCCGTCGATATGGACCGTGCAGGCGCCGCACAGCGCCATGCCGCAGCCGAACTTGGTGCCGGTCATGTCGAGGTAGTCGCGCAGCACCCAGAGCAGCGGCGTGTCGGCCTCGGCATCGACCTCGACGCGCCTGCCGTTGACGTTCAATGC
>DATILQ010000142.1:0-10628 GCA_035476235.1 Burkholderiales bacterium
TCGCGCGCCTGGTCCGTGTAGCCCTTCGCATTGCCGAGCTGGCTCAGGAAGGTCGCCGTCAGCCACCACGATTTCTCCGCGTAGTGGAGTGACGGGCCAAAGAAGCTGGCGGAGTAATTCCGGTTGGCTTTGGAGAAACTCGATCCGTCATAGCCGCGATGGTCGCGGTATTCGACACCGGCGTGCCAGCGCAGCGCAAAGCGATAGGCGATGCCGGTGGTGAATTCCAGCTCTCCCTCGCGCTCCCATTCGCCATGAAACTTTTCGCGTTCCTGGGCAGCGCTAAAGTTGGCTGCCCAGACGAGGCGGTCATCGAGGAAGTTCTTGTGCAGGATGATCTTGCCCTCGAGCTCGCGTTTCTTCGGCCCATAGGTCGGCTCGACATACAGGGCCAGGCCGATAGGGTCCTTGTACGGGCTGAGGAGCCGATAAATCCACTCGTTCGAGACCGACTCGATAAAGCTGCTTTTGTAGCGAGCATCGGGATCCACGCCGTCAGGCACGAACGCGCCGGGACCGGTGGTGTCGTCCGGGCGGTTGCGGAAGGCGTTGACGCTGTCGTAGTTCAAGTACAGCGCCGTTTGCAGGTTGTCGCTAACGCCGTACTCGAGCTCGGTGCGGAACTGCCATACGTCGAAGCCGCCGCGTGCCTGTCCATGGCGCCTGGTGATCCATTGTTCGACTTCGCGCTGGCCCTTGGGGTGGGTATCGGTGGTGTACACATAGCCGAACGGCGATTCGCCCGCGTCAGCAGGCTGCGGCAGCGCAGCGATGAGGGTCGCAAGTACGACACATCTTTCAAGCAAGCCATACCTCCTCTCACGAAATGGGAAGGGCTGGCTTGCGGCCTGCGGCCGCTGGCTGGCAGGACCGCGTCAGCGCGCGGCAGCGAGTCTCGTCTTCAAACCCGCGAAGATGAGCCAGACGGCTGGCACGAGCACCAGAAAATACGTGAGCAGCGCACCGTACGGGCCTTCCGGGCCGTAGGGTTCGGTGGCGATGTGCCAATACGCGTTGTCGAGCGGCAAGAGATTCGCCTCGGTAGCCTCATGGAACGAGTAGACGAGCAGCTGCGCGGCGAAGAGCACGAGGAACACCGAGGTGACCTTGAAGAACAAGGCGAGGTTGACTAGTTGGCCATAGCGGACCCATGCCCATGCCAGGCCTGCGGCGAGCGCGAGGCCGCCAAATGCCCCGAGCGCAAAGTGGGCGGTGTCCGTTTGGCGAAATAACGAGGCCGTGATGAATGCCGTTTCCATGCCCTCGCGCGTGACCATGAGTACGACGAACAGGAACACCCCGAGCCATGCCCCTCGGCCGGTCCGCACGGCCGCGGCTTCCAGCCTCGCCCCGATGTCGCGCCGCAGGTGCTTGGCCGCCTTGAGCATGTAGATCACCATGGAAATGACGAGCACTGCGGCGACCAGAGCCAGCAAGGCCTCCCATTTCGGCAGGACGGCGACCTCGGCGAGCCAGGTTCCTAGAACCACGGAAGCCGCGATAGCCGTCGCGGTTCCCCAGCCCACCGCGGAGAGCAGCGCGGCGCGGCCGGTCTTTCTCAGGTATGTCGCGGCGATCGCCACGATCAGGAACATCTCGATCCCTTCGCGCAGGGTGACAAGCAGCATTTGGCCCATTGGCGTCTCTAGGCGGTCAGGATCAGTTTTCCGCTTTGCGTCAGCCGCAGGCGGTACTCGCGGCCGTTGTGGGTGATCACCAGCTCACGACCGTGGCCAAGCAGCGCTTCGCTGCAAACCTTGTTAGGGGTGCGCGTGGTCGCAGGGCTCCCAGGCTGCCGTTTGGCCGTGGCGTACAACATTGTATATAACGATAATCGTTATCATTACAAATGTCAATAATTCTCAAGTAGAGTTTAGCTAACTGCGACAGTGACTTGAATGTAAGTGACCACTGGCTTTAAGGTTGCCAGCAGGAGACGGAGAGGATCTAGCTAGGCCACTCTGGTCAGAACGGGCTGGCCAGCGAAGTGCCGCCGCAGGTTCTCGATCTGCAGATCCCCCATGGCCTTGCGCGTCTCCACCGTGGCGCTGCCGACGTGCGGAAATAGGACCGCATTGTCGAGGCTGAGGAATTCGGACGGCACGCGCGGTTCATCGGCGAACACGTCCAGGCCGGCGCCCGCGATGCGCTTTTCCTGCAGGTAGCGCAGCAGCACTGGCTCGTCAATGACTGAGCCGCGCGCGATGTTGACGACATAGCCTCCGGGACCCAAGGCATCGAGCACCCTGGTGCTTACCAGTTTGCTGGTCTCCGGCCCCCCCGGGGTCACGATCATCAGTACGTCGCTGTTGCTGGCCAAGGTGACGGGGTCCGGATCGTAGGGGTAGGGGGCGTCCTTCTTGCGCCGGTTGTGGTAGCGGATCTTCATCCCGCTGGCGAGTGCCCGCCTGGCGATCGCCTCGCCGATGCGGCCCAGGCCCAGGATGCCCAGCGTCTTGCCGCCGACCGAAGAGGTGAGTGGATACGGCCCGCGCGACGCCCATTTGCCGGCGCGCAGGTAAACCTCAGCCTGCGGGAATCTTCGCAAGGTGTTTACCACCAGCGCGAACGCGGTGTCGGCGACGCAGTCGTTCAGCACGTCCGGAGTATTGGTGACGATGATGCCGCGCTTTTTCGCGTCCTCAAGGTTGATGGCGTCCACCCCGACGCCGAAGTTCGAGATGATCTCGAGCTTGGGCAGCGCGTCCATCAGCTTGCCGTCGACGGGCACCGGCCCGAAGGTGGCGAGCCCGCGCACCGTCTGTGCGTGCTGCTTGAGGAACGCGGCGCGGTCCGCTGCCTCGAACAGCTTGTGGCAGGTGAATTCATTTTGCAGCGTCGCCATGGTGCCGGCGTGGCCCTGCGCGGTAAGAATGATTTCGGCTTTCATCGTCTCAGGACTTGAATTTGGCGGCAAGCGCTTCGGCGCCGCGCGCGAGTATGCCGACATCGGCTCCGACGGCCACGAACAGCGCGCCGCACTCGAGCCAGTGGCGCGCGTCGGCTTCGTTTGGAGTCAGGATCCCAGGCGCCTTGCCCGCATTGCGAATGCGCCGCACCGCTGCGTCGATGAGCGGCTTCACTTTGGGATTGGCTATTTCACCCGCATGGCCGAGCGAGGCGTGCAGGTCGGCCGGGCCGACGAACACGCCGTCGACGCCGTCGATGGCGCAGATGGTCTCGATGTTGTCGAGCGCCTGCTGCGTTTCGACCTGCACCAGCAGGCAGATTTCATGGTGCGCGCGCTTGGCGTAGTCCTTGATCCGGCCAAAGCGCGTGGCGCGGGTGGTGCCCGCGACGCCGCGCACGCCGGCAGGCGGATAACGGGTATAGGACACGGCGGCTTTCGCCTCGGCCGGCGTGGAAACGTAGGGGACGAGCAGCGATTGCGCGCCGATATCGAGCATGCGCTTGATGGTCACCATGTCGTTCCATGGGACACGCACCACCGGGTGGGTGGGGTAGGGCGCCGCCGCCTGCAGCTGCGTCAGCACGCTCTCGAGATCGCTCGGCGAGTGTTCGGTATCGAGCAGGATCCAGTCGAAGCCGGCGCCGGCGATGACCTCGACGGTGTAGTTGGATGACAGGCTTGACCACAGGCCGATCTGCGGCCGGCCCGAGGCGAGCGCGCGCTTGAAGCCGTTCCGGGGCAGGTCCATCGCTAGTGGATTTCCGGCTCGGGAATCGGCGCGGTGCCCTCGAGGAAATCGAAATCGCAGCCCTCGTCGGCCTGCCGGATGTGCTGCGAGAAAACGGCGCCGTACCCGCGCGCGTACTTGCGGGCGGCGGGCTTCCAGGCCGCTTTTCTCTTCCCCAGTTCCTCATCGGTCACTTTCAAGTTCAGGATACGGCGCTCCACGTCGAGCTCGATGAGATCGCCGTTTCGCACCAGCGCGAGCGGCCCGCCGACGAATGACTCCGGCGCAACATGCAGCACGCAGGTGCCATAGCTGGTGCCGCTCATACGCGCGTCCGACACGCGAACCATGTCGCGCACGCCTTGCTTGAGCAGCTTTTTCGGCACCGGCAGCATGCCCCACTCCGGCATTCCCGGACCGCCGAGCGGCCCGGCGTTGCGCAGCACGAGCACCGAGTCGGCATCCGCCTCCAGGTCGTCGCGGTCGATCCGCGCTGCCATGTCGTTGTAGTCATCGAAGACCACCGCTTTTCCAACATGCTTGAGTAACCTGGGCGTGGCGGCCGAAGCCTTGATTACGGCGCCGTTCGGCGCCAGGTTGCCGCGCACCACCACCAGCCCGCCGGAAGCCTTGAGCGGTTTCGCTCGCGGACGGATGACGTCCTGGTTGTAGATCTTCGCGCCCTGCAGGTTCTCCCCCAGGGTTTTCCCCGTTACCGTCTGGCAATTCAAATGCAGGAGATCTCCCAGCTCAGACAGCAAGGCGCGCAAACCGCCTGCGTAGTAGAAGTCCTCCATCAGGTACTTGTCGCCCGAGGGGCGCACGTTGGCGAGAAGCGGCGTTTTCGCGGAGAACTCGTTGAAGCGTTCTAGCGGCAGCTTCACGCCGGCGCGGCCGGCCATCGCCACCAGGTGTATGAGCGCGTTAGTCGAGCCGCCCATCGCCATCAGCGTCACGATGCCGTTGTCAAAAGATTCTTTTTTCAGAATATCCCGTGGCTTCAGATCTTCCCACACCATCTCGACGATGCGCTTGCCGGCGAGGGTCGCCATCTTCGAATGGTTCGAGTCGGGCGCCGGGATGGACGAGGCGCCGGGGAGCGCCAGCCCGAGGGCTTCGGCGATCGACATCATGGTCGCCGCGGTGCCCATCGTCATGCACGTGCCCGGGGAGCGGGCGATGCCGTCCTCGATCTCCTGCCAATCGCGCTCGCTGATGTTGCCGGCGCGCAGCTCCGCCCAGTATTTCCACGTGTCCGACCCCGAACCGAGCGTGTTCTCGCGCCAGTGACCCTTGAGCATCGGGCCTGCCGGCACGTAGATCGCCGGCAGGTTCATGCTGGTTGCGCCCATCACCAGGGCGGGCGTGGTCTTGTCGCAGCCGCCCATCAGCACCGCGCCGTCGGCGGGATACGAGCGCAGCAGCTCCTCGCATTCCATCGCCAGGAAATTGCGGTACATCATGGTGGTCGGCTTCTGCATCGGCTCGGCGAGCGACATCGCGGGCATTTCGACCGGAAAGCCGCCTGCCTGCCAGACGCCGCGCTTCACCTCCTCGGCGCGCTGCCGGAAATGGGTGTGGCAGGGATTGATGTCTGACCAGGTGTTGATGATGGCGATGACCGGCTTGCCGGCGTAGTCGCTGCGGCTGTAGCCCATCTGCGCGGTGCGCGAGCGATGGCCGAATGCGCGCAAATCGCGCGCGCCGTACCAGCGGTAGCTGCGCAGGTCCTCGGGCTTTTTCCTATTCAAACTTTTCCCCCGATGCTTTGACCACGCGGGCCCAGCGGGCCCGCTCGGCGCGCAGCCACTGGCCGAGGCTCTCGGGCGTGCCGGCGCGCACCTCAGTGCCCTGCTTCGCAAAGCGCTCCTTCATCTGCGCCGAATCGAGCACCTTGATCAATTCCAAGTTCAGCTTCGTCACGCTCCCGCGCGGCAGGCCGGCGGGTCCGACCACGCCCTGGAACGAGCCGGTCTCGAAGCCGGGCAGGCCCTGCTCCGCGACGGTCGGCGTGTCGGGTGCCGCGCCGACGCGCTGCGCGCTCGAGATCGCCAGCGCCCTGAGCCTGCCGCCCTGCACCGAGGGCCAGGTGGCGAGCATGCCGTTGAAGAGAACGTCGGCCTGGCCAGCAGCTACGGCGGTGACCGCGTCGGACCCTCCCTTGTACGGAATGTAGGTCCACTGGATGCCGGTGCGCTGTGCGAATTCGATGCCCGCAAGCTGCGGCGCCCCGCCGATGCCAGAGATCGCGAAATTAAGCTTGCCGGGCTGCGCTTTCGCCATGTCGATCAGCTCCTTCACGCTGTTGACGCGAACCGACGGGTGCACGGCGAGCACGTGCGGCGAATAGGAGACCATCCCCACCGGCGAGAAATCCTCCGACGGGTCGAACGGCAGCTTGGGGTAGACGCTCGCGCTGATGACCAGGCCGCCGAGGTCAGTGAGAAGCAGCGTGTAGCCATCGGCAGCGCTCTTGGCCACGAAGTCCGCGCCGACGTTGCCGTTCGCGCCCGGCTTGTTCTCGACGATCACCGGTTGGCCCCAGGCCTCGTTCAGCTTCGGCGCGATCTGTCTGGCGAGGATGTCGGAGGTGCCGCCGGCGGCATACGGCACGATGATCCGGATCGGCTTGGACGGATAGGGTTGTGCGCGTGCCGGGAACGCGGTCCACAGAGCAGCAATAAGCATTAGCGCCAACGCGCACTTCATGGCTACTACTCCGGTCGAAGCGGGGTCGTGGATATATACCACGACGCGACGTGGCGCATCGCGTCGCCAAACAAGTAAACTCGCTGCCTCGCTAGGGAGAAGGCGATGCAGCGTTGGATCATCTGGGCCGCGGCTGAAGCGCGGCCGCATCAAGCCGGACTGAGCAGGAATGGCTGACACGCTGGTGTTCCACGCCGGTCCCCTCACCCGCGCGATCGAGGCGATCGTCGCCGCGGGCGGCAGCGACCCGCGCGAGGCGAAACTGGTCGCCGATAATCTGGTTACCGCGAACCTCACCGGGCACGACTCGCATGGCGTGGGCATGATCCCGCGCTATGTCGACGCGCTGCTCGAGGGTGGTCTCGAGGCAAACCGCCACCCGGCCGCGACGCTCGATGCCGGCGCGCTGCTCGCGCTGGACGGCAGGAAGGGATACGGCCAGGCCATCGGCCTTGACGCGATGCGCATGGCGATCGAGCGTGCCAAGCAGCACGGATCCTGCGTGATGGCACTGGGCAATACTCATCATCTGGGCCGCATCGGACACTGGGCGGAGCTGGCGGTGCAAGAAGGGCTGGTGTCGATTCACTTCGTCAATGTGATCTCGCATGCGCGCGTAGCGCCGTACGGGGGGCGCGATGCCCGCTTCGGCACCAATCCCTGCTGCATCGGCGTGCCGCTGCCGGGCGGGCCGCCGTTCATCCTCGATTACGCCACGAGCGCGGTGGCACAGGGAAAACTGCGTGTCGCGCACAACAAGCGCGAGAAGGTGCCTGCAGGGCGCCTGATCGACGATCAGGGCAATCCGACCGACGATCCGCGTTATGCGGTCGTGCCGCCGTTCGGCGCCATGTTGCCGTTCGGCGAGCACAAGGGCTACGGCATGGCCCTGGCGTGCGAGCTGCTCGGTGGGGCGCTGAGCGGCGGCGGCACTTGGCACTATGAAGAAAGCAAGCAGCAGCGAGTGCTGAACGGCATGCTGGCGATCGTCATCAATCCCGCGCGCCTCGGCACCGCTGCCGCCTTCGAGCGCGAAGCGCGGCTGTTCCTCGAGTGGTTGCACCAGGGCCGGCCCGCACCCGGATTCGACAAGGTGCGCGTCGCCGGCGATCCCGAGCGCGAGATGCGGCGCAAGCGCGAAAAGGATGGCATCCCGGTGGACCGGACCACCTGGGAGGAAATCCAGGCCGCTGGCGTCAAGCTGAAGCTCGCACGCGAGACCGTGCAGCGGCTCGCCGAAGGCAGATGACTAGCCGCGACGCAACCCTCGGCTGGATCCGGGTCTGGGGACGCACCGCCCGCCTGGCGCTTGCGGTAGCAGTGGCCGGGTTGTCACCCGCGAGCTACACGCCGCACACCCGCAGCGTCGCGCTGCAGCAGATCTATTTCACGGCCTGGCAGGTGCTGATCGGCTTCACTCTGTTCGCGGCGTTACTGGGCTTGGTCGTGGTCCAGATCACCGTCAGCGTGGCGCGCGACTTCGACCTTGCCGCCTATGCGCTCGAGCTGGTTTTGCGCGTGCTGGTGCTCGAGGTGATTCCGCTGCTGACCGCGTTGTTCGTCGCGCTGCGGTCCGGAGCCGCGATCAATACCGAAGTCGCTTTGATGCAGGTGTCTGGCGAGCTCGACAGCATGCGCGCCGAAGACATGGATCCTCTTGAACGCGAATTTCTGCCGCGGGTGCTGGCCACCGGGATATCGGTGACAGCGCTCACCATTCTTGGCTGTGGCCTCGTGCTCGTGACGGCCTACCTCGCGATGTACGGCTTCTCCCCCTGGGGTTTCAACGAATACTCGCGCACGATCGCGCGGGTATTCGACCCCCCCGCGCTGGTCGGCTTCGCGCTCAAGTGCCTCGCGTTCAGCCTGGCGGTCGCCGTGATCCCGGTCGCGGCGGGCACGGAGGCGACGCGCCAGATGCGCTCCGCACCCGTGGCGGTGATGGGCGGGATGGTGCGCCTGTTCTTCGCGCTCGGGCTCATCGAGGTGCTCGCGCTCGCTGTAAAGTACGTTTAGATGGAACGCGAACCCGGGGTCACGGCGCTCCCGAAAAACTTGCAGTTCAGGGTTGGACTGCTGCTCGGCCTCACGCTGATGGTGGCCGTCGGCTTCGTGGTTTACGTGCTGTACGCGCGCGGCGTATTCGAGGCCAGGCAGCGGCTGACGCTGGTGGCCGACAACGCCGAAGGCGTGAGCATCGGCATGGACCTTACGTTCTCCGGCTTTCCCATCGGGCGCGTGAACCGCATGGCGCTGGACGAGGACGGGCGCGCGCGCATCGACATCGACGTGCCGCGCAAGGACGCCCGCTGGCTGCGCTCGAGCAGCGTCTTCACCATCGAACGCGGAGTCGTGGGCAGCGCCAGGATCCGCGCCTACACGGGAAACTTGCAGGACCCGCTTCTTGCGGACGGCGCGGTGCGTCCCGTGCTGCGCGGCGACGCATCCGAGGAGATCCCGCGCATGGTCGCGACGCTGCGCACGATGCTGGAAAACGTAGAACAGATGACCGCCGCCGGCGGCAGCCTGCAAGCGAGCCTGGCCAACCTGCAGGCCGTGACCGAGCGCCTCGCGGAACGGCAGGGTGCCTTGGCCGCTGTGACCACCGCGATCGATCGCGCCAACGCCCTGCTTGCTTCGCTCAGCGTGGTGGCGCAGCGCTTCGACGGCGTGCTCGGCAAGACGGATCAGCGGCTGTTCGGCGAGGGCGGCGTGATGGATTCGACGCAACGCGCGCTCGCCCAAGCGAACGGCATTCTTGGCGATCTGCGCGACACCCTGAAAAAGACAGATCAAGTGCTTGCCGATATGCAGCAAGTGGGGGCGAACGCCAAGGCCGCCACCACGGACCTTGCGGCGCTGCGCGCCGAGGTCGACGCCAGCCTGCGCAAGGTCAGCGGCCTGATCGACGAGATCAATCGCAGGTGGCCGTTCGAGCGCAGCACCGAGATCAAGCTGCCGTGAAGCGCCTCGCGCTGCTGGCGCTAGCGCTCGCCGGCTGTGCCAGCGGCCCGCTGCCTCCCGATTGGCAGACGAATGCGCGGCAGGCCCTCGAATCGTTCAAGCGCAATTACCTCGCGGGCGACACGCACTCCGCGGAGACCGAGTTCCTGCGCGCCAGGTCGGCGCTCGCGAGCACCGGCCGCGGCGATCTGCTTGCCCGCGCCGAGCTGACGCGCTGCGCAGTGCGCACCGCGAGCCTGGAGTTGGATGATTGCCCGGCGTTCGAGGCTCTGCGAAGCGAGGCGCGCAGCGAGGAGACCGGATACGCCGATTACCTTTCTGGCCGGGCGCAGCGCGCCGCGAGCGACGATGCGCTCTCGCGTCTGGTCGGGCTGGGCGTGCAGTTCAAGACGGGTCGGATCAGTCCCGCCGGCATCACTCAGGCGGTCGAGATCGCCTCTGCACAGGGCTGGCGGCGGCCGCTCCTTGCCTGGCTCGGCGTGCAGGCGAAGCGCGCCGAGGACGCTGGCGACAGCGAAACGGCGGCGCGCATCCGGCGGCGGATCGAGCTTATCGCCGGCTAGCTCGTTATAAAATTGCCCGCTGGAGGAGTTCCCCATGGCTAGCAGGAGCCGGCATCCGGAGCCGAAGATTGTCCGTCCGGACGACGTCGATCCCGCGCACCGCTGGGACCGACCGCTGCAGGCGCCGGGCCGCACGCAGGTCGATTTCGAGGAGCGCATCGATTTCCGCAGGCTGCACGGGTACCGCCTCGCGCGCGTGCGCGCCGCGCTCGCGAACTCCGGTCTCGGCGCGCTGCTCTCGTTCGACCAGCACAACATCCGCTACACCACCAGCACGGTGATCGGCGAGTGGGCGCGCGACAAGCTCACGCGCTATTCGCTGCTCACGGGAAACGGCGAGCCGTACATCTGGGATTTCGGCAGTGCGGCGCGCCACCACAAGCTGTACGCGCCCTGGCTGCACGCCGACCACTGCCGCGCCGGATTGCTCGGCCTGCGCGGCGCGACCGGAGCCGACCTGACGCTGTTCCGCGATGCGGCGAAGGAGATCAAGGCTATCCTCGATGCCGAAGGCGTCGGCGACATGCCGGTGGGCGTCGACGTGGTGGAGCCGCCGATGCTGTTCGCGCTGCAGAAAGCCGGCATCGAGGTGCGCGACGGCCAGCAGGTGATGCTGCTGGCGCGCGAGGTGAAGAACATCGACGAGCTGACGCTGCTCAACATGGCCTCGGCGATGGTAGACGGCGTCTATCAGGACATCGCGGAAGCGCTCAAGCCCGGCGTGCAGGAGTCGCAGATCGTGGGGCTCGCCACC
>DATILQ010000143.1:0-1585 GCA_035476235.1 Burkholderiales bacterium
TCTCGGGCTGTTGCAGGCTGCCGCCGGTGCGCTGCTCGCGCGCGGCAACAGCATGCCGCTCGACCGCCGCATCGCGCAAAACTTCGGTCTGGACGAAGTGTCTTTCCGGGGCACGGGCGAGGTGCAGGACCGTGTGCTCGCCTTCGGCAAGCGCGTATCCGACAAGCTGTATTTAACCTACGAGCAAGGCCTCGGCACAGTGACCTCGAGCCTCGTCAAGATGGACTATTCGCTCTCACGCCGCTGGTCGCTGCGCGCCGAGACCGGCACTTCGAGCGGCGGCGGACTCTTCTACCGCTTCTCCTGGGACTGATCGCGCGGCCGCTCAATCATCTTCGAGCACGCGATTGGTTGACGACGTCCTGCGCCAGCTGCGCGATCAGGTTGCCGCGCGCGCCAGCGTCTGGATGTAGATATCGGACAAGAAATGCCCCTGCGGCGGTTGCCGCTTCTTCTTTAACGTCAAAACGCCGGTTTCGGATGTACGGAAGGGTAGACTCACTGCCTGGGAGGGGGACCAAGGGAAGATGAGCTACCGGCCATCCAGCGGCTCAGTGCCCGCGCGCCGCACGGTGAGCTGGCGACCCGGCATGTGCGCCGGCGCGGCGCAGGCGCTGGCGGGGTTCCTGCGCACCACCGAGCTCGACGCGGCCGAGGCGAGCGAGCACGCCGACGCGATCGAGCAGCTGCGCGCTGGCGACCTGCAGGCGATCATCGTGCATCGCGTCTACGCGCCCGACGTGCTCGCGACCGTCGTTGCGCGACTTGAGCGCAACGACCCGGAGTTCCTGCAGACCTGGTTCCCGGAGAAGTTTCATTCCTGGTTCTACGGCCGCAACCTGAACCTGAGCGATGCGCGCCTGCCGGGCTACTTCGAGGAGGCGGCCCGGTTCCACGCGCAACTGGAGGATCTTTTCCCGCCCGGCCTCGGCATCGCCAGGCACGTTGGCGAGCTGCTCTCGCGGCTGGACGGCGGGCGGCCGTTCGTGCCGGCACCCGGGCCGCTGCCGGGCACCGAGTACATGTTCACCACGCTGCGCGCCCACGCCGAGAGCGGCTACCTGCCGGCGCATTTCGACAACGAGCAGCGGCTGCGCCCGTCCTACCAGCACCTGCGCACGCTGGTCGAGCTCAACATGCTGTCTTTCGTTCTCGTGCTGGCACAGCCGGAAACAGGCGGCGCGCTCGAAGTGTTCGACCTGTGCGTCGAGCCGCAGGACGCGCGGCTGCTGAGCGACGACAGCGTCAAGGTGCGCCCGGACGTCAGCCGGCTCGAGTCGGTCAGCTTCAGCCTGCCGGCGGGCACGCTCATCGTGCTCGATTCCGGGCGCTATCTGCACCGCCTGACGCCGGTACAAGGCGCACGCAAACGCTGGACCGCTTGCAGCTTCATGGCGCGGGCCCGCGCGCATGCGGCGACGTATTGCTGGGGATGAGAGTGCCCGCATATTTCGACCCGTTGCTCGAAGCCTTCCGCCGCGGCCAAGCCGGGCGCTCCGTGCACCTTGGCCACTGGGACCGCCCGCAGGCCGCGGGCCGCGAGCGCACTGAGTTCGCTCATGCGCAGGCGAAGCTCGATGAGATC
>DATILQ010000144.1:0-2163 GCA_035476235.1 Burkholderiales bacterium
TCTTCCTGCGCCTGCAGCGGGAAGGTGGCGAGCAGCCACTGGTGCACCGCGCCGAGCCCGTAGCACCACGCGCTCGAGCCACAGCCGCGGCCGATCTCGAACACGATGTCGATCAGCTCGGTGAAGCCGTACTCGAAGCCGCCGAAGCGCGCCGGCTGCATCAGGCGGTAGAGATCGGCGTCGCGCAGCATCGCCGCGGTCTCGGCGGGCACGCGCCGCGCCTCCTCGACCGAGCGCGCGCGGCTGCGCAGTACCGGAATCAGCGAGCGTGCTCGCTGCACCAGCTCTTCCATCGATACTCTCTCCAGGACCTGGCTCATGTCGCCTCCTTGCGGGGTGCGCCGGGCGCGAAGCGCGTCAGCTGCCGGATGTCGTGACGCCGTCTGATCTCGGCCACCGCTTCCTGATCGGGCTTGCCGTTGCTTGCACGCAGCAGCGCGGCAAGCTCCTCGAAGTAGTCCTCGTGCCCCTCGGGCGCGGCCTGGAACAGCATGCGCGCTGGACTCGACGAAAGATTGGCGAACGCGTGCGGTGTGCCCGCCGGAACGAACAGCAGCGATCCGGGCCCGCCGCGCAGGTAGCGCTGCCCGGTGGGCGAAGTCCAGCTGTGCCAGTCGTCGGGCGTGCGCTCGAGCGGCTCGAACGCGAGCAGGTCGAGCGTCCCCTCGAGCACGTAAAAGAGCTCTTCGCCCCGGGTATGCACATGGGCGCCGACGTCGTAGCCGGGCGGGACGGTGATTTCGAACGTCGAGCACACGGCGCCGTCCCTGCGGGCACCGCCGGAGACCTTGAGCATGGCGTGCAGCGCGCCGCCGGCGATCAGCCGGCCCACTCCCGGCGGCAGCATCTTTCCCTGTTTCATGGTCACGTCGAGCTCTTGACGGCAAGCTCCTGCAGCTCGCCCACTTCTGCGCCGTCCTGCATCGAGAAGCGGTCGCCGAAATCGAATAGATCCTCGTTCTGCAGCCCGGGGTAGTACTGGATCTCCCACCAGTTGTGGTCGAGGTCTTCCATGTAGAAGGAGTACACGCCGTGCTGCATCACCACCGGCAGCACCTGGCGGATCTTGTACTTCTCCTTGTGCTCGAGCGCGCTGGCGTGCGCGGCGTCGACCTCTTCCCTGGAGCCGACGTCGATGCCCCAGTGGTTGAGCACGTTCACGGGCTTGAGCGCGGCGCCGGCCTCCACCGCGATGATGTGGAACTTGAGACCGCAGCGCACCGCGATCGCGGGCTTCGCGTGGCGCACGCACTCGAGGCCGAGGAACTCCTCGTAGAACTTGCGCGACTCCTTAAGGCTGTAGACCTCCATCGTGCCGTGCGACATGAGGTAAGGCTTGACGATGGACTGCTCGTTCCTGGCATCGGCGATGCCGTCCAGGATCATTTCTCGCGTCTGCGCCATGGGCGTACTCCTCTTTCGAGGAGCACGTTAGGCAACTCAGACGCGGCTAAGAAGGGGGGCCCGTGAATGGCCCCCATTCACGGCATGGATGGTGCGATGGCCTTGCGCGCGATCGGCGGCTGGTAGGCCTTGCCCTCGGGGTCGCTGAACAGTCTGGCGATGAGCGCGCGCAGCCAGAGGTTCGCCGGGTCGTGGTGCTGGCGTTCGTGCCAGTACATCTTCACCGTGAACGACGGCAAGTCGATCGGCGGCATGACCAGCCGCAGCGGCAGAAGCGACTGGAAGTGTTTCGCGAGGCGCGAAGGCACGGTGAGCAGGAGATCGCTGTTGGCGACGATGAACGGCATCGAGGCGAAGTTGCGCACCTCGACCTGGACCCGGACCTTCGGGTTGCTGCTGGCGAAATGGTCCTTGAGCAGCGCATGGCCGGTTCCGGGCGAGGCGACCAGGGCATGCGCCTCGCGGAAGAATTGTTCGCGCGACAGGGTGTCGCGGATTCTCGGGTGGTCCCTGCGCACCATGCACAGATAGAACTCGTCGAACAGCATCTTCTGATAGATGCCGGTATTGAGCGCCGGCACGTGCCCCAGCACCACGTCGATCTCGCCCGACACGAGCATCTCGCGCGTCTCGCGGGTCGGATATTGCGCGCACTTGATGCTGACGCTCGGCGCAGCTTCGCGCAGCTCTCGCAGGAGCGGCGGGAGGAAAACCATTTCGCCGATATCGGGCGTGCAGATGTGAAACGTGCGCTCGGCC
>DATILQ010000145.1:0-14343 GCA_035476235.1 Burkholderiales bacterium
GGTGCGCTCCGAGTGCCGGCGGCGGTTGTCCTTCCACACGAAGTCGTACAGGCAGTTGTGGAAGTAGAAGAACTCGAGGTGCTTGAACTCGGTCTTGGCCGCGGAGAACAGCTCCTCGGCGAGCTTGATTTGCTCGTCCATGGTGCCGCCGATGTCCATCAGCATCAGCACCTTGATCGCGTTGCGGCGCTCGGGCCGCATGTGGATGTCGAGGTAGGCTTTTTTTGCAGTTGAATGAATCGTGTTCTCGAGGTCAAACTCCTCCGGCGCGCCTTCGCGGGCGAACTTGCGCAGGCGCCTCAGGGCGACCTTGATGTTGCGCGTGCCGAGCTCGACCGAGTCGTCGAGGTTGCGGTACTCGCGCTGGTCCCAGACCTTGACCGCCGAGCGGTTGCGCGAGCGGTCCTGCCCGATGCGGATGCCCTCGGGGTTGTAGCCGTAGGCGCCGAAAGGCGAGGTGCCGCCGGTGCCGATCCACTTGCTGCCGCCCTGGTGGCGGCCTTTCTGCTCTTCGAGACGCTGCTTCAACGTCTCCATCAGCTTTTCCCAGCCGCCGAGCGCCTGGATCTGCTTCTTCTCCTCCTCGGTGAGGGTCAGCTCGACCTGCTTCAGCAGCCACTCGAGCGGGATCTCGGCCTCGATGCCCGGGATGGTCTCGACGCCCTGCCAGAACTCGGCGAAGGCGCGGTCGAACTTGTCGAAATTGGCCTCGTCCTTCACCAGCGCGATGCGCGACAGGTAATAGAACTCGTCGATGGACTGGCCGATGACCTTCTTGTCCATCGCCTCGAGCAGCGTCAGGTACTCCTTGATGGAGACCGGCAGCTTGTGCGACTTCAGCTTGAGGAAGAAATCGATCAGCAAGCCTAGTTTTCCTTGAAACCGATCGCCGAGACGACCTTGCTCCACTTCGCCTGCTCGGCGGCGAGGAAGGCGGCGTAGTCCTGCGGCGTGCCAGGCGATGCGACTCCGCTCACCCTGGCGAACTGCTCGACGACCGCGGGCGAGCGCAGCGCCGTCATCGCGGCGGCGTGGATGCGCTGCTGGAGGTCTGCGGGCGTGGCGGCGGGGACGACCAGGCCGTACCAGTTGTCGGAGGTGACGCCGGGATAGCTCATCTCGGCCGTGGTCGGCACGTCGGGCAGCGACTGGGTGCGCGTCGCGCTCGTGACGGCGAGCGCCTTCAGCTTGCCGGCGCGGATATGGCCCAGCAGCACCGGCACGTCGAAAATACCCATTTGTACTTGCCCGCCCAGGAGATCGTTGACCGCCGGCGCGGCGCCTTTGTACGGCACGTGCACCAGGTCGATCTTCGCCTCGGCCTTGAGCAGCTCGCCGGCGAGGTGCGTGATGCTGCCGCCGCCGGCCGAGCCGAAGTTCACTTTCCCGGGGTTGGCTTTGGCATAGGAAATCAATTCGGCAAGGCTCGTCACCGGCAGCGACGGATGCACTGCCAGGAGCTCTGGCACGCGGACGACGAGAGTGATCAGGGCGACGTCCTTCTTGACGTCGTACGGCAGCTTGGCGAACGAGTAAGGCGCGATCGACAGCGTCGAGCCGCTGTTGAAGGCGAGCGTGTAGCCGTCGGGCGCCGCCTTCAGCGCGCGGTCGATGCCCAGCACGCCGCCGAGGCCGCCGATGTTCTCGATGATCACCGGCTGGCCGAGCGGCTCGTGCATGCCCTGCGCAAGGCCGCGCGCGAAGATGTCGGCCGGCCCCCCGGGCGGGAAGGGCACGATCATCCGCACCGGCTTGGAGGGATAGGCCTGGGACAGCGCCGATGCGGGAACAAACAATAATGAAATTAGAAGTTTCTTGAACAACCTCACGTGTTCCTCTTCTAATCGCACCGTACAGTCATGCCGCCGTCCACGACGATCTCGGTCCCGGTGATGAAGCGCGCCTCGTCCGAGGCGAGAAACAGCGCCGCGTTCGCGGTGTCGCGCCCATCGCCCGCGAAGCCCAGCGGAATGCGCTTCAGGCGGGAACTCAAAAGCGCTTCCACGTCGCCGCCCGCGCGCTGGTGCGCCAGCCGCGCCTCGACCATCGGCGTATGCAGCTGCCCGGGAACCACGGTGTTGACGCGGATGCCCTTCGAGGCGTACTGCACGGCGACGACGCGCGAGAGCTGGATCACCGCGGCCTTGGTCGCGGCATAGGCCACTTGCGCCGCACCGGTCCAGCGCAGGCCGGAGGTCGAGGCCAGATTGATGATCACTCCGCGCCCCTGGCGTTCCATCACCGGCAGGACGTGCTTGCAGGCAAGAAATACGCTCTTCAGGTTCTGGTCCACCTGCGCATCCCAGAGCTCCTCGCTCATCTCGACCGGTCCGCCGGGCGCCGAGCCGCCGACATTGTTGACCAGGATGTCGACGCGTCCCCAGGTCTTTACACAGTCGTCCACCATACCGGCAGCAGCACTGCCGTCGGTGACGTCGCAAACATGAATCTTGATAACCCCCTGGGTCTTTTCGATGGTCTCGCGCAGGCTCGCCGCATCGCGGTCCACGGCGAACACCTTCGCGCCTTCCTCCGCGAAGCGGACCGCGGTGGCGCGGCCGTTGCCCCAGCCCGGGCCGACCGAGCCGGCGCCGGTGATGATCGCAACCCGATCCTGAAGTCTTTTCAGCTGAATTGATAAAAACGCTGTGGGTTGTCGACGAGAAGCGCCTGGCGCTGCGCTTCGGAGGGCGCGATCTCGGTCAGCAGATCGACCAGAACGCCGTCGTCGGGAATCGCGGCCAGGTTGGGATGCGGCCAGTCGGTGCCCCACAGCGTGCGATCGCCGAATTCCTGCACCAGCTTGCGCGCAAAGGGAACGGCGTCGGCGTACGGCGCGCCCTGGCGCGAAGCCCGCTCGACCCCGCTCACCTTGACCCAGAAGCGCTTGTCTTCGAGGAGCGCGAGCAGGTGCTTGAACTCCGGCTGATCCAGGCCGCGGGAGGCGTCGATCCGCCCCATGTGATCGATCACCACCGGCACCGGCGAGACCTTGAGCGCCGGCGTCATGCCGGCGATGAGGGCGCTTTCCATGTGCAGCTGCAGATGCCAGCCGATGCCGGCCATCCGCGCCGCGAGCTTCATGACCTCGGCGATCGGCACCGCAGCGCCGAGGTGCTGCATGTAATTGAACCGCACGCCGCGAAAGCCCTGCTCGTGGAGGCGCTTCATTTCAGCGACCTCGATGCTGGGCGGCAGCAGCGCGACCCCGCGGTAGCTCCCCGGCTTTGCGGCGATCAGGTCGGCGGCCGCCGCGTTGTCGAACCCATGCGCGCCCGACTGCACCACCACGCCGCGCTCGACGAGAAGGAAGTCGTGCAGGTCGAACAGCTTTTCCTTGGGTGCGTCGGCCGGCGTGTAGCTGCGGTTCTCGGCGAGCGGGAACTGCGCCTGCGGGCCGAAGACGTGAAAGTGCGCGTCGCAGGCGCCGTCGGGCAGCTTGAGCTTGGGCTCGGTCGGGTTCGGGTTGTACGACAGCGCGGGCTCGGCCATGATGCGGAGGTCGACTAGCCGCCCTTCGCGCGGGTCATGAAAACCAGGCGCTCGAACAGATGCACGTCCTGCTCGTTCTTGAGCAGCGCGCCGTGCAGGGGCGGGATGATCGTCTTGCGGTCCTTCGAGCGCAGCGCGTCCGGCGGGATGTCCTCGGCGAGCAGCAGCTTCAGCCAGTCGAGCAGCTCGGAGGTGGAGGGCTTCTTCTTCAGGCCCGGAACCTCGCGCACCTCGAAGAAGACTTCCATCGCCTCGCGCAGCAGCGACTTCTTCAGCGCCGGGAAATGCACCGCGACGATTCTCTCCATCGTCTCCTTGTCGGGGAAGCGGATATAGTGGAAGAAGCAGCGCCGCAGGAACGCGTCGGGCAGCTCCTTCTCGTTGTTCGAGGTGATGAACACGATCGGGCGGTGCTTCGCCTTCACCAGCTCGCGCGTCTCGTAGACGTAGAACTCCATGCGGTCGAGCTCGCGCAGCAGGTCGTTGGGAAACTCGATGTCGGCCTTGTCGATCTCGTCGATCAGCAGCACGACCGGCGAATCGGCGGCGAAAGCCTGCCACAGCATGCCCTTGACGATGTAGTTGTGGATGTCGTGCACGCGCTCGTCGCCGAGCTGCGAATCGCGCAGCCGGCTCACCGCGTCGTACTCGTAGAGGCCCTGCTGGGCCTTGGTGGTCGACTTGATGTGCCATTCCAGGATCGGCACGCCGAGCGACCTGGCGACCTCGAGCGCGAGCATGGTCTTGCCCGTGCCGGGCTCGCCCTTCACCAGCAGCGGCCGCTGCAGCGTGATCGCCGCGTTGACCGCGAGGGTCAGGTCATCGGTTGAAACGTACGACGGCGAGCCCTTGAAGCGCATGAGAGGTTAAGCGCCGCCCGGTTTATAAATCGCCACGCCTTGGCCGGAGACCGGCGCCGAGCCCGTACTTGCAGACGTCACGCCGATTCCCACGCCGAGGTGATCTCCCGCCGGGCCAAAAAATGCGCCCGACATCGCCGCGGTGGCCGGAACACTGCTGGAGAACGTGCCGGTGAGACTCGCCTTGACCCCGGCGGCGCCGGGAACGGCGAAAATCGTTCCCGTACCCCCCTGCAAGAAAGCGAACGTGCCGCCGGCGAAGGCCCAGCTGAAGCTGCCGACCTGCACGCTCCTTGTGTCGAAGTTGAGCGACAGGCTTGGATAAGCGCCGCTCACAAAGCTGCCGGCATTGCTGGTCGGAGTGGTGCCGGCAAAGGCGAACATCAAGAGCGTGCCGGCGCGCGCTGCGATGACTTCAGGCGGAGTGAGGTTGCCGAAGATGTAGTGCGCGCCCCCCGGGATGCTTGTCGTGCCGGTGACCTCCGTGATGGAGCCGCTCGCCCAGACTCCCCAGTTCGCGTTGACGGAGCCGTCGCCGGGATCGAAGCCGCCGCCGGATTCGTTGATCGGCCCCAGCCTGGCTGCGGCGCCGCTCGCAACGCCCGGAATGTCGAATGCCGTGAGCGTCTGACTGGTCCCGCTCCCGGTCCTGGTCAGCATCTCATTGGGGACAGAAGCGCTAACGCTGTTTGCGCCGCCGATCGCCGAGGTCCAGGCGCCGACGAATCCCAGCATCGGCGCGGCGGCGATGACGCTCGGCTGGCCGCTCGAAGTTCTCTGCTCGGTGACGATGAAGGTGCCCGGTTGCGGCGGCGGCGGCACTTCGCTCGGGCGGCTCTCGGCGTTGAGGCCGGAGCGCGCCAGTGTCTCGCTCGACTCGTTGCCCTGGTTGCCGCGCGAGCGCGCCTGGCCTTCGAGGCGATCGTAGAGGAAGTTCGGCGGCGCGATGAGGTTCTGCGGCGCGGCGCTCGCGCTGGCGACATAAAAGAACGTGTTGGCGGCGAACTCGTGCTCCCCGGTCTGGTTCACCACCTCGATGCGCCCGTCGGTAACGCCGCCATAAGTGCCGTTGGAGATCGAACCGCGGTCCGCGCCGCCGCAGTCGTTATCGCAGTGGACCACCGTGTAGTGGGTGCCGCGGATGCCGATCGTCGCGGTCGGCGTGCGCACCGCGTAGCGCTCGCGGCTGTGCAGCCGCCCGATCGCGCCCGTGACCGTGCGGAAGCCGCCTTTCAAGAGGCTGAAAATGCTGCGCGCCTCGGCTTGCCCCGAATACTCGTATGCGTCGATGCGAAAGACAGTGCCCGGGCGCAGACCGACAATGGATTCATCGCTCATCCGGATCTGTGCGTTGCTCGCCGGCCCGACGCGGATGGTGTCGCCGGATTGCACCGGCGTTCCCGTCGCGGCGCGGATTTCAGCCGGTCCGCGCGCGACGGCCACGTCGCCCACCGCGAGGAGAAAGCGCCCGGCTTGCGCAAACGCCAAGCCGGGAGCGAAGAGAACGCCGAGAAGAATGATCAAAGAGCGCATGATGACTCCTTAGAACTCGTAGCGCGCGCGAAAGCTGATGAGGTCACGCGTGTACTTGTAGAGCTCGATGTTAGACCGATTGTCAGAGTGCAGGTAATCGCCGCGCAGGGTGAGCTGCCGGGTGAGCCGGTACGAGACGCCGGCGTCGAAGCCGTAGTAGTCGTCGTCGCGCTTCGCGAGAAACAGCGGGTCGGCCTCCTTGAATCTGCTCTTGGTGTAGCTGATGCCGGCCGACACGCCCCAGCGCGCCGCCGGGGTCAGGGCCAGGCCGCCGCGCAGGGTGTAGAGGTCGCGCGACAGATCGTTGCGCACCGGCGAGGCGTCATTTTTCTCCTGGCCGAGCAGCGCCTGCACCTGGAACACCGGCTGCATCGGCGCGACGTAAGCGCGCCGCCAGCCCACGCCGGCGCCGTAGAAATCGGCATCGCGCACCGGGCTCGACGGATACTGCAGCCGCGCGTACTGCAGGAATACCGAGCCGGTATTGAACTCGTCGACCTGGCGGTGCCATTCGCCGCCGACTGACGCGCTGTCGCGAAACCGGTTGTGGTCCACCTCCAGCGTCGACAGGGAGAACGTGGCGCGATAGAGGTCCTTGTCCTTGATCACCGAGACGCCGCCGTAGGCGGCAAGGGTGCCCAGGTCGAACTGCTTGTCGAACGAACCGGCGTTGAGCTTGAATTCGGCGCTCGCGCCCCCGAGCAGCGCGACACCCGGGGCCACCGGGTGCGACATCGAGCCGCCGGCGCCGAGGTGCAGGAAGCCGGAGCCGCTTTTTACGCCCGCCTGCGCCAGCTGTACTGTGCCGAGCGTCGGCACCGAGATGACCGGGTTGCCGATGCCGCTGTTGACGTTGGAGTCATAGCCGCCGCCGATCTCCACGTAGCCGGTCGCCGTGGTGGCGTAGCGCGTCTCCTGCGCGCGGATCGAGTCCATGAAGCGCTCGATCGTCGCCTGCACCGCGGGCGGCGGGTCCTTCCGCAGGACGGTCTCGAACTCCTCGCGCGCGCGCACCAGCTCGCCGAGCACGAAGTAGCCGCGCGCGAGCTCGAGCCGGGCGCGGTCGTTGTCGGGAAAGCGCACGATGTAGCGCTCGAGCGCGAGCACGCCCTCGCCGGCGTGGCCGCTGTCGAGGGCGGCGATGCCGTAATAGAAATCGAAATCCGGCTTGCCGAGCTCTTCGGAATGGCTATGGCCTAGAGCGTAGGCGTCCGCCGAGCGGCCTTGTTCGAGCAGCGCGCGCAACTCGTCCGCGGGCGCGGCAAAGCTTCTGCCCCAGGCAAAAAGGAACACGGCGGCCAGAGCCGCCAAGGCTGGTCCTCGCACTGAAACTCCGTCTTCCCCCCGAAGCGCCCGCCAGTATGCATGAACCGACCTGTTGAGGCGAGGAGGAGCTTTGGATAGAATCCACGGCCTTTAACTGATGGCCCTCCGCTTCCTCAAGGCATCGCTGGGCGCAGCACTGATTTCGGGCGCGCAGGCGGCGCTCGCACAGCAGCCGGCCTCCGCCGGCGATGCCGGGCTCGCCCACCGCGACAAGACTGCGATGTGCATCGGCTGCCACGGCATTCCGGGGTACAAGACCGCTTTCCCCGAGGTCTACCACGTGCCGAAGATCGCGGGCCAGCAGCCGGCCTACCTGATCAATGCGCTGAAGGCGTACCGGTCAGGCGAGCGCTCGCATCCCTCGATGCGCGGCATCGCGGCGAGCCTCAGCGACCGCGACATGGCCGATCTCGCCGCGTACTACGGGGTGCCGGCCGGAACCGCTCAAGCGAGCGGAGATGCCGAATCCGGAAAGGCGAAGGTCGCGCAAGTCTGCGCCGCCTGCCACGGCCCCGACGGCAACCAGCCCTCGACGCAGGACCAGCCGATCCTCGCCGGCCAGTACGCCGATTACCTCGCGAAGGCGCTGCACGACTACAAGAGCGGCAAGCGCAACAACCCGCTCATGAAGGGTTTCGCGGCGCAGCTCTCCAGGCAGGACATGGAAGACCTGGCTGCATGGTTCTCCAGCCAGAAGTCCCGGCTCCACGACCAGCGCTAGATCGTATTCGCCTTACGCTCCGAGCGGCCGACCAGCTCTTCCCACAATCCTTCGGTCGGCTTGCGCATCACCAGGTCGGTGCTGTCCTCGAGCACGTACCACAGGCCGCGCTTGAGCTCGTCGTCGAGCTCGCCCGGCCGCCATATCACCAGCCCGGCGAAGAAGCGCGCACGCTGCGCCTCCTTCTCGATGATGCTGTCGACTACCTCGCTGTCGGTCGCGAGAAACAGGTCGGGCGCGATCCGGACCGAGCGCGCTCCAGGGCTCTCGTGCCGCTGTACCAGCGCGAAGATCACTTCGGAGCTGAGCGGCCCGCCGAGGTAGACCGGGTCGATGATTTTTTGCGAAGGCGCATGGTCCGGGAACAGCTTGCCCAGCGTCGCCTGGGTCGGCTTGTTGAGAATGAAGCCGACATGGCGCCCGTTGCCCACCGGCTTCGCGACCAGCACGGTGGAGCCGTAGAGCTGGTCCTTCATGTCCCGCTTCGCCACCAGGATCAGCGTGTCGTCGGCGTGGGCGGGCATGCTGCAGAGCAGGCTGGCGGCGAGCGCGGCGAACGCGAGTCTCATGGCACGATCTGTCGGTGACCGGTGGGATCATCATGCGGCGGTCAGTATGCAGACCGTACCGAGCCGGGCTAGTCCGTTCGGGCTCGAGCGCTTGGTGCAGCGCTTCGTGGCGGTCGCCGAATCGCGACAGCAGCGCGCTGAAACGCGACGCGATGCCCGGCGATCATTTGGTCTTCGGCCTGAATTCGCACAGGTCGCGGATCAGGCAGCTCGGGCAGCCGGGCTTGCGCGCCACGCAGACGTAGCGGCCGTGCAGGATCAGCCAATGATGCGCGTTCTGCAGGTATTCCGGCGGCGTGAACTTGAGCAGCTTTTGCTCCACCTCGAGCGGGTCCTTGCCCGGGGCGAGGCCGGTGCGGTTGGCGACGCGGAAGATGTGCGTGTCGACCGCCACCGTCGGCTGGCCGAATGCCGTGTTGAGCACCACGTTCGCCGTCTTGCGGCCGACGCCGGGAAGGCGCTCCAGCGCTTCGCGGCTCGCCGGCACTTCGCCGCCGTGCTCCTCGAGCAGGATCTTCGATAGCGCCACTACGTTCTTCGCCTTGGTGCGGTAAAGCCCGATTCGGCGGATGTACTTCTCGAGGCCTGCGACGCCGAGCTTCACCATCTTCTGGGGGGTATCGAACTGCTCGAACAGCACGGCGCTCGCCTGGTTCACCGACTTGTCGGTCGCCTGCGCCGACAGCACGACCGCGACCAGCAGCTCGTACGGCGTGTGGTACTCGAGCTCGGTGGTCGGGTGCGGATTCGCCGCCTGGAAGCGGCGGAAGATCTCGCGGCGTTTTGCGGGGTTCATCGCCTTTTGCGCGCCAGCGCCGCGGCGATCACCGCGCGGCGATCTTTCGCCGGCGAAACGAATTGCGGCTGCGCGAGGCGCAGCTTGCGCTGCCGTGCGCGTTGCTTCGCCGCCGCCTGGTGGTCGGCGCCCCAGGCGCCTTTGGCCGGGACCATGTCGATGCAGTCGACAGGGCAGGGAGGCAGGCACAGCGCGCAGCCGATGCACCAGGGCTCGACCACGGTGTGCATCAGTTGATGCGCCCCGACGATCGCGTCCACCGGGCAGGCCTCGATGCAGCGCGCGCAGCCGATGCAGCGGCTCTCGTCGATTCGCGCGACGGCGATGCGCTTCACAGCGGCGAGTAAGGCCGGCCCGTATCGCGCGCCAGCTTCTCGTGCGTCAGCTTTCCAGCGCGCACTTGAACGCCGGTAACGAGATCCATGCTCATCCTGTCTCTCACTAGCATCCTTACGAAAGGCAATACGGCGGCTTCGAGGGCGAAGCTTGCTGTCCGCGCGCAAGCCGAGGGCATGTTCGGCACGCAATAGTGCACCACGCCTTCCTCGATGTAGACCGGATCGCTGTGCGACGTCGGCCGCGAAGTCTCCGCGATCCCGCCCTGGTCGATGCCGACGTCGACCAGCGCGGAGCCGCGGCGCATGCGCCTGAGCATGTCGCGGCTGACGAGCTGCGGAGACATCTCGCCCGGCGTCAGGACCGCGCCGATGACCAGATCCGCCTCGGTAATGATGGGCCTTCCGGTTTGGAACGTCACGCCCGGGAAACGTTTTCGCAAGGCGGGAAATCTTTTCCCGGTCCTCGCAAAGACGCTGACTTCGGCTCCCATGCCACGCGCCACCGCCAGCGCATTCGAGCCGACGTTGCCCGCGCCGACGATCACCACTCTGCCTGCCGCCATGCCCTCCAGCCCGGGGAGCAGGACGCCGCTGCCGCCGTTCTGCTTTTGCAGGCACCATGCGCCGGCCTGCACCGCGAGCCGGCCGGCGATGGCCGACATCGGCGCGAGGATCGGCAGGCTGCCGCCGGACTGGCCGACCGTTTCGAAGGCAATGAAGGTCGCGCCCGAGGCAAGGGCGGCGTCGAGCAGCCCGGGATGCGGCGCGAAGTGCTGAAAGCCGAACACGGTCTGCCCGCGACGGGGGCGCCGGTACTCGGGTTCCTGCAGCTCCTTGACCTTGACCACCAGCTCGCACTCCCACGCAGCGCCCAGCTTCGCGCCCCGGGCGACGTAATCCTCGTCCGCGAAGCCGGCAGCTTCGCCCGCCCCGGGCTCGACGACGACCTCGCATTCAAGCGAACCCGCTCCGGCCGGCGTGAGCGCGACGCGGAATTCGCCGTCCTTTACTTCGCGCGGAATGCCGACGCGCATTCTGCAACCAGCCCGGGCCCGCGGTAGACGAGCCCGGTGTAGAGCTGGACCAGCGCGGCCCCTGCAGCAATTTTCTCCCGGGTATCGGACTGACTGAAGATGCCGCCGGCGCCGATGAGCGTCGCCTCGTTCTTCAATTCGCTCTCCAGCAGCTTGAGCACGCGGGTGGCGCGCTCCCGCAGGGGCTTTCCCGATAGCCCGCCCGCTTCGTTCGCATGCGGCAGCCCTTCGACGCCGTCGCGCGACACCGAGCTGTTGGTGGCGATGACGCCCTCGATGCCATGGCGGCGCACGGCATTGGCAATTCCGCTCACCTGCTCGGGGACGAGGTCGGGCGCGACCTTCAGCACGAGCGGGACATGCTTGCCGTGACGCTCGGCGAGACGTTCTCTCCGAGTCGACAGGCGAGCCAGAAGATTTTCCACCTGGTCGTCCTGCTGGAGATCCCTCAGGCCGCGGGTGTTCGGCGAGGAGATGTTCAGCGTGACGTAGGAAGCGCGCGAATAGACTTTTTCGAGGCACGTCTCGTAATCGTCGGCGGCCCGCCCGGGCGGCGTGTCGGCATTCCTGCCGATGTTGATGCCGAGAATGCCGCGATAGCGCGAGCGCGCGACGTTCTGCAGGAAGGCGTCGAGGCCGACGTTGTTGAAGCCCAAGCGGTTGATGAGCGCTTGCGCCTGCGGCAGCCTGAACAGGCGCGGCCTGGGGTTGCCAGGCTGCGGTCGCGGTGTCACCGTCCCGACCTCGATGAAGCCGAAGCCCAGCTTCGCCAGGGCGTCGATGTGCTCCGCGTTCTTGTCGAGGCCGGCTGCCAGGCCGACCGGATTCGGAAATTGCAGCCCGAGCGCGCGCACCGGACAGGGCGGGACCGCGGCATACGGAAGAAATCCCGCCAGCCGCAGGCTGACGCGGTGCGCGGTTTCGGGATCTAGCGAGAAGAGGAGCGGGCGCGCCAGCGCGTAAAGGCTCACGCCGCGTCCCGTCTCCCGAGGCGGCGCCAGAGGCCGCCCATGAAGCCCTCGATCGGCTCGAACTTGGACTTGTAGGCCATCTTCGGGCTCTCCCGGATCCAGTAGCCGAGGTACAGGTAGGGCAAGCCCAGCTTGCGGCAGGAATCGATCTGCCACATCACGTTATAGGTGCCGAAACTCGCGCCGCGCCGGTCGGGCTCATAGAAGGTATAGACCGAGGACAGGCCGTCTGGCAGGTAGTCGACGATCGATACCATCACCAGCTGGCCGGCGTCGCGGAATTCGATCAGCCGCGTGTCGACCCTGCTCTGCAGCAGGAAGTGCGAATACTGGTCGCGGCTGTCGTTGTCCATGCCGCCGCCGGAATGGCGCTTCGACTGGTAGCGCAGGTACAGCGCGTAATGCTCGAGGCGGAACTTGAGCGGCTGCGGATGCGCAATCAGCCCGCGGTGCTGTCTCCAGGCGCGGCGCTGCGAGCGGTGGGCGGCGAACTCGTGGACCGGGATGCGCACCGGCACGCAGGCGCGGCAGGCGTCGCAGTGCGGCCGGTAGGTGAAGATGCCGCTGCGGCGGAAGCCGGCCTTGACCAGGTCGCCGTACATCTCGGTGTTGATGAGGTGGCTCGGCGTCGCCACCTGGGAACGCGCCATGCGGTCCGGCAGGTAGCTGCAGGGATAGGGCGCCGTCACGTAGAACTGCAGGACGGCATGCGGCAGATCGTTAAGTCTCGACAAGGGCCCACCTTCCGGGCGGATTCGCGTAGTTTACCAGCGCTGCAACCGCGCGCAGGAAGGCCCGGCGCGGGATCTCCCGCGCGCCGAGGGAGGCGAGCAGCGGCGTGCTCATCTGGCAGTCGATGAGCGGGAAGCCGCGCGCCCTCAGCTCATGCACCAGCGCGACCAATGCCACCTTCGACGCGTCGGTCGCGCGCGAAAACATCGATTCTCCGTAGAACATGCGCCCGATCGCCACCCCGTACAAGCCGCCGACCAGCTGCGTGCCCCGCCAGGTCTCGAAGGAGTGGGCGTAGCCGGCGCGGTGCAGCGCCAGGTAGGCCCTGCGCATGTCCTTGCCGAGCCAGGTTCCGGGCTCGCCTTTCCTCGGTTCCGAGCAGCCCAGCAGCACGTCCGCAAAAGCCTGGTCCGCGCTGACGCGGTAGCCCTTGTTGCGCGCGCTCTTGCCGAGAGAGCGCGACAGCCTGAGCTCCTCGCAGTACAGCACCATGCGCGGATCGGGCGACCACCATAGCACCGGCTCTGCGCCCGAGTACCAGGGAAAGATGCCGTGGCGGTAGGCCTCGAGCAGCCGCTCGAGCGACAGGTCGCCGCCGGCGCACAGCAGGCCGTTCGGGTCTTTCAGCGCCCGCTCGGCGGGCGGAAAGCGCTCATCGCGGGCGAGCCACGCTAGCACTTCACTTGCTGGCGGCAGTAGTGCTCGAGCTCCTGCACCACGCACGCGCCGCTGGCTGCCGCGTGGGCTTGATCGCCGTGCTCGGTCGCCAGGCGGAACTCGTACTTGGCGAAGAACTCGTTGAACAGCTCGCCGCCGAGCGTGCCGACCGCGTGGAGCTCGTCGCTCGCCGCGTCGTGCTCGAGCAGGATCGCGGCGAGCGGCTGCGGCGCCGGCCCGGCGACCACGCGAGCGCCTTCGGCGGGATCGTACTGGCTGTGCTCCGAGCAGCAATGGATCACCGCGGCGAACCGGTTGCGCGCGCTCTTCTCGGCGCGGTAGCTGATGAAGCTGATGTCGCGCGTCGGGTAAGTCAGCTTGTGCGCGCAGATCGCCGAGTACGCGACCAGCGAATGCCGGGCGCCGACGCCGCCGGTCCATTCGTAGCTGCGCTCGTCTGCCGTCTTCAGGTGCGCCGACGCCTTCGCCGGCCTGCCCAGATTGAGCAGGAAGCAGGGCGTCGACGCGTACGGATAGTGGAAGATCAGGTTGCGGTTGGCCGGTACCGTCCCCGCGTGCAGCGCGACACCCCGTTCATCGACCAGCTTTACCCTTTGGTAGAACCGCGGCCGCGCGTCGGCGGCGACGGCCGGGGTGCCGGTCACCGCCGAGGCGGCGCAGAACTTGATGAAAGCGCGGCGCTCCATGCGCCGCATTGTATCGCCGGAGGTGGAGCCGCTAGGGCGGCGCGAGGTCCTCGGCGTGGAAGCCGAAAGCCCCTTTCCTGCGATCGGCGAACCAGTGCCGCAGGGTTGCGCCGACCGTGCGAAAGGCGATCTCCTTCCAGGGAATCCTCTCTTCGTCGAAGAGGGTGACCTCGAGGGTCTCTTCGCCCGGCCTGAAGCCCGGGTCCAGCAGCCGGCCGAGGTAGAAGAGGTGCACCTGGTTCGCCCGCGGCACCGAGATCATGCTGAACGGCGCGCCGAGCTCGACGCGAGCGCCGGCTTCCTCGAGCGTCTCGCGCAACGCCGCCTGGCTGGCGGTCTCGTCGTTCTCCATGAAGCCGGCGGGCAGGGTCCAGTAGCCGTAGCGCGGCTCGATGGCGCGCCGGCACAGCAGAATCCTGTCCTCCCATTCCGGCACGCTGCCCACCACGAGCTTGGGATTCTGGTAATGCACGCTGCCGCAGGTGTCGCAAACGTCGCGCGGCACCGCGTCGCCCGGCGGCACCCGCTTCACGAGAGGTGCCGCGCAATTGGGACAAAACTTCATCTAAGCTCCCGTATCCTTAGGGAAATTCCGATTCGATGGTAA
>DATILQ010000146.1:0-3521 GCA_035476235.1 Burkholderiales bacterium
CGGCGAGCTTCGGCGCGAGCTCGGTCTCGATCGCCTGCTGGATCTCGGCGCGCTTGCCGGAGAAGATCTCGCGCACCGTGTAGCGCGCGAACACCTTGTACACCACGCTCGCCACCGCCGGCTGCACTACATCCGCGCCCACATCGTCCGGCAGCCGCGCCCATATTGCGCGCAGCCGCGCCGCATCGAGCACGTAGCGCACCGACAGATCGACGCCGAGCGACAGGCCCTCTACCGACTGGAACGGCGCCGGGCCGTCGGCACGCGAGCTCTCCGTCGGACGATAGACCTGGTCGCGCAGCGAGAAGATACGCACGTCGTGCAGCCCGGGCAGCACGAACGCGCTGCCCTCGCGCCATTCGTCGAGATTTCCGCTGAGGCGGTTGTAGCGAACGCCGAGCTCACCGCGCGCCACCGTCTTGACCGGCGGGTGCTGGTACATCGCGTAGCCGATGGCGGCCAGCAGCGCGAGCGCCGCGATGCCGACGCGCGCCGCGCTGAGCGCATCCATCACCCGGTAGAAAAAGCGGCGCATCGCGCGACCGAGGCCGGCGACGAGCTCGCGTAGGCGCTGCAGCATGGTTCTCCTCTCCGATTGGATGCTTCATTGGAGCGGAGCGAGGAGGCAAAGGCCTGCGCCGATCATGCAAAGGCGCCGATCAACAATGGCAGAACCCGGGCGTCTATCCGGCGAGCATGGGATTGACTTTCCATTTCTCGCGACTACAATGCGCGCCCACTTGCACACGGATCGGAGCGTATGAACCGCCTTATTAGAGACGCGCAGAAGGAGACGAGCATCGCGTAAGCGCATTGCGCCCATCCGCAGCCCGGACCGCGCAAGCGCTCCGGGCTTTTTGTTGCCGGCGCGTCAACGCCGATGCAAGGACGGCGTTAAGGAGAAAGATATGCAGCGACATTTCGACGACATGACAGAGATACACCCGGGCGCGAAGCGCCCCTGCAAGCGAATCGCGCTATGCGAGGACTGCATGCGCGCATCGGAGCCGAAGGAGGTCTGCTAGCGACCCGCTCGCCAGCCGATCCACCGAAGCCCGGGTGCGCCGCAAGGTCCCCGGGCTTTTTGTTTTTGTGCCCCGCTGGCGGAACAGGAATACGCGCGTGCCTCAGAAGCACGTTTGTTCCGGGTTCGAATCCCGGGTGGGGTACCAGATTTGTTGCGCGAGCGAATGCGCTCGCGTTTGCTCTTTTACAACTTGGATGTGGCAAAGACGTCCCCGCCGCGCGTGCTGGCCGATGCCGATCGGACGCGCGGCGGGGTGGCGTGGTTCCCGTCGTCTAATGGTGAGGACGGCGGCCTTTCAAGCCGCCAATGCTCGGTTCAATTCCGGCCGGGAACGCCAGTATTTCAGCTCGCTGTAGCGCAGCGGCCGGCGCGCGTCGTTCGGGACGACGAGATCGCAGGTTCGACTCCTGCCGGCGAGACCAACCGATTCCCCAGTAGCTCAGTGGATCAAAGAGCGCGCGGCTACGACCCGCGAGGTCGAGGGTTCGAATCCCTCCCGGGGTGCCATTTCACGGCGCCGTATCTCAGAAGAAAGAGTCCCCGCTTGTCGAGCGGGAGTGCGCGGGTTCAAGTCCCGCCGGCGCCGCCAATGCAGACGACTGCTACCGACAGCAACGCCCGGGAGCGGCGCGAGCGGCCGCCCCCGAGGCGCCGCTTCAATCGCGATCGCCCTGCTTCACAAGGCCGGCGGCGAACCATTGACCGCCTGCAGCGCGAATGAGGAGTGCCGGGCTCGAGCAGTCTTCAGGCGGCCACGGCGAGAGCTGGCCATTCACTCTGAAGTCGCCGTCGACCTCGAGCGCAACCAGGTCCGAGTCGCGCAGCGTAAACGGCGCGACGGTTTCGCAAATCAGCGTGGCCTTGACCTGGGCGACGGTCGCTCTCGTCCCGACGCTGTTGCCGCCGCCGAGGAGCAAGCCTCGTCCGTCGGCATTGATCTGCCCGTCGGCACTGACGGTGGCGTTGAACTTGGCGATGACCCAGATCTGTCCGGCGGGGTTGACCCCGCGCACAACGTTGCGCGTCACGTTGGGAAAGCTGCCGTCGGTGTTCTGGGTGCCCGCGACGTTCGAGACGGGATGAACTCCGACTGCGCCCTTGAATTGCGCGAGTGGATCGTCGTCGGCCATGGCCGAGACGGGAAACAATGCTACGAGCGAGAACATCAACACACATACCGGTTTCATAATCGCGCCTCCTCTGGTGAAAGCCCAGTCGACGGAAGTCAATACTCCGTCCCTCCGCGTCCTCCGTGTCCGCCCTTGGGGACGGGGTCGTCCTGGCGGCTTTCGCACCGCCTTCGCTGGGCCGAACGCGACAGCGGCGTCACGCTAACAAGGGACGAACCGCAATATTCCTATTCCCTTGGAATCGCGACGGTCCCGCCGGCGCCTCCAATATTCCGGCGCGTAGCTCAACTGCGCAGAGCAGCCGGCTCTTAACCGGCAGGTTGCAGGTTCGACTCCTGCCGCGCCGACCAATGAATGCTCGGTTAGCTCAGTTGCAGAGCGCCTGTCTCACACACAGGAGGTCGATGGCTCGTTCCCATCACCGAGTACCAACATGCTTCTCAAGCTGATCTGGTGACCGCGCCGGCCTGAAGAGCCGGAGAGCTCCGCTCGAAACGGAGGGGAAGCGCCAATGCGGACGGGGCGTAGTTCAGCGGCAGAACGCCGGCCTCTGAAGCCGGATGTCGCTGGTTCGACTCCAGCCGCCCCTGCCCTCATTTTCCAATAGCCGGTCTAGCTCATCGCTGATAGAGCGCCCGCTCGATAAGCGGGAGGTGCGTGGTTAAAGTCCACGGGCCGGTACCAACACTTGTCCAGTAGCTCAAGCGGCGGAGCGGCGCACTGTTAATGCGACGGTTGCAGGTTCGACGCCTGCCTGGACAGCCAATACGACGGTGATCTTGGTGTAGCGAGCAGCATCGCGGAGCGTGAATCCGCCGGTGCCGGTGCGAGTCCGGCAGGTCACCCCAAAAAATCTTTGCCACATCCCGAAAGGATTCTTCGTGAACGCGTGCGCAGCGGGCGAGGCTCGTGAGTCCTCCCTGGCGCGCCTGCCTGAGACATCGGCGTGGCGTGTACCGCGGCGCGGGAGCGATGAATGTTGGGCGAGATAGCTCAGCGGTAGAGCAGCGCTCTCATGAGGCGAAGGTCGTGGGTTCGAATCCCACTCTCGCCACCATCTGGATAGCTCAGAGGGTTAGAGCAATCGGCTGATAACCGATCTGTCGCGGGTTCGACTCCCGCTCCAACGCAGCAAAGGCCTGTTAAGCCTTAACGCAGTACCGGGGCCGGCTTCAGCGTGATCGCAGAGAAACGCGCTCATGCACCGGGCTCCAGACCGAGAGCGCCGTGCGGCGGCGCGCGGGCGATGCGGCACCAGCTTTTTCACGTGCTGCCGTGTTCCCCCGCGCGTCCGGCGGAGCCCGTCGGGCGCTCGGGAGGCCGGAATCCCGATTTTTGAACGAAGGAAAAGAAGCAAAAGGAGA
>DATILQ010000147.1:0-4467 GCA_035476235.1 Burkholderiales bacterium
ATTGCGCTGGTGCAGTTCGCCGTGCTCTACCGCAACGGCGAGAAAGTGGCGATGGGCAAGCGCTCGGGCGAATTCGTCACGCTGCGCGAGCTGCGCGAGGAGGTGGGGAACGATGCGGCGCGCTTTTTCTACGTGCTGCGCAAAAGCGACCAGCACCTCGACTTCGACCTCGACCTCGCCAAGAGCGAATCCAACGACAACCCTGTCTACTACGTGCAGTACGCGCACGCGCGAGTATGCAGCGTGTTTTCCCAGTGGAGCGGGGACTCGCGCGCCCTTTCCTCGGTACCTCTGGAACCTTTGAAAAGCGAAAGGGAGCTATTGCTGGCGCAGAGACTGGCGGAGTTCCCCGAATTGATCCTGACGGCGGCGCGCGAGCGGGCGCCGCACTCGCTCGCCTTCTACCTGCGCGAACTCGCGGCTGAATTCCACAGCTACTATAATGCCGAGCGCATTCTCGTCGACGACGAGACGCTGCGGGCGGCGAGGCTAGCGCTGAGCGCGGCGGTGCGCCAAACGCTCGCCAACGGCCTGTCGCTTTTAGGCGTCAGCGCCCCGGAGAAGATGTAAATGGCCAGACCCCATACTCCCCCCGCAATGCGCAGGCGCTCCGGGGGCAGCTTCCTGCTCGGCATGTTCGTCGGGGTGCTGATCGGGCTCGGGATCTCGCTCGTCATCGCCTTCTACCTGAACAAGGGCCCGATGCCGTTCATTACCGCCAAGCCCAAGCAGGCTGAAAAGGACGCTACGGCGAAGTCGGGGCCGGTCGCCGGGCTGCCGCAGGGCACGCCCGCCGCCACGCCCGAGAAGCCGAAGTTCGACTTCTACAAGATCCTGCCCGGGCAGGAGGAGCCGGTGAGCGAGAAGGAGCTGCGCGAGCGCGCCCGCGCCGCGGCGAAAGGTCAACAGCTCGAGGCCAAAGAGCGTTATTTCATCCAGGCGGGCTCGTTCCAGAATCCTGCGGAAGCCGACAACCAGAAGGCGCGGCTCGCGATCCTCGGCTTCGACTCGAGCGTCGAGCCGGCCAATCTGCCCGACAAGGGAACCTGGTACCGGGTACGCATGGGGCCGTACACCAAGCTGGAAGAGATGAACCGCGTGCGCCAGATGCTGGCGCAGAACGGAATCGACGCCAGCCTCGTGAAGATCAAGGAGCCACAGTAGGATGAGTCCGATTCGCCGCGCCCTGGTTGCAGCCATTGCCCTTGCGCCGCTCGCCTCGTTCGGCCAGCCGCGCTTCAACTACAGCGAGCTGAAGCCGCCGCAGCCGGCAGAGAGCCCGGGCAAGATCGAGGTGATCGAGTTCTTCTGGTACGGCTGCATCCACTGCTACAACCTCGAGCCGCTGATCGAAAGCTGGGAGAAGAAGCTGCCCGCCGACGTGCAGTTCCGGCGGGTGCCGGCGGTGTTCAACGAGCGCTGGGCGCAGGACGCCGCGATCTTCTACAGCTTCGAGGCGCTCGGCGTGCTCGACAAGCTGCACCGGCCTTTCTTCGACGCCATCCACCGCGAGCGGCTGAATACCGCCAACCAGCAGGTGCTCGCCGAGTGGCTGCAGAAGCAGGGCGTCGACCCGAAGAAGTTCTTCGACACGCTGAAGTCGTTCGGCGTGCAGAGCAGGACGCGACGCGCAACGCAGCAATCCATCGCCTACAAGATCGACGGCACGCCGGCGATGGCGGTGCAGGGCCGCTACACGGTGAGCGCCGAGCAGGGCGGCTCGCGCGAGGGGATGCTGCAAACGGTCGACTATCTCGTGGAGCAGGTCCGCAAAGCCAGGTAATGCGGATCGTCATTACCGGCGCCTCCTCGGGTATCGGCGCGGCGCTGGCACGCCATTACGCCTCCGCGGACTCGGTTCTGGCACTGATTTCCCGCCGGCCCGCGGATCAAGCTCTTGCAGGCACGGTCATCCATTATCTGGTGGATGTGACGGATGAGCGTGCTCTGGCCGCCGCGGCGAGAGACTTCATCGCGCGCTTCGGGGCGCCGGACCTGGTCATCGCCAACGCCGGGGTTTCTACCGGAACGAGCAGCGAGGACATCGACGACATCGCCAAACTCAAGCATCTCCTCAATGTCAACGTTGCCGGACTGGCCGCAACTCTTGCGGCCTTCGCCCCGGCGATGCGCCGGGCCGGCCGCGGCACGCTCGCCGGCATCGCGAGCGTCGCCGGATTCCGCGGCCTCGCCGGAAACGGCGCCTACAGCGGCTCCAAGGCCGCTGCCAGAATCTGGATGGAAAGCCTGCGCACGGAGATCTACGGCAGCGGCGTATCCGTGGTTTGCATCTGCCCGGGCTACATCGATACGCCGATGACCCGCGTCAACCGCTTTCGCATGCCTTTCCTGCTTTCCGCCGACGCGGCGGCGCCGCGCATCGCGCGCGCCATCGCGGCGCGGCGCCGGCTGGCGGTCATTCCGTGGCAGATGGCGCTCGCCTCGGTGCTGCTGCGCGCGATGCCCGGCTGGCTGTACGACCGGTTCGCGTCGCGCGCGCCGCGCAAGCCGCGCGACGCGGCTATTTGACCTTGGCGGGAATCCGCAGCATCGCGTAGCTGCCGGGAGCGTCCTCGATCGGCTTGAGCTTGCCGTCGCCCGGCGCGCGGGCCGCTACCTTTTCGGCTCCGTTCATGCGGTCGACCCAGGTGCGCCAGTCGTCCCACCACGAGCCGGGCCGCTGGGTTGCGCCCGCGAGCCACTCCTCCGGCGTCGGCGGGACCTTGTCGTTGGTCCAGTAGTGGTATTTCTTCGCCGCCGGGGGATTGACGATGCCGGCGATGTGGCCCGAGCCGCCGAGCACGAACCGCACTATGCCGCCCAAGTAGCGCGCGCCGCGGTAAGTGCCCTTCCACGGCGCGATGTGGTCCTCGACGGTGGAGATGAAGTACGAGGGCGTCTTGACGCGCAACAGGTCGATCGGCTGGCCCGCCAGCTCGATGCCGCCGGGCACGCCGAGCAGGTTCTTGATGTACATGTTGCGCAGGTAGAAGCTGTGCATGCGTGCCGGCATGCGCGTCGAATCGGCGTTCCAGTACAGCAGATCGAAGGGGAACGGGTCCTTGCCGAGCAGGTAGTTGTTGACCACGAACGACCACACCAGGTCGTTGGCGCGCAGCAGGTTGAAGGTGCCGGCCATCTCCGAGCCCTCGAGGTAGCCGCGCTCGTTCATCTTGCGCTCGAGGCTGGCGACCTGCTCCTCGTCGATGAACACGCCGAGCTCTCCCGGCAGCGAGAAATCGAGCAGGCTGACGAAGTAGGTGGCGCTTCTCACGCGCTCATCCTTCCTCGCCGTCAGGTAGGCCAGCGTGGCGCCCAGCAGCGTGCCCCCGAGGCAGTAGCCGATGAAATTGACGGTGCGCTCGCCGGTTGCCTTCTCCACCGCGTCGAGCGCCGCCAGCGGACCTTCAAGCATGTAGTCCTCGAAGCCCTTCTGCGCGAGGCGCGCGTCGGGGTTGACCCAGGACAGGACGAACACGGTGTGGCCCTGCTGCACGGCCCAGCGGATGAAGGAGTTCTTCTCCCGCAGGTCGAGGACGTAGTACTTGTTGATCCATGGCGGGATGATGACCAGCGGCCGCTTGTAGACCTCCGCGGTCAGCGGCTGATACTGGATCAGCTGCATCAGGTCGTTCTGGAACACCACCTTGCCCGGCGTGGTCGCCACGTTCTTGCCGAGCTGGAACGCGTTCTCGTCGGTCATCGAGATGCGCAGCTGCCCGCCGCCCTTCTCGATGTCGGAGAGAAGATTGTTCAGGCCGCGCACCAGGTTCTGCCCGCCGCTCGCGAGCGTTTCGCGCAGCACCTCCGGGTTGGTCAGCAGGAAGTTGGAGGGCGCGAGCGCATCGACGTACTGCCGGGTAAAGAAAGCGACCTTTCTTTCCGACTCGGGGGGCAGCCCCCCGACCTGGGAGACCGCCTCCTGGATATGGCGCGCGGCGATCAGGTAGGACTGCTTGATGTAGTCGAAGAGGAAATTGGCCGACCAGTCCTGGTCCTTGAAGCGCCAGTCGCCCTGCGCCGCCTCGGCGACCGGTCTTGCGTCCATGCCGAGCGCCTTCATCCAGCCTGACTGCCAGAGGCGCACGTAGTCCGCCCACATGTTCATCGAGAATGTCGCGAGCACGCTCGGGTCGGCCGCCATGCGGGCGTACAGGTCCATGAACGCCTTGGCGATGCCCATCTCGTCGCGCACCGCCGAGGACATGCCCAGCGCCTGCTTCTGCGCGAATTCGCCGAGCAGCTTCGAGGAGCGCTCGGCGACGTCGTGGTAGACCTTCGAGAGCTCCTCGGCTTCGCCCATACCGGATGATCCCATATAAAATCCCGTGCACCCTACCATGTGGATCGAGGAGACGGAGCGCACCGAGTTTTCGATCAGCGAGCTGGCGCGCGAGTTCGACGTCACGCCACGCGCGATCCGCTTCTACGAGGCCGAGGGGCTGATCTCGCCGCGGCGCGACGGCC
>DATILQ010000148.1:0-1899 GCA_035476235.1 Burkholderiales bacterium
ATCGGGCTCTTACTATCCCGGAGACAACCACGTGCCGCATTTGCTGCTGGTAGACGACGACCCCGAGGCGCTGGAGTGGCTTAGCGAGCTCGCCAAGGGCGACGGGTTCACGGTAGCACAGGCCGATTCGCTGCGCGCTGCTCGCATTCACATGTCGCGGCTGCAGCCCGACGTGCTGCTCACCGACCTGCAGCTGCCCGACGGGCAGGGCATCGAGCTGGTCAACGATCTCGAGTCGCGCGACTCGACCGAAGTCGTGCTGATCACCGGGCACGCGAGCGTCGAGAGCGCCGTGCAGGCGTTGCGCCTCGGTGCGACGGACTACCTGGTGAAGCCGGTCGACGTCGAGCGGCTGCGCGCCATCCTGCGGCGCGTGCCGCGCACCGGCGAGCTGCGCCAGGAGATCGGCGAGCTGCGCGAGGAGCTGCGCAAGCTCGGCCGCTACGGGCACCTGCTGGGCTCCTCGCCGCCGATGCAGAAGCTCTACGACCAGCTCGGCCGCGTCGCGCCGACGTCGGCGACCGTGCTACTGATAGGCGAGTCCGGCACCGGCAAGGAGCTCGCCGCGCAGACCGTGCACGAGATGAGCCGCCGCAAGCGCGCCCCCTTCCTGCCGCTCAACTGCGGCGCGGTGTCGCCGCAGCTCATCGAGAGCGAGCTGTTCGGCCACGAGAAGGGCTCGTTCACCGGCGCCGACCGCCAGCACAAGGGCTACTTCGAGCGCTGCCACGGCGGCACGCTGTTCCTGGACGAGATCACCGAGATTCCGCAGGAGCTGCAGGTGAAGCTGCTGCGCGTGCTCGAGACCGGCACCTTCATGCGCGTGGGCACCACGACGCCGATCTCCACCGACGTGCGCATCATCTGCGCGACCAACCGCAATCCCGAGACCGCGGTGGCCGACGGCAAGCTGCGCGAAGACCTGTATCACCGCCTGAACGTGTTCCCGATCGCGATGCCGCAGCTGCGCGAGCGCGGCACCGATATCGAGCTCCTGGCGCAGCATTTCCTCGACCTGCTGAACAAGCACGAGAGCGCGAACAAGACCTTCGCGCCGGCGACCATCGCCGCGCTCTACGCGCACAGCTGGCCGGGCAACGTGCGCGAGCTGAAGAACTATGTGCAGCGCGCCTTCATCCTGGCCGACGAAGTGATCGACGCGCATCTCGCCCCGGCCGCGGTCGCGCAGCCCGAGTCGGCGCCGCTCCTCTCGGTGCGTGTCGGCAGCACGCTCGAGGAAGTGAGCCGCCGGCTGATCGAGGCGACGCTCGCGGAGTGCGGCAGCAAGCGAAAAGCGGCCGACATGCTCGGCATCAGCCTGAAGACGCTCTACAACCGGCTTGCCGCCTACAAAAGCGAAGACCTGGGCAAGCGGCGCGCGCCGGCGGAGAACGACGACGACGAGCACCGGGATGCCGCATGAAGTCACGCAAGCCCGGGCACGTGCCGGTGAAGAGCCGGTTCCTGCGGCGCAACCGGATCCTGAAGGCGGTGCGCGACGTCGAGCGCGGCGCGAAGGACACCGAGCGGCGCGGCACCCCCAGCGACCTGCCGGCTTCGGCGAGCCGCCGGCGGCGGGTATAGAGGTTGCTTTTCCTCTGGCGGACTTCTAACGGAGAGATCGAATGGCAAGCACCAGCAAGCGCGCAGAGAACGAAGACCGCATCGAGCGCATGAGCCAGTCCGCGCACGACGCGATCGACAAGGCGGCCTCGGTGGCCAGCGACTACGCAGGCCGCGTGAGCGCGAAGAGCGAGGAGTGGATGGCGATGCCGCAGGACTGGATGGAGAGCGCGCGCGACTACGTGCGCGAGAAGCCGTTCCAGGCGCTCGGCATCGCGCTCGCCGCGGGCTACCTGCTGCACCTCATCACCAGCCGCGACTAGCCGGCATGGCGGC
>DATILQ010000149.1:0-1566 GCA_035476235.1 Burkholderiales bacterium
AATCTGGAACAACAGCCAACACGGATTTTCCAGATCTGGATCATCCCAACCTCTAACGGCGGATCACCCGCTTGGGGATCGCAACCCTTCCCCAAGGCCGACCGCTCCGGTCGCCTCGTAACGCTCGCAAGCGGCTTCGACAGCGACAATGACGCCCTGCCCATTCGCGCTGCCGCCCGTGTGCTGGGCGCCACGCTGAAGGTCGGCGAGACGGTCGAGTATGGGCTTGGCCAAGGTCGCCATGGCTACCTGGTGCCTGCCGCGGGAGCGGTCGAGGTCAACGGCATGAGGATCGACGCGCGCGATGGCGCTGCCATCAAGGATGTCGCAGTCGTCAGGATCACCGCAATCGAGGATTCAGAGCTCGTCATGGTTGACGCGCCATAGGCCGGTCGGCTGTGCCCCGCACAAGACCATCGAGGAGACGATCATGACAGAACCCGTCATCAGCGTGCTTGGAGGTACCGGTGCTCAGGGAGGCGGCGTGGTTGACGCGCTACTCGCAGCGCGCAAGTTCAAGGTCAGGGCGGCAAGTCGCAACCCGTCCAGCGATGCGGCAAAGGCGCTGAAAGCGCGCGGCGTCGAGGTCGTGAAGGCCGACCTGCTCGAGCCGTCAAGCCTGAAGGCCTTTTACGAAGGAGCCCGCGGCGCCTTTTTGGTGACCAACTTCGGAGATCCCGCTCAGCGCGGGCGCGAGGAGGAGCTCGGCGCCAATGCCGTGAAGGCCGCCCACTCCGCTGGGGTAAGGCATCTGATCTGGTCCACTCTGCCCGACGTGGAGAAGATAAGCGGCGGGCGCTTCAAGGTGGAGCACTTCACCATGAAGGCGCGCGTGGACGCCGTGGTCCGGTCTGCCGGCTTCGAGCGCCACACGTTTGTCGAGGCGCCGTTCTACTTCCAGAATTTTCTGAAGGCGTTCCCACCGCAGCCCCTGCCGGACGGTCGTCGCGGTTGGGCGGTCCCAATGGATCCCGCTGCGCGCGTCATCCACGCCGGGGACATCACCGAGCTCGGCCGAACCGTGGCTGCCGCATTCGGCGCCGGAGCCGAGCTGGCGAACGGTAGCTACCTCGCCGTGTGCGGAGGCATGTACTCGTGGGACGATTTCGTGGCGACGCTCAATGCGCTCGGACACAACGTCGGGGTCGTAAGGGTAGCGCCGGAGGTCTTTGACGGCTTCTTCCCCGGCGCCAAGGAGCTGCGCGAGATGTTCGAGTACTTCGAGGCGCATACCTATTTCGGTCCGGACGCGCGGACCGTCATCGCCGCAGCGAATGCCCTCGTTCCCGGCGGCTTCACCGCCTTTCCCGAGTGGGCGCGCAAGAACATGAAGCCGGGCGGCTAAGCCGGGCTGCGCGCGGCTCAGTGCTCTTGAAGGCGCGGCGACGTCGATCCTAGTTCCAGGAAAAGCTCTCAGTAACCCCTGCATGGCGGCCCAATAAACAACGAACTCAGAAGGAAGAGGCCATGAAGATATCCAGACGCAATATCTTGGCAACGGGCGGCAGCACCGCGATCATCGCGATCGCTGGCGCGGGCAGATCGACCTTGGCTCAGTCGGTAGCG
>DATILQ010000150.1:0-32808 GCA_035476235.1 Burkholderiales bacterium
ATTTGGGACGCCGGCGGAACAGGATGAGTGTTCCAAAAACAGATAAGACTGCGGCCCAGTAGAGCACAACAACCGGCGTAATCGCCTTTGTTCCAAAATAAACCGCTAACGTCACCACGCTCACCACGGGAGGCACAGCAAGTGCGGCAACGGTTGGGGCGTTCATTGGGCTTGGCATCTAACTACCTATACGCCGCATTAGTGCGACCTATCATCACCGAAGGTTGGCACTGTCACGAATGAGACGCAAGGCATTAGATGTTCAAAGTTGATGCGCTTCGGGGCGGTGAACAAAAACGTGGTCTGTCCCTGATTTTCTAAAGCTCCGCGGCGCGGCGGTAGTGGCGCTCGGCTTCCGCCGCCTGTCCGAGCCGCTCGGCGAGGCGCGCGAGATCCAGGTGCGCGCCGCGTCCCTCCTCGAACGACAGGCTCGCCTCGAGGAAGCTGCGCGCCTTGCCCCACAGCTCGGCGTGCGTGCACAGCCGTCCTAGAACCGCTAAGAGCTGCGCGTCGCGCTCGTGCTCGGGCAGCCAGCGCTCGCCCCGCTCGATGCGCGCGCGGGCCTCGGCGGCGCGCTCCGCGGGCTCGAGATGCGGCGGCAGGTCGCCGTAGAGGGCGACGAGCTGCGGCGTCCACTCCGCGGCGAGCGCCTTTTCAATGATGTCGCGGGCGAGTTCGGTCTTTCCAAGCGTGGTGGCATGGCGCGCCGCGGCAGCGGCGACGCGCGGCTGCAGCTGGTCGCTCGCCGGGATGCCGCGCCAGCGCTGCTCGAACGCGCTGGGATAGCTCGCCGAGCGCCGCAGCAGCTCGACGTTCGCCTGTACTTTGTATTCTTCAGCCAGCGCCGGCGAAATGGCGTCGCGCTTGGCGAGCTGGGTGGCGAGGCGCAGCACCTCGTCCCAGGCACCGGCGCCGCGCTCGGCGCGCAGCAGCATGCGCGTGGTGGCGATATGCTTGGGTCCCGCCTCGTGCAGGTCGCGCAGCGCGTCGCGCGCCGCTGCGAAATCGCGCTCCTCGAGCGCGAACTCGGCGCGGCTGACCAGCCGCGCAGCCTGCAGGCCCTCGCCTGCCTCCTCGGCGCGCTCGAGCCACCGGTCACGCCTCTCGAAGTCGCGCATCTGGTGCGCGGCGCGCGCGGCGAGCAGAGCGGCGAGGCCCGGCGTCGGTCCCGCCTCGAAGGCCGCCGCCGCCTCCTTCTCGGCCCTCGCATAGCGGCCCTCGTAGTAGGCCTGCAGCGCCGCGGCCAGCGCGGCATGTGCGCGCTCGCGGCGACGGCGCGCGCGGTACGTCCGCACGTAGGTCGGAAGCGAAACCGCGTGGCCGAGCAGGCGCAGCGCGGCGTAGAGCAGGATGAAGCCAGCGAGGCTCGTCACGACGAAGAACAGCAGTGACAGCTCGACGCGGTAAGGCGGGTACACGAACATGACGTAGCCCGTGCCGACGCGCCCGAGGATCACCAGGGCAACTGCAGCCGCGAACACTGCGAGCAGCCAGAAGAGCGCCCTCATCCCGCGCAGTTCATCCCGAACCACGCTCGCGGCGCGACTTGAATCCGCGGACCGCCTCCAGGCTCTCCGAGATGCCAGGCATCTCGAAGCTGAGCGAGGCCGACGACAAGGCTTTCAACTGCGCCAGCGCGTCGGCAGTCTGCTTAGGGCGCGTGTCGAAGTAGCGCCGCACCCAGGCCTGCGCCACGCGCAGGTCCTCGCGGTAGCCGGCCTCGTCGCGCATCAGCAGCGAGAGCCGCGCATTGAGCAGCCTCAAGCGCAGGTTCTCGCGCAGGAAGTAAGCCTGTGTCGGCGGCAGCAACGGCGGCTCCGGCGGATTGATCTGGCGCACCACCACCAGCGAGCGCAGCTCGCTCCGGATCTCGGAACCCAGGCGCGACCAGAATCCCCGCTCTGCGTCCACCGCGCCGCTTTTCGCGGGCGGCTCCCGCTCGCTGCGCTCGTCGAAGGCGAGCGGCAGCGAGTCCACCGCTGCCACCAGGCTGCTGATCCGCGCGCTCATGCCGGCGATGTCGACCGCGGGAAGCGCTTTCAGGCGCTCGAGGTCGCGCGCGAGCGCGCGGCGGATCGGCACGAACTGCGGCCGGTCGGCGCGCGCCAGGCGTGCCTCGGCGAGCTGCAGAGCGAGGAGCGCGGCCCGGATGTTGCCCGCCAGCTGCAGCTGCTGCGAGCCGATGGCGAGCACCTGTTCGATCTCCGCCAGCTGCCATTCGTCGCGGTTGCGCGACAGCTCCTGGTAGAGCGCCTCGAGGGCCAGCTGCTGGCTCTGCGACTCCGCGAGCCGCGCTTCGAGCTGTCCGATCTTCGCCTGCGCCTCGCGCAGCAGCTCCTGCGATTGGCGCGCGGTCGAGCGCGCCTCGCGCACGTCGCCCTCGATATCGCGCAGCCGGCGCGCGAACTCTTCCTGCGTGCCGCCGATGCGCTGGCGCGCATCGAGCCAGAACATTGCCGCCAGCCCCGCCGCGATGATGACCGCGATGAGCGTCAGAAGCGGAAGCCTCGAGCGCTTGACGGGAACTTCCTGCACAGGCTCGTCCATCGTGAGGTTTACTGGGCGGGTCGAAAGTATGCTACCAGACGCTCGAGCATCTCCTGGTCGCTCGCACCGCCGACGCTCGCCTCGCCCAGGCCCAGGCGCTTCGCCTCGGCAGCGACGCGGGGGTGCGGCACGAACAGCGGCGTCTTCCTCAGATGCTCGCGGCCGTCTGCGCCGAGCATTTCGAAGAGATTCTCCAGCCCTTCTGCGGAAGACACCGTGACCGCGTGCACCGCGCCGCTCGCGAAAGCAGCGAGCAGCGGCCCGCTATCGGTCTGCGGCCGCACCCGGCGGTAGCACTCGGCGTACTCCACCTGTGCGCCGCGCGCCGCGAGCGTATCGCCGAGCAGCGACCGCCCGCCTTCGCCGCGCAGGATCACGATGCGCCGGCCGGCGACGCGCTGCAGCTGCGGCACGGCGAGCAGCGCCTCGCTGTCGGCACCCGAATCCGGCGCGATGATCCCCTTGATGCCATGTCGCTCCAGCTCGCGCTGCGTGCCGCGGCCGAGCGCCGCGGCTTTCGCGCGCTGCGGCCATTTCATCGCCGCCAGGGCCCTCTTCACCGCCGTCGGGCTGACGAAAATCGCCAGGTCGAACCGGGCCAGCTTGCGCAGCGGCACCTCCTGGATTTCGATCGCTGGAAAGAGGATCGCGCGCCCGCCCGCGGCTTCGACCAGCTTCGCAAGCCCTTGCGCCTGCTCGCGCGGGCGGGTGATCAAGACGCCGCGCCCCTGGAGAGTCATGCCAGATCGGCAAGAATCTCATCGGCGCCGCATCGGCGCAATTCCCCGGCGACCTTCGCGCCCAGCATTTCGGGATCGTATCCCTGGGCTTGCGCGCGCGCGACGCGGCGGCCATCGCTCGAGGCGACGAGCGCGCGCAAGTGCAGCCGCGCGCCATGCGCCTCGGCGTAGGCGGCGAGCGGAATCGTGCAGCTGCCGCCTAGCGCGCGGCTTACAGCGCGTTCGGCACGCACGCACAGCGCGGTGCCGCGGTCGGCGAGCGGTGCGAGCAGCGCGCGCAGCTCGGGGCGCTCGGCGAGCGTTTCGATGCCGAGCGCGCCCTGCCCCGGTGCCGGCAGGCTGAGCTCGAGCGGGAGCGGCGTGCGGATGCGCGAAGCAAGCCCCAGCCGCGTCAGGCCGGCGACCGCGAGCACCACAGCGTCATAGTCGCCGCGGTCCAGCTTGGCGATGCGCGTCTCCACGTTGCCGCGCAGCAGGCGCATCTCGAGAGCGGGGTAGCGCTCCAGGATCTGCGCCGAGCGGCGCAGGCTCGAGGTGCCGACCCTCGCGCCTGCCGGCATGCCCTCCGGGCTGGCATACCGGTTGGAGACGAAAGCGTCGCGCGGGTCCTCGCGCGCGAGGATCGCCGCCAGCTCGAACCCTGCAGGCAGGTCGGCCGGGACATCCTTCATCGAGTGCACCGCGATGTCGGCGCGGCCATCGGCCAGGGCATTCTCCAGCTCCTTCACGAACAGGCCCTTGCCGCCGGCCTGATCGAGCCGCTGGTCGACCAGCTCGTCGCCGCGAGTGGTCATGGGAAGCAGCCCCAGCTCGAGGCCAGGATGCTGCGCCTCGAGGCGCTGCTTCACGTGCTCGGCCTGCCAGCGGGCGAGGCGGCTGCTGCGAGTGGCGATCGCGAGGCGCTTCACGGCTTGTCGGCAACAAGCTCTCGCAGCACCGGCCACTGGCGGCGGCTGACCGGCAGGCGCTCGACGATGCCGTCGAGCACCACCAGCCAGCGCGGCTCGTCGGGCGGGCCCTCGCCGGCCCGCTCGAAGCCGCGGATCGCGGCGCGCGCCACCAGGCAATTGCGGTGAATGCGCACAAACTGGCGAGCGAACTCCTGCTCCAGCGTGACCAGCGGCTCCTCGATGAGGTGCTCGCCGCTGCGCGTGCGCACGGTGACGTATTTCAGCTCGGCGCGCAGAAACACGATGTCGCGCACCGGCACCAGCAGGATGCGGTGGCGCTCGACGATCGACAGGTATTCCCGCGCCGCGACAGCGGCGCGCGCCAGTTGCTCGCGTCCCGGAGCGGCCGCAGCCGCAGCTTTCTTCAGCGCGGCCGCGAGTCGCTGGGCGCGCACCGGCTTGAGCAGATAGTCGAGCGCGTTCAGCTCGAAGGCCTCGACGGCATGCCGGTCGTGCGCGGTGACGAAGACGACGCGCGGCGGCTGCTCGAGCGCAGCGAGGTGGCGCGCCACCTCGAGCCCGCCCATGCCGGGCATCTCGATGTCGAGCAGCAGCACCTGCGCGCCGCTCGCCGGAACGCGCTCCACCGCCTCGAGGCCGTGACGCGCCTCGCCGACGACGTCGTTCGGCAGCTCGCCCGCGATGTCCTCGAGCAGCGCTTTGAGCCGCTCGCGCGCCGGCGCTTCGTCGTCGGCGATGAAGATGCGCAGCGCGCTCATCGGAAGAACGAGGTGCTTGCCACGCGGTACGGCATTTCTATTTCGACGCGGTAGCGTCCATCGCTGGTCCGGGTCTCGATGCGCGCTTCGGCATCGAAGAACAGGGACAGGCGCTCGCGGATGTTCTCGAGCGCCATGCGGTTGCCGGCGCGATGCTGCTGCTCCTCGACGTACGGATTCTCGATGCGCGCGAGCACGCGATCGCCGCGCCGCTCGATGCGCACTAGTACTTCGCCGGCTCCAGTTCCCGGCTCGACGCCGTGGTAGACGGCATTCTCGAGCAGCGGCTGCAGCACCAGCGGCGGCAGCAGGGCGTCCGAAGGCGCCGCATCGAGCTCCCAGGTGAGGCGCAAGCGCTCGCCGAGGCGCAGCTGCTCGATCCCGGCATAGCGCTCGAGCAGCGCGATCTCGTCTTCGAGGCGCACGAACTGGCGCGCGTCCGACATCAGGGTGCGGAACAGGTCGGCGAGGTCCTCCAGGGAGCGCTCGGCGCGCTTCGGGTCGCGCCGGATGAGCGCCAGCACCGCGTTCAGGCTGTTGAAGAGGAAATGCGGCCGGATCCGCGCCTGCAGCGCCTGCAGCCGCGCCTCGGCGAGCGCCGGCGAATACGCCCTCGCCAGCAGCCGAAAATAGCCAAGCAGCCCGGCGCCGATGAGCGCCGCGAGGACCAGCATGCGTCCGAGCTCGGCCGGAGGCTCCGCGGCGATTGCCCTCACGCCGGCGTGCAGCATCACCGTCACCAGCAGCACCAGCGCCATGACCGCGGCGCAGCCGGCCCGGTACGGCAGCCGCGCGAGCAGCGGCGAGAGCACGAACAGCACGACCAGGCAGGCGAGGAGCAGCGGCTCGACCAGCGCGGCAATCTGCGGGAAGCGATCGATGGCTTGCGCGAGGTCCGGCGCCGCGAACAATGCGCCACCCAGCGCGATGGCGTTCACTGCGACCAGCACGCGCGCGATGACGCCGAGGTTGCGGAAATCCGGCAGCGAGTCCGGGTAGGTGGTTTGCCTTATACTGACCATAGTTACGAAGGGGTCTTCAACTGCATTCTCCAAGCATGGCTAAGAAGCCGCAACTCTGGTCTGGCCGCTTCAAGGAACCTGTCGACGAGCAGGTCAAGCGCTTTACCGCGTCGGTCGGCTTCGATAAGCGCCTCGCGAAGCAGGACATCCGCGGCTCGCTTGCGCATGCTCGCATGCTTGCCGCCTGCGGCATCCTTCCCAGGCGCGATCTTACGGCGATCGAGCGCGGCCTTGCGCGCATCGGCCGCGAGATCGACCGCGGCCGCTTCAAGTGGTCGCTCGAGGCCGAGGACGTGCACTTCAACATTGAGCGTCGGCTCACCGCGCTGGTAGGAGAGGCCGGCAAGCGCCTGCATACCGCGCGCTCGCGCAACGACCAGGTGGCCACCGATCTGCGCTTGTGGCTGCGCGACGAGATCGACGCCATCCGCGGGCTCATCGCCGCCCTGATCGAGGCGCTGCTCGCGCAGGCCGCCAGGCACGCGGCGCTGGTGATGCCGGGCTTCACGCACCTGCAGGTCGCGCAGCCGGTCACCTTCGGCCATCATCTGCTCGCTTACGTCGAGATGCTGGAGCGCGACCGCGAGCGGCTGGCGCAATGCCGCAGCCGCGTCAACCGGCTGCCGCTCGGCGCCGCGGCGCTCGCCGGCACCGGCTTCCCGATCGACCGCTCGCGCGTGGCGCGCGAGCTCGGCTTCGAGGGCCTGTGCGAGAACTCGCTCGACGCGGTCGCCGACCGCGACTTTGCGATCGAGTTCTGCGCCGACGCCGCGCTGGTCATGGTCCACCTGTCGCGGCTCGCCGAGGAGCTGGTGCTGTGGGTGAGCCCGCGCTTCGGCTTCGTGCGGCTGCCGGATCGCTACCTGACCGGCTCCTCGATCATGCCGCAGAAGAAGAACCCCGACGTGCCGGAGCTGGTGCGCGGCAAGAGCGGCCGCGTGTTCGGCAGCCTGGTCGCGCTGCTTACGCTGATGAAGGGGCAGCCCCTCGCCTATAACAGGGACAACCAGGAGGACAAGGAGCCGCTGTTCGACGCGGTCGACACGGTGAAGGATTCGCTGGCCGTGTTCGCCGGGCTGGTGGCCGGCCTCGAGCCGGTGCCGGCGACGATGCACGCGGCCGTGCTGTCGGGACATGCCACCGCCACCGATCTCGCCGACTACCTGGCGAAAAAGGGCATGCCGTTCCGCGATGCCCACGAGGTGGTGGCGCGCGCGGTGCGCGAAGCCGAGCGCGCGGGCCGCGACCTCGGCGCGCTGCCGCTCGAGACCTTGCGCCGCTTCTCACCGAAAATCGCCGCCGACGTGATGCGGGTGCTCACCCCCGAAGGCTCGGTCGCGGCGCGCCGGCATCGGGGCGGCACCGCCCCGGCCGAAGTCAGGAAAGCGGTGGCGCGCGCACGCAAGCGCCTGTCGAGATGACGCGCAGACCTGTGCTGACGCAGATCGGGAAGTATCCGGTCCTGCGCAAGCTCGGCGAAGGCGGCACCTCCGAGGTCTACCTCTGCAACGACCCCTTCAATGCGCGCGACGTCGCGATCAAGGTGGCCTTCCCGGAGCAATTCCAGGATCCCGACGGCGGCCGGCGCTACAAGAAGCTGTTCCTCACCGAGGCTTCGCTCGCCGGCAAGCTCCATCACCCGCACATCTGCAAGATCTACGACGCGGTCGCCGAGGAGAAGCTGAATTACATCGTGATGGAATATGTCGACGGCGGCACGCTGGACAGGTTTTGCCGCCCGGAGACGCTGCTGCCAATCGAGCGCGCCATCGAGATGGTGTTCAAGTGCACGCGCGCGCTCCACTACGCGCAGACGCTGGGCATCATCCATCGCGACATCAAGCCGGCCAACATCCTGCACACCGGCGAGACCGAGGTGAAGATCACCGACTTCGGCGCCGCGCTCATCTCGTCCAGCTTCACCACCCAGGTGAGCGCGATCGGCTCGCCGGCTTTCATGTCGCCCGAGCAGGTGAAGGAGCAGGCGCTCGATCACCAGACCGACATCTACTCGATGGGCGTGGTGCTGTACAACCTGCTCACCGGGCGGCTGCCGTTCCGCGCCACCAACAACTTCACGCTGATCTACCAGATCACCAACGTCGAGGCCGAGCCGCCGTCGGCATTGCGGCCCGAGATCCCGGCCGGGCTCGATGCGCTCGTTCTGCGCGCGATGGCGAAAGACCTCGGCACGCGCTACCGCCATTGGGAGGAATTCTCGCTCGATCTCGCCGAGCTGTTCCGCGCCCGCTACCAGCGTGGCCAGACGGGCGCGCCTTTCGCCGATACCGACAAGTTCGACACGCTGCGCAAGCTGCCGTTCTTCCAGAATTTTTCCGACGCGGAGCTGTGGGAAGTCGCCCGCATCTCCACCTGGCGGCAGGTCGCCGAGGGCGAGGCTCTGATGAAGGAGGGCGAGCCTGGCGATTTCTTCTGCATCCTCGCGCGCGGCCAGGTGAAGGTGACCAAGAACGGCAGGCTTCTCAACCTGCTGGGCGCCGGCGAACCGTTCGGCGAAATGGCGTACCTCTCGCACAGGGACCGCGCCCCGCGCGGCGCCGACATCACCGTGGCGAGCGATGCCGACATCATCTCGGTGCCGACGCAGAATCTGGCGCAGGCGTCAGAGGGCTGCCGCGCCAAGTTCGACCGCGCTTTCATGCAGATCCTGCTCGATCGCCTGTCGATGGCGAACCTGCGCCTGTCGGTCTGAGTGCAGCGTTTCGTGAAGACGGGCAGCGCCGCCCGCGCCGACGCTTTCGCGGCGGAAGCCGAAGGGCTGCAAGCGCTCAAGTCAGCAGGGTTGCGCGTACCCGAGGTGGTCTCGCAGGGCGTGGACGGCAAGCAGGCCTTTCTTGTTCTCGAGTATCTCGAGCTGCAGTCCAAGGGCGACTTCGCCGCGCTGGGCAGGATGCTCGCCACGGCGCATCGCCACGCCGGGCCGCGCTTCGGCTGGCATCGCGACAACTATATCGGCGCGACGCCGCAGCAGAACGGCTGGTGCGACGACTGGGGAACGTTCTGGCAGGAGCGCCGACTGCGCCCGCAATTGGCGCTGGCAAGGAAAAACGGCTTCGACATCGAGGATTTTCCTCTCAAGGATCTGCTCGAAGGGCACCGGCCTGCGCCCTCGCTGCTCCACGGCGACCTATGGCGCGGCAATGCGGGCTTTGCAGCCGGCGACCCGGTGGTTTTCGACCCGGCCGTGTATTACGGGGATCGTGAAGCCGACCTTGCCATGACGGAGCTCTTCGGAGGATTTCCGCCGGCGTTCTATGCTTCTTATAACGAAAACTACCCGCTAGAGAGCGGATACCGGCAACGCAAACACCTTTACAATCTATACCACCTGCTCAACCACCTGAACCTCTTCGGCGGCGGCTACCTCGGGCAGGTGGAGCAGACGCTACGCCTGCTGCTTGGCTTCCTGGATTAGCTTCTGCAGCTCGCCGGACTGGTACATCTCGCGCATGATGTCCGAGCCGCCGACGAATTCGCCGTTGACGTAGAGCTGCGGGATCGTCGGCCAGTTGGCGTACTCCTTGACGCCTTGGCGGATCTGCGCGTCTGCGAGCACGTCGACGGTGTAGGGATTGTGCACACCGCAGGCGCCCAGGATCTGGATCGCGAGCTGCGAGAAGCCGCACTGCGGGAACTGCGGGGTGCCCTTCATGTAGAGCACGACGGGATGGCCCGTGACCTGATCCCTGATTCGCTGTTGGATATCCATGCCGGTCATTTTACCTTTCCGCCCGTGACTCTGGGGATCCGTGCCAGATCGGGCCAATTCTCGATCTCTTCAAGTCCAGCCAGATCGAGCAGCTCGCGGACCGCCCGCTCCTGCCCCATGCCGTGCTCGAGCAGCAGTCGCCCTCCTGTCACGAGATGGCCCGCCGCCGCCCGGGCGATTTCCCTGATCCCATCAAGGCCATCGCTTCCGCCGATGAGGGCATCCATCGGCTCGAAGTGCAATTGCACCAAGTGGTGGTCGTTTGCCGTGACATAGGGCGGGTTGGCCACGATGAGGTCGAAGCGCTCGCCCGCCAGCGGCTCGAGCCAGCGTCCGTGCCGGAATTCGATCTCCAGGCCGTGCTTAACCGCGTTGCGTTGTGCAACGACCAGTGCAGCGGCGCTCGCCTCGACTGCCACCACGCGAGCCTGCGGCCGCTGGCGCTTGATCGCCAGCGCAATCGCTCCGCAGCCGGTGCCCAGGTCGACCACGGATGAGAACTCGCGCTCGAGCGCCAGATCGACCAGCAGCTCGGTTTCGGGCCGCGGTATCAGGACTGCCGGGTTGACGATGAGATCGAGGCCGTAGAACTCCTGGTGGCCGACGATGTAGGCCACGGGTTCTCCGTTGCTGCGGCGAAGCGTGAACTCGAGAAATCTTTTTTCCACGTCGGACGGAAGCGCGCGTTCCGGATACGCCAGCACGCTGGCCTGGGAGAATCCCGCGGCCTCGGCGAGAAGCAGGCGCGCTTCGCGCGAGTCGATCCCGCTGGCGCCGAGCGCTTCTTGTACCGTCAAGCCGCTTCTTCGGTCAGCTGGGCGAGCTGCTCGGCCTGCTGCTCGGCCGAGAGCGCGCCGATCAGCTCGTCGAGCTCGCCGTCCATGATGCGGTCGATCTTGTAGAGCGTGAGGTTGATGCGGTGGTCGGTGACGCGGCCTTGCGGAAAGTTGTAGGTGCGGATGCGCCCGGAGCGGTCGCCCGAGCCGATCAGGAGCTTGCGCGTCGAGGCAGTCTTGGCCTGCTGCTCGCGCAGCTGCTTGTCGCGGATGCGCGCCGCGAGCACGCCGAGCGCCTTCTCGCGGTTCTTGTGCTGCGAGCGCGAGTCCTGGCACTCGACCACGATCCCGGTCGGCAGATGGGTGACGCGGATCGCGGACTCGGTCTTGTTGACGTGCTGGCCGCCGGCGCCCGAGGCGCGGAAGGTATCGATGCGCAGCTCGGCGGGATTCAGCACGACCTCGTCGAGCGCATCGGCTTCCGGAAGGACGGCCACGGTGCACGCCGAGGTATGGATGCGGCCCTGCGCTTCGGTCTGCGGAACGCGCTGCACGCGATGCCCGCCGGACTCGAACTTGAGCCTGGAGTAGGCGCCCTGGCCGACGATCTTCGCGATCACTTCCTTGTAGCCGCCCAGCTCCGAGGGGCTCTCCGAGATGATCTCGGCCTGCCAGCCCTGCCGCTCGGCATAGCGCGTATACATGCGGAACAGGTCGGCGGCGAACAGCGCCGACTCGTCGCCGCCGGCGCCGGCGCGGATCTCGAGGAAGATATTGCGCTCGTCGTTCGGGTCCCTGGGCAGCAGCGCGTTCTGCAGATCGGCCTCGAGCTTCTCCATGCTCGCGCGCGCCGCCTTGAGCTCATCGTCGGCAAACGACCTCATCGCGGCGTCGGCGGCCATCTCCCTGGCGGCCTCGGCATCGCGCTCCGCCTGGCGGAACCGCTCGTAGAGCGCGGCGATGCCGGTCAGCTCGGAATGCTCCCGCGAGAGCTTCCTGAACTGCTGCAGGTCCCGCGTCGCGCCCTCCGCGGCCAGCAAGCCGTTGAGGTCCTGCAGGCGCCCGACCAGGCTGTCGAGCTTGGTGCGCAGCGTCGGCTTCACTTGACGCGGAACAGGCGCGCCAGCGCATCGGCGAGGGCGCGGCGCTCGTCGCCGGCAGCGTCGTTCAGCGCCTGCGTGGGGCCGTGCATCAGCTTGTTGGTGAGAGCCTGCGACAACGATTCGAGCACGCGTGCCGCGTCCTCGCCGCGCTGCAGCAGCTTAAGCGCCCGCTCTACCTCGCCGCGCCGCGCGTGCTCGGCGTGCTCGCGCAGCGCGCGGATCAGCGGCACGTTGTCGCGCGCCTGCATCCAGTGCATGAACTGGCCGACCTGCGACTCGATGATCGCCTCGGCCTGGTCGACCGCCGAGCGGCGCGCATCGAGGTTGAGCGACACGATCTCCGCCAGGTCGTCCACCGTATAGAGGAATACGTCGTCGAGCTCGCCCACCTCGGGCTCGATGTCGCGCGGCACGGCGAGATCGACCATGAACATGGGGCGACGGCGCCGCGCGCGCAGCGCGCGCTCGACCAGTCCCTTGCCGAGGATCGGCAGCGAAGAGGCGGTGCAGGAGACGACGATGTCGTGTTCGTGCAGGTGCTCGGCCAGCGACTTCAGCTCGATCGAGCGGCCGTTGAAGCGGTGCGCGAGACGCGCCGCGCGCTCGAGCGTGCGGTTCGCGACGGTGAGGCGCGCCGGGCCCTGCGCGGCGAAGTGCGTCGCGCACAGCTCGACCATTTCGCCGGCACCGATAAACAGCACGTTCTGATCCTTCAGGCTCGGGAAGATGCGGGCCGCGAGCTTCACGGCCGCAGTGGCCATGGAAACGCTGTTTGCGCCCACGCGAGTAGTCGAGCGCACTTCCTTGGCGACGGCAAACGAGCGCTGGAAGAGCTTGTGCAGCACCGTGCCCAGTGTGCCGGCCGACTCGGCGGCGCGCGCCGCTTCCTTCATCTGGCCGAGGATCTGGGGCTCGCCGAGCACCATCGAGTCCAGGCCCGAAGCGACCCGGAACGCATGACGCACCGCCTGTTCCTTGTGGAAGGTATAAAGGTACGAGGCGAGCTCGCCGGGGCCCAAGCGGTGGTACTGCGCGAGCCAGGCGGCGACGGCCTGCGGTTGCTCGCTCGAGACGTACAGCTCGGTGCGATTGCACGTCGAGAGGATCGCCGCTTCCTGGGCGAGGCCGCGCTTCATCTCGGCGAGCGCCTCGCGCAGGCGCTCGACGTGGAACACCACGCGCTCGCGTACCGCGAGCGGAGCTGTCTGATGGTTCAGGCCGAGAGCATAAAGTGGCACGGCGCGGAGCGGAGCGAGCGTAAGTCCGTAAATTATAGGCGCTATAATGCCCTCCGCATGAGCACGCTCGCCCGCATCCAGGATCTCGCCGCGAAGGAGTTCTCGATCGACCCGAAGAGCCTCGACCCGCATGTGCAGCTCGATACGCTGGGCATCGATTCGCTCAGCTTCATCGAGTTCATGTTCAAGGTCGAGGAGGAGTTCGGCGTCAGCGTTTCCGACGAGAACCTGAAGGGCATCAAAACGCTCGCCGACCTCGAGCGTCACGTCGTCGACGCCCTCGCCGCCGCCGGCAAGGGTTGAGCCGATCGAGGATGGCCGCGCGCCGCGTCGCGGTTACCGGGGCTGGCGTCGTTTCCCCCCTCGGTAAATCGCTGGCCGAATTCCACGCGGCGCTCGCGGAAGGGCGCTCCGGCATCCGCCGCCTGCCCGAAAGCCTGACGCAAGGCTCGGGCGTGCAGGTCGGCGCACTGGTCGACTGGAATCCTGCGCCGCTGTTCAACGAAGCCGAGGCGGTCAATATCGACCGCGTGTCGCAGTTCGCGCTGGCCGCCGCGGCCCAGGCGCTCGCCGCGAGCCGCCTGGATCTGTCGGCGGCAGACCGCGACCGCATCGGCGTGTACTGGGGCACCGGCATGGGGGGCGCGCATACGCTCGAGAGCGCCTACAAGCACGTCTACGGCACCGGGGAGTGGCGCGTGCGCCCGCTGACCGTGGTGATGGCGATGAACAACGCCGCCGGCTCGAACGTCGCCGTGCGGCACGGCCTGCGCGGGCCGTTCGCCAATTTCTCGACCGCGTGCTCATCCTCGGCCATGGCGCTCGGCGAAGCGATGCGCACCATCGTGGCGGGTCGCGCCGACGCGATCGTCGCCGGCGGCTCCGAAGCGCTGCTGACGCCGGGCACTCTCGCCGCGTGGCAGGCTCTGCGAACGCTCGCCCCCGCTGATGCCGCCGATCCGGCCGCGAGCTGCAAGCCGTTCGACAAGCGCCGCGCTGGCCTGGTGCTCGGCGAGGGCGCGGCGGCATTCGTGCTCGAAGAAGAGTCGCGGGCGCGCGCGCGGGGCGCGCCGATCCACGCGCTTCTGACCGCGTACGGCAACTCCTGCGACGCGGCGCATATGTCGCGGCCGGACCGGGACGGGCAAGTCCGCGCAATGCGCGAGGCGCTCATCGAAGCGGGTCTCGAGCCCAACGCGATCGGCTACATCAACGCCCACGGCACCGCGACCGCGGTCGGCGACGTCGTCGAGGCCGAGGCGATCAACGTCGTGTTCGGCGCCGCCGCCAACGACGTGCCGGTCAGCTCGACCAAGTCGCTGCACGGCCACCTGCTCGGCGGCGCCGGAGCGCTCGAGTTCGCGGTGGCGCTTCTCGCCCTCGAGAAGGGCGTCCTCGCACCGACCGCCTTTCTCGAGCAGCCCGACCCGGCCTGCCGCGTGCGCCACGTGCCGCTGCGCGCCGAGCGCATCGCCCCGCCGCGCGCGGTGATGTCCAATTCCTTCGCCTTCGGGGGGTCCAACGTGGTGCTCATCGCGGAGCGCGCCTGATGGCTGAAACCACCATCCGCACGCTGGTCTGCAGCGTCATGTTCCTGGATATCGTCGACTATTCGAAGCGCTCGGTGGGCGACCAGCAGCACATGAAGCAGACGTTCAACGAGCTCCTCGCGCGCGCCCTGGAGCCCGTGCCGCCACGCGACTTCATCGTGCTCGACACCGGCGACGGCGCCGCGATCGCCTTCCTCGGCGACCCGGAGGACGCTCTCTCCGTGGGAATCGCTGTGCGCAAAAACATCGCCTCGCTCCCGCCCGACATTCTCTCGGCGCGCATGGGGATCAACCTGGGGCCGGTCAGGCTGGTCTGGGACATCAACGCGCAGATGAACATCCTGGGCGACGGCATCAACGTGGCGCAGCGGGTGATGAGCTTTGCCAAGTCCGGGCAATTGCTTGCCTCGCGCTCCTTTTACGAGGTGGTGTCGCGCCTTTCGCGGGACTATGCGAGCCTGTTCAGCGACCTTGGCACCCGCACCGACAAGCACGTGCGCGAGCATGAGGTGTATGCGGTTGCCGAGGGTGCCCGCCTCGAGCGCTCGGCCGACACCCCGCGGCGCAGCAAGGGCCCTCGCGCCTCCGACCCGGACGAGACCAACCTCGACCTCTTTTCCACCGAGGATTCACCCATCGTCGAGCGCGGCGCCAGGAAAGCGCGCAGCGAAAAAAGCACCGCAGCGCCGGCCAGGATCTTCGAGGCCGGAGCGAACCTGATCGTGTCCGGGTCCAGCAAGGCGGCGGTCGAAGAAGCGCTGGACCGGCTCGCCAGGGGCGGTGCCGAGGTGATCTCGCACATCACCCAGGTGGGCGACAAATGGATGGCCTCGTGCACCAACCCGAAGGTGAACGTGGCGGCCTGCAAGGTCGAGGTGGCGGGGCTGATGCGCATCATCACCGGACCGACGCGCGAAGCGGTGGATGAAAAGGTGCGCGACCTGGTGCAGTTCGGCGCGGTGCTGGTCAGCGATATCGAGCTCAACGACGGCGTCTGGACTGCCGTCTGCGATACCGGGGGGCGCAGCCGCTAGGCAGCATGAGAACGTTCTCGGCACTGCTCGCGTCGCTTTTGTTTGCGGGCCTGGCCTGCGCGCAGAACTACCCGAGCAGGTCGGTCAGGGTCATCGTGCCCTGGCCGCCGGGACAGGCCACCGATATCGCCGCGCGGCTCGTCGCGCAGAAGCTGCAGGACTCCCTCGGGCAGCCTTTCGTCATCGACAACAAGCCCGGCGCCGGCGGCTTGATCGGCTCGGAAGCTGCGGCGAAGAGCGCGCCCGACGGCTATACCCTGCTCGCCGCCTCTAGCGGGCCGCTCTCCATCATGCCCAACCTGCAGAAGGTCCCGTACGACCCTATCAAGGACTTCTCGCCGGCGAGCCTGATCGCGCTGACGCCCTTCGCCCTGGTGACGAGCCCTTCTTTTCCGGCCGCCAACGCGAAGGAGTTCATCACCCTGCTGCGCGCGAACCCCGACCAGTACGCGTTCTCCTCCTCCGGCACGGGCGCCACCGCGCATCTCATCGTCGAGCTCTTCAACTCGATGGCGCAAATCAAGGCGCGCCACGTGCCCTACAAGGGAAGCGCGCCCGCGCTCACCGACGTGATCAACGGGCAGATCGCGTACACCCTCGAAACCGTCACCGCCACGGCTGCGCACGTGAAATCCGGACGCCTCAAGACCTTCGGCGTCAGCTTCGCCACCCGCAGCGCCGCGCTGCCGGACGTGCCACCGCTCGCCGAGGCCGCTGACCTGCCGGGTTTCGACATCGGCGGCTGGATCGGCTACGCCGCGCCTCGCGGCGCGCCCCGCGACATCGTGGCGCGCCTGTCGGACGAAATCCAGAAAGCGGTGCAATCGAACGAGCTGAAGGAGCGGTTCGTCCCGCTGGGTCTCGACCCGTTGTCGAGCTCACCAGGGGACATGGCCGCATTCATGCAGCAGCAGCAGGAGCGCTACGGCTCGATCATCCGCAACGCGAACATCAAAATCGAGTGAAGCTGTTGGTGGCCAAGCGTTGTCAACTTTCGTGCGCGGCGTGCCCGCCTGTCCTCCCAGAGGATATCGTGATCGTTAAACCGATCGATGCGTGCCCTGCTTTCTATCCGCTGGCTCTTGATGAGTCTCCTCTTGGAGGTAGCGCTCCGAGGCATACTTTTGGGCGCCCTATTCAAGAGACCGCGTTAGCTTGAGTTGTTTGGTGGCCAAGGGCGGAATCGAACCACCGACACAAGGATTTTCAGTCCTCTGCTCTACCAACTGAGCTACTTGGCCGTGCCCAGCGCGGCGTAACAGGAACCGCGCTTTTTGGAAGGCGCGGATTATATCAAGCACAAAAGAAAAGGGCCCTTGCGGGCCCTTTCCCTTTACTTCGCTACGGCAGAAATTACATGTCCATGCCGCCCATGCCGCCCATGTCGGGCATGCCGTGGCCGTGGCCGCCGCCGCCTTTCTTCTCTTCCACCAGCTCCGCGACCATCGCGTCGGTGGTGAGCATCAGGCCGGCAACGGACGACGCGTTCTGCAGCGCGGTGCGAGCGACCTTGGTCGGGTCGATCACGCCCATCTGCACGAGATCGCCGAACTCCTCGGTCTGCGCATTGAAGCCGAAGTTGCCCTTGTTCTCGAGCACCTTGTTGAGCACCACCGAGGGCTCCGCGCCGGCGTTGTCGACGATGATGCGCAGCGGCTCTTCGAGCGCCTTCATCACGATCTTGATGCCGGCTTCCTGGTCGTGGTTGTCGCCCTTGAGCTTGCCTTCGAGCACCTGGCGCGCGCGGATGAACGCAACGCCGCCGCCGGGGACGATTCCCTCCTCGACCGCGGCGCGGGTCGCATGCAGCGCGTCCTCGACGCGCGCCTTTCTTTCCTTCATCTCGACTTCGGTCGCGGCCCCGACCTTGATCACCGCCACGCCGCCGGCGAGCTTCGCCACGCGCTCCTGCAGCTTCTCCTTGTCGTAATCGCTGGTCGCCTCTTCGATCTGCACGCGGATCTGCTTCACGCGGGCCTCGATCAGCTTCTTCTCGCCCGCGCCGTCGATGATGGTGGTGTTTTCCTTGCCGGCCTCGACCTTCTTCGCGCGGCCGAGGTCCTTCAGCGTGGCGTTCTCGAGCTTGAGGCCGAGCTCCTCGCTGATCACCGTGCCGCCGGCGAGAACGGCCATGTCTTCGAGCATCGCCTTGCGGCGGTCGCCGAAGCCCGGCGCCTTCACGGCGCAAGTCTTCAGGATGCCGCGGATGTTGTTCACTACCAGCGTGGCGAGCGCCTCGCCCTCGACTTCCTCGGCGATGAGCAGCAGCGGCTTGCCGGCCTTGGCGACCTGCTCGAGGATCGGCAGCAGCTCGCGGATCGACGAGATCTTCTTGTCGTACAGCAGGATGTACGGATCCTCGAGCACGCAGATCTGCTTCTCGGGATTGTTGATGAAGTAGGGCGAGAGATAGCCGCGGTCGAACTGCATGCCCTCGACGAGGTCGAGCTCGTTCTCGAGCGACTTGCCGTCCTCGACGGTGATCACGCCTTCCTTGCCGACCTTGTCCATCGCGTCGGAGATGATCTTGCCGATGTCGGCATCGGCGTTGGCCGAGATGGCGCCGACCTGCGCGATCTCCTTGGAGGTGGTGCAGGGCTTGGAAATCTTCTTCAGCTCCTCGACCACGCCGAGCACGGCCTTGTCGATGCCGCGCTTCAGGTCCATCGGGTTCATGCCGGAGGCGACGAACTTCATGCCCTCGCGCACGATTGCCTGGGCAAGCACCGTCGCGGTCGTGGTGCCGTCACCGGCCACGTCGGAGGTCTTGGAGGCGACTTCCTTCACCATCTGCGCGCCCATGTTCTCGAACTTGTCCTTCAGCTCGATTTCCTTGGCGACCGAGACGCCGTCCTTGGTGACGGTCGGCGCGCCGAACGAGCGCTCTAGCACGACGTTGCGGCCCTTCGGCCCCAGCGTCACTTTCACGGCGTCGGCCAGGATGTTCAACCCATGGACCATCTTGGCGCGCGCGCTTTCGTGGAAACGGACTTCTTTTGCTGGCATTGTTGCTTCTCCTGTATTCGAAATTCGCTGGCGCTTATGCGCCTTCGATGACGCCCATGATGTCTTCCTCGCGCATCACGAGCAGTTCGTCGCCCTTGACCTTGACGGTCTGCCCGGAGTATTTGCCGAACAGCACTCGGTCGCCGGGCTTGACGTCGAGCGGGATCAGCTTGCCCGAGTCATCCTTCTTGCCCTTGCCCACGGCGACGATCTCGCCCTGGTCAGGCTTCTCGGCGGCGGTGTCAGGAATGACGATTCCACCTGCGGATCGGCGCTCCTCTTCGATGCGCTTGACGATCACGCGGTCATGCAACGGACGGATTTTCACGCGGAACTCCCCATATAAAAATTGATGTATTACAATGGCTTGCGTTCATGCAAGCCGGAATTTACGGACCCTGAGCGCAGATTAGCACTCAACCTGGGCGAGTGCTAATAATAGTGCCAAACCGCGGCCGTTTCAAGAGCTATCTCTAAATTACAGACCCAGCTCCCTCCACAGCGAGTCAACGCGGCGTTTCACCCCCGGGTCCATGACGATCGGCCGGCCCCAGCGCCGCGCCGTCTCGCCCGGCCATTTCGCCGTGGCGTCGATGCCCATTTTCGAGCCGAGCCCCGCGACCGGGCTGGCGAAGTCGAGGTAATCGATCGGCGTGTTCTCCGCGATCAGGCTGTCGCGCGCCGGATCCACCCGCGTGGTGATGGCCCAGATGACTTCTTTCCAGTCGCGTACGTCGATGTCGTCGTCGCAGACGACGATGAACTTGGTGTACATGAACTGCCGCAGGAAGCTCCAGATGCCGAACATCACGCGCTTGGCGTGCCCGGGGTACTGCTTCCTCATGCTCACCACCGCGAGCCGGTACGAGCAGCCCTCCGGCGGTAGATGGAAGTCGACGATCTCGGGGAACTGCTTGGTCAGCAAGGGCACGAACAACTCGTTCAGCGCGACGCCGAGCATGGCCGGCTCGTCGGGCGGCTTCCCCGTATAGGTCGAGTGATAGATCGGCGAGCGACGCATGGCAAGGCGCTCTACGGTCAGCACGGGGAAGCGCTCGACCTCGTTGTAGTAGCCGGTATGGTCGCCGTGCGGGCCTTCGTCCGCGGTCTCGCCGGGATGGATCACGCCTTCCAGCACGATCTCCGCGCTGGCCGGCACCTGCAGATCGCTGCCCAGGCATTTCACGAGCTCGGTGCGCGCGCCACGCAGCAGCCCGGCGAACTGGTATTCGCCGAGCGTATCGGGCACCGGCGTCACCGCAGCGAGCATCGTCGCCGGGTCGGCGCCAAGCGCCACGGCCACCGGGAACGGGGCGGCGGAGCTGGCGAGCTGGTGATCGCGGAAGTCGAGCGCACCGCCGCGATGCGCGAGCCAGCGCACGATGACGCGGTTTCGGCCGATCACCTGCTGGCGGTAGATGCCGAGGTTCTGCCGCTTCTTCTGGGGACCGCGCGTGACGGTCAGGCCCCAGGTGATGAGCGGCCCGGCGTCGCCGGGCCAGCAGTGCTGGACCGGCAGGCGCGCGAGATCGACGTCGTTTCCTTCGCGCACGATCTCGTAGCACGGCGCCGAGGAGCGCTCCTTCGGCGCCATGTCGAGCACCTTCTTGAAGAGCGGGAATTTCTCCCACAGGTCGCGCAGGCCCTTGGGCGGCTCGGGCTCCTTCAAGTACGCGAGCAGCTTGCCGACCTCGCGCAGCTCGCTCGGGCGCTCGACGCCCATCGCCGCGGCAATGCGCGCGACGCTGCCGAAAAGATTGGCGAGCACCGGGATGTCATGCCCGGCGGGCCGCTCGAAGAGCAGCGCCGGGCCGCCGGCGCGCAGCACGCGATCGCAGATCTCGGTCATCTCGAGCCGCGGGGAGACTTGCGCGCCGATGCGCTTGAGCTGACCCTTCGCTTCCAGCTGCGAAAGGAATTCTCTCAGGTCCGAGTAGCTCACCGCCTGAGAACCATCACGCAGGCCACGACCCGCTCGCTGAGCGCCTCGGCGAAATCCAGCAAGCGGGGATCGCGGCCGCGGATCGGGTACACCCGTTCGACCCCGGCGAGCGTCAGCGTGAGCGTGGTGCTGCCCAGCCAGCCGAGCACCCCCAGCGCGATGCCGCCGAGCACCACCAGCATGGCGAGCAATGGCAGCACATTGGCCAGCGTCTCGACCACCCGGAAAAAGCCCTGCAGCGCGCGCCCCACGCCCTGCGTCCCACCCGCCGCGAGCTCCGCCGCGGCGCCGCCGGCGAACGCGGCAAGCGGCGCGGCGAGGCCGAGCAGCAGGAGCGCGATGATCACCAGGGCGGCGCCCCAGCCGAGCTTGCGCTCATCGCGCTCGAACGCCACGCGCACCGAGGCTATGCTGGCGAGCGGCAGCGTCTCGAGATGCGCGTAGCCGCGGTGCACGAGGCAGTTCGGATAAAGCGTCAGATGCGTCCCGCGCAGGCCGCCGGCCGCAAAATCGAAGCGTGTGATCGCCGGGCCGGCGTCGCTCATCGCCACGGCTGATTGAAGGAGTAGCTCAAGACGATTCCGGCGAAGATCGCGCCGCCGACCCAGTTGTTGTGGCGGAAGGCCTTGAAGCAGCCCTCCCGGGTGCGGCCGCGGATCAGGAACCAATGATAGACCATCATCGCGCCGGCGACGGCCAGACCTGCGTAATACGGCCAGCCCAGTCGCAGCATCACGCCGAGCACCGCCAGGGTCGCAGCCATGGCGGCATAGCTGGCCATGACGGCGGCGAGGTCCCAGCGCCCGAGCGTGAGCGCCGAGGTGCGAAGGCCGAGTCTTGCGTCGTCCTCACGATCGACCATCGCGTACTCGGTATCGTAGGCGAACGAATAGAACACGTTCGCGGCGAGCAGCAGCCAGCATTCCGCGGGCAGCCGGTTCTGGATCGCGGCATAGGCCATCGGGATGCCGAAGCCGAACGCGATGCCGAGATAGGCCTGGGGCAGCGCGAAGAAGCGCTTGGTGAACGGGTAGCTGGCAGCGATCGCGACCGCCACGAACGACAGCAGGATCGCGCTCCAATTCAGAAACAGCACCAAGGCAAACGCGGCCAGCGCGAGCAGCGCCGCTACGACCAGCGCCTCCCGCGGCTCAATCTCCCCCGCGGCGAGCGGCCGCGCGCGCGTGCGCTCCACCTGCGGATCGAAGCTGCGATCGGCGTAGTCGTTGACCGCGCAGCCGGCCGAGCGCATGAGCAGCGTGCCGACGACGAAGATCAGGACGATGTCGAGCCGGGGCGCTCCGTGCGAGGCAAGCCACACCGCCCACAGCGTCGGCCAGAGCAGGAGCAGCGTGCCGATCGGCTTGTCGAGCCGGATCAGCCGCTCATAGGCATCCAGGCGCCTGGCGATGAACGCGCGATCCATGCCGGAAGCATAACTCACGCGTAGGTCAGGTCCTGCCTCGATCCCAGCCAGCGCGCGACGTGCGCGCGCGCCGCCTCGGGATCGCTGCTGATCAACTCGCCGGCCGCCTCGCGCGCGGCGCGCACGAGATCCTCGTCGCGCTCAATGTCGGCAAAGCGCAGCAGCGGCACTCCGCTCTGGCGCTCGCCGAGATACTCGCCGGGGCCGCGCAGCGCCAGGTCGCGGCGCGCGATTTCGAAGCCATCCGCATTCTCAAAAATCACCTTCAAGCGTTCGCGGGCGCCGGCGGAGAGCGGGCCGCCGAACAGCAGGATGCAAGTGCTGTCGCGCGCGCCGCGGCCGACGCGGCCGCGCAGCTGGTGCAGCTGCGCGAGGCCGAAGCGCTCGGCGCTCTCGATCACCATCAGCGAGGCATTCGGCACATCAACGCCGACCTCGACCACCGTGGTACAGACGAGCAGCTGCGTTTTTCCGTCGCAGAATCCTTTCATCGCGGCGGCCTTTTCTGCGGGCGACATCCGGCCATGGAGCAAGCCAACGTGAATTGATTTGAGTTCTCCTTTCAGCTTGCCGTACGTGTCGAGCGCAGTTTGCACATCGCCTTCCTTGGATTCTTCGATGACCGGGCAGACCCAGTACGCCTGTTGCCCTTCGGCGCAGGCGTCGCGGATGCGCGCCAGCACTTCGCCGCGCCGCGCCGCGGAAACGAGCCGGGTCGCCACCGCACGGCGCCCCGGCGGCAGCTCGTCGATCACCGAGACGTCGAGATCGGCGTAGTAGGTCATCGACAGCGTCCGCGGGATCGGCGTCGCGCTCATCATCAATTGGTGGGGCACGACCTCGTCGCCTTTGCGCCGCAGCGTCAGCCGCTGCTGCACGCCGAAGCGGTGCTGCTCATCGACCACGGCGAGGCCGAGACGGGCGAACTCGACGCCTTCTTGCACCAGGGCATGAGTACCGATGACGACCTGAGCCTTGACCGCCTCCGCTTTCTGCTTTTTCGTTAATGCCCCATGCAACCAGGCGATCCTCAGGCCGAGAGGTGCAAGCCATTCGCCGAACTTGCGCAAATGCTGCTCCGACAGGATCTCGGTCGGCGCCATCACCGCGGCCTGCCAGCCGGCGTCCGCCGCGGCGAGGCAGGCGATCGCGGCGACGATCGTCTTGCCGCTGCCGACGTCGCCTTGCAGAAGCCTCTGCATCGGGTGTTGTTCCGATACATCGCGCAGCACTTCGTTCATGGCGCGCGTCTGTGCGCGGGTCAGCGTGAAAGGCAGATTCTTCAGGAAAGACCTGAGGAGAGCACCGTTTGTCTTCAATGCGGGCGCCTGGCGGGAGCGGCGCTTCTGGTACGCAAAGCGCATCGACAGCTGCTGCGCGAGGAGCTCGTCGAATTTCACGCGCCGCCACGCCGCCGCCGTATCGCTGGCGGGCAGCGGCCTGTGCAGAAGCCGCACGGCGTCGCTGAATCCGGCCAAGGCGTAGCGGCTGCGCAGCGGCCCGGGCAGGGTGTCCTCCAGCGGCCCGGCGTCCAGCGCATCGAGGATCCGCGCGCGCAATTCCGCTTGCGCGAGCCCGGCGGTCGTCGGATAGATCGGCGTCAGGCCCTCCGGCAGAGTTTCGCCCTCGCGCACGAGGCTGTAGCGCGGATGCGCCATCTCGGCGCCGAACCAGCCGCCGCGTACTTCGCCGAAGGCCCGCACGCGCAAGCCTTCCTGAGCCGCGCGCTGGAACTGCTTCAGCTGGCTGCCGTAGAAATTGAAAAAGCGCAGCGCCACGCCGTCGGCGTGCACGATCAGCTGGCGACGCGGCCGGTAGGCGACCTCGGCCCGCTCGATCTTCGCCTCGACCAGCACCGCCTTTCCGGGCGGCGCGCTGTCCGGTGCGGTCAGCACCGTCCAGTCCTCGTAGCGCAGCGGCAGGTGAAGCACAATGTCGAGGCGCGAGCGCAGCCCGAGCCTGTCGTGCTTGCTGGGCTTCACCCCGAATGCAGGTTGGCGTCGATCTCGACCAGCGCGCCGCGCGGCAGTCCGGACACGCCGATCGCGGCGCGCGCCGGGAACGGCTCGCGCACGTACTGCGCCATGATCTCGTTGACGCGCGCGAAGTGCGCAAGATCCGTCAGGTAGACCGTCATGCGCACGGCCTGGTCGAGGCTGCAGCCGGCTGCGGCGGCGACGGCCGCCAGGTTGCGGAACACCCGGTGGGTCTGGCCGTCGATGCCCTCGGCCAGCTGCATGGTCGCCGGGTCGAGACCGATCTGGCCCGACAGGTACACGGTGTCGTCCGCTCGAATCGCCTGCGAATAGGTGCCGATCGCCTCGGGCGCGTCGCGCGTCTGGATCGCGGTCTTCATGGCGGGTATCTTAGCCTAATGATTTCCGACCTTGAGAAGCTGCTCGGCACCCCGCGCGATGGTGCGCTGCTGCGCTTTTCGCTGGGCGTGCAGTACGCGAAGGCCGGTGAGCACGAGCGCGCGATCGGCTATCTGCGCGACTCGGTGGCGAAGGATCCGCTGTACTCGGCGGCTTGGAAAGCGCTCGGCAAGGCGCTCGCCGACGCCGGCCGCAGCGATGAAGCGCTGGAGGCTTACCGGCGCGGCGTCGAAGCGGCAAAGCGCAAAGGCGACAGGCAGGCGGAAAGGGAAATGACGGTATTCGCCCGCCGCCTGGAGAGGCAGCGCGGCGGCTAGGCGGGGAAAAGCCGCGCCAGCGCGGCGGTCAATCCGGAGACGAAGGCTTCCTTGCCGACGAGCGCATCGGCGCCCGCGCGCCTCGCCTCGGCGGCCGCCTCCGGTGTGTGGAACAGCGTCATGGCAACGACCGCCGGCGCGCCGGGACAGGCCTTAACGCGCCGCAAGATGTCGAGACTGCGGGCCGGCGACAGGCCCAAGCCGAGCAACAGCACATCAGGAAGCGCATTTTCGACCAGCGTCAGCGCCTGTGAAACCGCGTGCACCGTGCCGGCCAGTCCGTAGCCCGGCAGGCTCGCGATGTAGTCGGCCGCGGCGGCGGCAAATGCCGGGCTGTCATCGGCGATCGCGATGCGCCGGGTGCGCTCTGGGGTCATGCTGCGAGGGTAGGGGGCTCTGCGCACGGGCGGTATCGGGATGTTCCTCATTTCAAATTAGGGAATCCCTGAGTGCGCGTGAACTAGTGGACAGCGCCTGAAAAACTTTGTCAGCCTTCGGGCGGCACGAGGCCCGTGCGCAAGGCATAGCGCACCAGCCCGGCCACATCGCGGATGCCCAGGCGCTCCATGATCTGCGCGCGGTGCGTCTCCACCGTCTTCACCGAGAGGTTGAGCAGAAAGGCGATTTCCTTCGTGCTCTTCCCGGCCGCAACGAGCTTCAGCACTTCGCGCTGCCGCGCGGTGAGCACGTCGGGGCCGACTTCGCCGCCCAGGTGCTGCGCATAGCCCGCTACCACCTGCCGCGATACGGCGGGGCTCAGCCAGCTCTCGCCGCGCAACACGCTGCGCAGCGCCAGCTCGAGCTCGCCGGTGGCCGCGTCCTTGAGAAGGTAGCCGACAGCGCCGGCGCGAAGCGCCTGCAGCACATATTCCTCGCCGGAATGCATCGACAGGATCACCACCCGCACCTCGGGCTGCCGTTCGCGCACCCTCGCCGCCGCCTCGAGCCCGGTAATCCCCTTCATGGCGATGTCCATCAGGATGACGTCCGGGCGCTCGCGCTCGGCGAGCTGGAGCGCCTCCTCGCCGCTTGCCGCTTCGCCTACCACCTGGACGTCGTGCATCGCGCCAAGAAGCGAGCGGATGCCCGCGCGCACCAGCGCGTGGTCATCGGCAAGTACGACCCGGATCGGCGACGACGACATCAGGCGGCTTCCGCCTTCTCTCTCGGCTCGAGCGGGAATGATGCCAGCAATACGGTGCCTTGTCCGGGCGCCGAGCGCAGCTCGAAGGAGCCGCCTGCCAGCGCCACGCGCTCCTCCATGCCGGCGAGCCCGAGGCTCGCGCCTGCCGCGGCGCGCCGCCGCGCCGCCGCGACATCGAAGCCGCCGCCGTCATCGCGCACCGAGAGCTCGAGCCGCGCGCCGCTGGCGAGCAGGCGCAGCCACAAATTGTGCGCGCGGGCGTGCCGCACCACGTTGTTGATCGCTTCCTGCGCGATGCGAAAGCAGGCCGTCTCGACGTGCGACGGGATCTCGCGCCGCGCCTCGGAGGCTTCAAAGTGCGGCGCGAGACTGGCGAGCGCCGCCTGGCGGTCGAGATGCGAGCGCAGCGCCGCTGCCAGGCCGAGGTCGTCGAGCTGTGGCGGGCGCAGGCTGAGCGAAAGCTGGCGCACGCGCTCGAGCGTATGGCTGATGGTCTCGACACATTCCTCGACGCGCGAGCGCGACTCCAGCTGGATCTTCAGCGCGGTCAGCGCCTGGCCGATGTCGTCGTGCAGATCGCGCGCCAGGCGCCGGCGCTCCTGCTCCTGCACCTCGAGCAGCCGGCGCGACAGGGCGCGCAGGCGTTCCTGCGAGAATTCCAGGGCATGCTGCGTGCGCAGCCGCTCGGTGATGTCGTTGATGAGGACCAGGCGCGCGGGGCGGCCGCGCCAGCTCACCAGGTAGCCGACGCCTTCGATATCGATGGGCTCGCCGCCGCTCTTCAGGTGGCGGAACACGCCGCGGTTCACCGACCCGGATTCGCGGCGCAGGAACTGGCGGAACGCCTCGCGATCCTCGGCGCGGCAGATGTCCTCCACCGTCATCGAGAGAAATTCCTGGCGCGAGTAGCTGTACAGGCGGATTGCCGCCTCGTTCGCTGCGAGAAAACGCAGCGTCTCGGCGTCGAATACCCACATCGGCAGCGGGCTGCTCTCGAACAGCATGCGATAGCGGCCCTCCTGGGGATCGATCCTGTCCACCAGCCGCTGCAGCGCCGCCGCAAGCATACGGGACAGCGTCATAAGGGGAATGGTACCGCTGGCGCGCGCCCAACCCCCAACGGCCGGCGAGCCTAGGGCTCGATGCTCTTTGTCCCTACCAGGGTATCGAGCAAGTCGGCCAGATCGACGCCCATGAACTTCACGCCGGGCAGAAACGTGGATCCCGGCATGACTTGAATGCGCCCGCCGTGGCGCTGAATGGTGGATTCCGCGACGCAGGTCCAGGAGCCATCGTGGTTGCGCTTGAATCCTTTATAGGTCGCCGGCATGACCTGCCGTTTGGCGGCCTCGCTTCCTCGCGGTGTGCCGCGGGAAGCTGATCCGCTCGCGGTCTTTCCGGCCCCGGTCCTCACGGCGGCTGCCGAAGCGACGCCGCCTCTGAGGAGAAGTCCGCTCACCGCGTCGACGGTGCACGGGCGCGAAAACAGATAACCCTGGTATTCGTTGCAGCCGTGCCGGCGCAGGAACTCGAGCTGCTCCGGCGTCTCGACACCTTCCGCGAGCACCCGCAGGCGGAGCGAGTGCCCGAGCGAGATGATCGCCTGCGCGATCGCCGCGCCGCGGCCGCCGTCGGTCGTCTGGACCACGAACGACCGGTCGATCTTCAGGCAGTCGATCGGCAGCCCCGAGAGGTAGCTGAGGCTCGAGTAGCCGGTGCCGAAGTCGTCCACCGCGATCTGCACCCCGAGCGCCTTGAGCTGCCCGAGGACGGCAACCGCTTCCTCGCGGTTGTCGATCAGCACGCCTTCGGTAAGCTCGAGCTCCAGGCGAGACGGGTTGATCCGCCGCCCGCGCAGCGTGCGTGCGACCATGTCTGCGAAGCCCGGGGTGCGAAATTGCCGCGCTGAGACGTTCACGGCGACACGTGGTGCCGGGTGCCCGCCGGCGTCCCATTCGGAAAGCTGGCGGCAAGCGGTGAAAAGGGCCCATTCGCCAAGCAGCTGGATCAGGTCCGACTCCTCGGCGATCGGGATGAACTGCGCCGGCGCGATCAAGCCGCGCTCCGGATGGTGCCATCGCATCAGCGCTTCGAGGCCCGAGATGCGCCCCGAGGCGATTTCGACTTGCGGCTGGTAATGCAGCCCGAGCTCGCCCCGCGCGGGCGCGACGCGCAGCGCGTTCTCGAGCTCGACTCGCTCGGTCGCGTCCCGCGTCATGGCGGCGGCGTAGTACTGGAAGCCGTTCCCGCCCGCGGTCTTCACCCGCTGCATCGCGGCATCGGCGTTGCGCAGCAGCACCTCGAAGTCTTCGCCGTCCCGCGGGAAGCTGCTCGCCCCCAGGCTCAGGCTGAGGTGCAGCTGGCGTCCGTCCAGCGCGAACGGCAGCGACGCCGCCTCCTGGATCTTGCGCACCAGCGCCATCGTCTCGTCGGGGCGTACGAGGTCCGCGGCCAACACCGCGAAGCTGTCGGCTCCCAGGCGTGCCGGGGTATCGCCCTCGCGCACCGTGGCGCGTAGCCGCTCGGCCAGCAGTTTGAGCAGCGCGTCGCCCGCCGCCTGGCCGAAGCCCTCGTTCACCAGCTTGAAGCGATCGACATTCAGCACGATCAGGCCGCAGGTTCGCCCCGTTCGTCTCGCGTGAGCGATCGCCTGAGCGGTACGGTCGGCGAGCAGGCTGCGGTTGGGCAACTCCGAAAGCGCGTCGTAATTCGCCAGATAGCGGATCCGCGTTTCGTAGGTGCTGCGCTCCTCCGTTTCGGAGAGGGCGCGTTTTACCGCGGTGCCAAGCCGGCGCATGCTGCTTTTCAAGACGTAATCCGTGGCCCCCATTCGAATTGCGGCGATGGCGCGCTCCTCGCCGATCGTGCCTGACAGGAAAATGAACGGCACCTGCGGCACGATTTCGCGAGCCAGCAGGAGCGCCTCCATGCCATCAAACCCCGGCATCGAGAAATCGGACAGGATTGCGTCGGGTCTGGCCTCCGAGAGAGCCACCTTCATGGCGCTCTCCGAGTCGACTTGCCGCCACAGCGCCTCAACTCCGTCACGCCTTAGAGCGCGTAACGCCAGCTGGACATCCTCCGCGGAGTCCTCGACGAAAAGAAGATTTACCGGCGCGTCGTGCCGCATGCTTCGGCCTTTGCCCCCCTTTGACGGGCACAGTAAGCCTATCCCTCGGATTGCTTTCGGTCTGTCGGCGAACACCGCGTCCCTGTAGCGCGCCCTCTACAAAATCGGGACTATTTGAAGCCTGATGTGAACAAATTCACGATTGTGAGAGCGAGGCCCAAAGGGAAAGCCCCGGTCGCTGGGGGCGCCGGGGCCTGTGCCGCTTCGATAACGAAGGGAGGAGGGAAGCAGCGCCGTCAAGACTAGCGCGTATGTGCATCGCCGCGCATCAAGCGAATCGCAACTAGCCCATCAATTTCGCAGAACGCAAGATCTGTAAGGCCATGCCCGACACAAGTGGACTCACGGATAAATGTCCGTGAAGCGTTGCGTAAAATTGCTTAATGCTGTTGTGTAAGGCCTTTTCTATTCGGTCCGCCTGACGCACCATCGACTTATCAATCAGCACAAGGAGACCAGCGTGCGCGCTTTTCGACGTACCGAAGCAGGCACGGCAGCGTTAGAGGATAAGAACTCGGGCCTGTCGGTCGAGTACCGGCGCATTCTCGCGCAGATCGGCAAGCGCGGTGGCCTGCGCCCGCTGTTGTCTTCCTACTCCAAGGAGCAAATCGTTGAATGGCTCGGCCAGCTGATCACGCTGCGCATGATCGAGTCGGCGCTCGAGACCGGAAACCAGGATCACCTGAGATTCACTGGCCGGTTCAAGGCGTCGGAATTGGCCGCGGCGTTTAACGAGCGCTCCTAGCTCGCGATCATCTGAACGGCGCCGACTGACTGCGGTCTGAGCGGCACCCGCGCCCCGATTGCCCCTAGCCTTCGGGGCGCTTCCTTTTCGGGGTGTTAACAATAGTTCTATCTTCGAATCGGATTCAACCTCCGACGCTCGCTTCGCGTTTATGTCTCTATGCGACGAGTCTCCGCTCTACTGGTGCTGGTTTTACTCGTGCCGTTCGCGGCCCGTGCGAGTTCTCGTCCCATCGAAGTCCACCAGTTGCTGGCACTTCCCCAGCCGGGGAGCAGAATCGCGGCGCTCACGCTCGACGCCTGCGGCGGCGGCTATGACGCCAAGCTGATTCAATTCCTGGCCGAGGAGCGCATTCCGACCACCGTGTTCGTGACACGCAGATGGATCGAGCGCAACGCCGAAGGGGTGAGAATGCTGCGTTCACACCCTGAGCTGTTCGATATCGAGGACCATGGCGCCAATCACGTCCCGGCAGTGATCGGCCCGGGTCAACGTGTCTACGGCATAGCCGGCAATCCCGATGTCGCCCATCTGGAGAGCGAGGTGCGTGACGGCGCGGCAGCGGTGGAGGCGATGACTGGCCATGCGCCGCGCTGGTACCGCGGCGCTACCGCCGAGTACGATCCCCAGGCGTTGCAGGTCATCGTGGCCATGGGCTACAAGGTGGCGGGTTTCTCGGTCAACGCCGACGCTGGCGCCACGCTCAAACGCGAGGCGATCGTGGCGCGCCTGAATGCGGTCAGGTCCGGCGACATCATCGTCGCCCATATGAACAAGCCCGCCTCTGAAACCGCCGATGGGCTGTCCAGCGGCCTGAAGTCGCTACAGGCGCGGGGCTTTCGCTTCGTAACACTGAGCGAAATGGACGTGCGACCGGCGCACCGTTAGCCCGGATCCGATCGGAAGGATTTGGTGGAGTGGAGGAGGATCGAACTCCCGACCTTCGCATTGCGAACGCGACGCTCTCCCAGCTGAGCTACCACCCCGTCGGAAGGCGCGGATTTTACCGCAAGCGCCGTCCTGCCGACAGCCTTAAGATGACGCAATGCAGATAGCGCCGCCGTTCGGATACCGGGAGATCGTTCCGTTCCTGAAGACGCAGAAGGTGCGCCTGCTCGCGCCCGGCGAGGTGCCCGAGTTCGCGCGGCGCGGCAACGCCATCCCCATCAGCCACACTGAATTCCAGTTCGCGGCGCGCGAGTATCCGATCGTCTTCACCAGCGGCGACGAGGGCAAGAGCTTCGCGCCGGTCGCCGTGCTCGGGATCGCGGCAGGCGAAAATCTGTTCGTCGCAAACGCTGCCTGGGCGCGCGGCGTTTACGTCCCGGCCTACGCGCGCCGCTACCCGTTCTGCATGGCGAAGGTGACGCTCAACCGGGTGGAGCAGAAGGACCGGCTGATCTGCGTCGAGAAGGGATGCATCGACGATCAGGGCGAGCCGATGTTCGATGCGAAGGGCCAGCCGAGCGGGAAGTGGACCGACATCGAGCGGCTGCTCTCGGAATACGAGGCCGATCTCGAGCGCAGCCGGGAGATGTGCGCCATTCTCGGCGACTACGGGCTGCTCGAGCCCTTCACCATGCAGGCGACGCTCAACAAGGACAAGGGCGGCGCGATGCACCTCACCGGCATGCACCGGGTGAACGAGAAAAACCTGGAAAACCTGAACGCCGCGCAGCTCAAGAACCTGATGCGCAAAGGGCTGCTGGCGCGCATCTACCTGCACCTGCTGTCGCTTGAGAACTTCGCGCGTCTGCTCGAGCGCAAGGCGACGCGCCTCGCAGCGGCAGCTGACTAGAGTCAGTTCGGCGCAGCGGGGAGATCCGGCGTCATTCCCGGATCGCCTTTTCGCATCGCGCGCTGATACGCCTCGCGCGCCCCGATGCGGCGCAGGTAAGCGATGATGTGAGGGTACGGCTTGAGGTCGTACGACGTGAATGTTCGCATCGTGGTGAGGCTGAACACGATCATGATATCTGCCGCGGTGAGCTCGCTCCCCGCGAGGTAGTTCGCCTCGCCGAAGCGCCGGTTCAAGAAGTCGAGCGCGCGGCCGAGCCGAGCCTGCAGATCGAGCAGCACTCGATGGTCGGGCGGCGGCTCGAGCCGGCGTGCCACCAGCGCCCGATGCAGCAGCGCCTGGAAGCTGGCATTGGCGTAGTGGAACCAGTAGAGGTAGTCCGCGAACTCCGGGTGCCCCGCCTGCCGGGCGAGCCGCCCACCGCCATACTTGGCGATGATGTACTCGATGATGGCGCCCGACTCGCCCAACACAAAATTCCCATCGGTGATCACCGGCGCCGTGCCGATGGAATGCAAGGCCTTGTACTCGGGCGGCGCGAGGCGAGTGGCCGGGTCGCGCTCGTAGCGCTTCAGCTCGTAGTCGAGCCCCAGCTCCTCGCAGAGCCAGACAATCCGTTCCGACTGGGACCTGCCGAGATGGTGTACGGTCAACATCGCGTTCGCCCCACTATTTTGACGCGGTCCCGAGTGCCGGATGCACAAGGACAGCATGGTGAGAACCGTCCGCCTGCCGCCTCACAAATCGTTTAGCGGCTGGGACATTAGCGAATACCTGAATCGCTGGGACTAGATCGAACGCAAGCTTCGAGAGCACCGACGCTAGGACGGGCGAGATCCATAGAGTGGGCCGGGTTGGATTCGAACCAACGACCAAGGGATTATGAGTCCCCTGCTCTGACCGGCTGAGCTACCGGCCCTTCTTCTTAGCCTTCCTGGTCTAGGAAGCTCTTGAGCCGCTCGGACCTGGACGGGTGGCGCAGCTTGCGCAGCGCCTTGGCCTCGATCTGCCGTATGCGCTCGCGCGTGACGTCGAACTGCTTGCCGACCTCTTCCAGCGTGTGGTCGGTGGACATCTCGATGCCGAAGCGCATGCGCAGCACCTTGGCCTCGCGCGGCGTGAGCGTGTCGAGCACCTCTTTCGTCACGTCGCGCAGGCTGGCGAAGGTCGCCGCGTCGGAGGGCGCGAGCGTCGACTGGTCCTCGATGAAATCGCCGAGGTGCGAGTCGTCGTCGTCGCCGATCGGCGTCTCCATCGAGATCGGCTCCTTGGAGATCTTGAGGATCTTGCGGATCTTCTCCTCGGGCATCTCCATGCGCGCGGCGAGCGTCGCCGGGTCGGGCTCCTGGCCGGTCTCCTGCAGGATCTGGCGGCTGATGCGGTTCATCTTGTTGATGGTCTCGATCATGTGCACCGGGATGCGGATGGTGCGCGCCTGGTCGGCGATCGAGCGCGTGATCGCCTGCCGGATCCACCACGTGGCGTAGGTCGAGAACTTGTAGCCGCGGCGGTATTC
>DATILQ010000151.1:0-3017 GCA_035476235.1 Burkholderiales bacterium
CACATCGGAGGCGCCTTCGCTCACCGCCTGTGAAAGCAGCGCATTCAGCATGCGAATGATGGGCGCGTCATGGCGCGCATCGAGCAGATCCTCTACCTCCGGCAGGTCCTGCAGCAGGCGACCGAGCTCGGCCGTGTCCTGCACCTCATCCACGATGCTTGCCGCTTCGCCACGGGGCTCAGCGTAGGCGGCATGCAGTGCCGCGTCGAACGCCTGCTGCTCGACGAGCTCGGGCTGGATGTCCCGGCCGAGCGAGCGGCGCACCTCACCGATCGCCGCAGGCGGCGTGGCGCGCGTCACCCAGAGGAGCAGGCGCCCGTCTCGCTCGCCTGCCGGAAGCACCGAATGCGCCTTGGCGAAGGCGTAGGGCACCATCATGGCGGCGGCGCCACCGGGCCTTTTATCTCCGGCAGCATTGGATTGGGCGCCGGGGTTGTAGCCTCCTGGAACCGCCGCATGACGTCGTAGCGGTCGACGGTCAGGCCGCGGGCGTCGGCGTCCTCACGCACGATGTAAGGGCGCAGGAACACCATCAGGTTGGTCTTCTGCTGCCGGCGCGTCTCGAAGCGGAAAAGCTGGCCGATGAGCGGAAGATCACCCAGCACGGGGACCTTGTCCGTGGTGTTGCTGACGCTGTCCTGCACCAGGCCGCCGAGCACCACGATCGCGCCGTCGTCGACCAGCACATTGGTCTCGATGGCGCGCATGTTGGTGATGATGCCCGCCGGGTTCGAGCTGTCCTGCACGCTCGACACTTCCTGGTAGATCACGAGCTTGATGGTGCCGCTCTCGCTGATCTGCGGTCGCACGCGCAGCGTCAGGCCCACATCACGACGCTCGACCGTCTGGAACGGGTTCACGGTCGCGGCGCCGCTGGAGGCAGGTGTCACGAACTGCCCGGTGATGAAGGGCACGTTCTGGCCGACGATGATGCGCGCCTCTTCGTTGTCAAGCGTGAGGAGGTTCGGCGTCGAGAGGATGTTCGCCTTCGACATCGTCTCGAGCGCGCGCGCGAGAAACTGCAGGTTGGTGATTACGCCGACGCCCGGCAGCGTGATCGTTCCCTTGGCCACGCCGATCGCGAGGCCCTGGCCGATGGTCGCCGGGTTTTGCGAGATGCCGATGATGTTCTGGCCCGTCGAGCCGAAGTTGGTGGTGGCGAAGCCGGCCGAGCTGTCGGTGCCCTGCAGGTGCCCGACACCTGCCTGCCACTGGATGCCGAACTCCGCCGCCTGGTCGCTGGTGACTTCGATGATCAGGCTCTCGATGAACACCTGCGCGCGGCGCACGTCGAGCTTGTCGATCACCGAGCGCACGCTTCGGTACATGGCCTCCGGTGCGATGACGATCAGCGTGTTGGTTGCCGGATCGGCCTGGATCTGCGCGCCGGCGAGCTGCCCCGTCACCGGCGTCGGCGCCGCGGGCGCGCCGGTCAGGGAGCGCGCTGGCGCGCTGCCGACGGGCCGCGAGCCGGTCTGCGTCTGCAGCTGGCTCTGGAACCCGGGTTGGCTCGACAGGGCGGCCGCTTCCGGCCCAGCGATGCCGAGCAAGGTGCGGGCGAGGTTGCCAGCGTTGGCGTTCTTGAGATAGACGACGTGGATATTGCCCGGCGCGGCCGAGGGCTGGTCGAGCTTCTGCGCGAGCACGCGCACGAGGTTGGCGCGCGCCGGCGTCGTCGCGCGCACCAGAAGCGTGTTGGTCGACGGCTCGGCGAGCACGCTGACGCGCCCTGCGTCCGCGCCAGCCTGCGTGGGTTGCTCGAGCAGACGCGAGAGCAGCACTGCGACGTCGCTCGCGATCGCATGCTCAAGTGGAATCACGTCGACCTCGGAGCCGGCGGGCGTATCGATCGCAGCGATGATGCGCGCGATGCGGCGCACGTTCTCGGCGTAGTCGGTGACGACGATGGTGTTGTTGCCGGCGTACGCCGTGATCGGATTGTTGGAGGCGACGAGCGGGCGCAGCAGCTGAGCGATGTTCACCGCAGACTCGTGGTTGAGACGAAACACCTGCGTCACCACCTGATCGCCGCGCCCGGCGGGACCGCCGAGCTGCACCGGCCCTCCCTGCACCCTGGCATCGGCCTCCGGCACGATCCGGATGATGCCGCCCGCATCGATGACCGCGATGCTCTGCAGGCGCAGCGCGGTCGTGAAGGCAGCCAATGCTTCCTCTTTGGTGAGCGGTTGCTCGACGTTGAGCGTAACCGTGCCTTTCACGCGCGGGTCGACAATGAACGTGCGGCCGGTGAAGTCGGCCATCGCCCGCGCAACGGCCTCGATATCGGTATTAGAAAAGTTGAGCGTGACGCGCTGCTGCGCGAGCGCCGCGCCGCAAAGGGCGAGGCTCAGGCAAAGCAGCGCCAGTCCGCGGCCAAACGCTTTCCCCACTTGACGCCTCATTGTTGTTCTCCCTAGCTGTCAAATGCCAGCAATACCTTGTCGCCCGCGCGTCGGCCGAGCAGCCCAAGGAGCCCATTCAGCGCCCCCTGCATCCCCGGCTCGGCCGTCGCCACTCCGTTGAATCGAACCCGCCCCGCCTCCCATGTACCGTTGCCCTGCATGCGAAGCGGGCCGCTAAGCGTCTCGAGCTCGAGCATCGCTCTTTGCCCGGCACCCGTTAAGCGCAAACGATACGCCCCAAGCGGCGCGACCGTCGAAAGTGCAGATTGTGCGTCGCGCCAATCGATCTGTAGCTCGCCGGCGAGCCCGGCGCTGCCAAGCACGCTGTCGGTCCAGCTTATCTCGAGGATACCTGTGGGCCGAAGGGTGTTAAACGGCGCCCCTGTGGCCGCGAGCATCGCGGCCGGCACCCGAGCGGTGCCCTTGGCGAAGCCTTTCTTTTGCGGCGCAACGAAGACCTCGAGCGGCTGGCGCAGCCACGGGTGAGAAATCCATAGCGAGAGGGACGAATCCACCTGCCATTCGAGTCGCCCCGGAACGAGTGTCGTCTGTCGTCCATCGCTCACGCCGAGAAGCGCCGAACCGTGCCAAACGGTGCCGCGCGCGTCGATGAGG
>DATILQ010000152.1:0-2277 GCA_035476235.1 Burkholderiales bacterium
GGCGCCGGCGAGCGCCAGCGCGACCGCCGCGCTAAGCGCCGTGTGCTTCGGTACGTTGGACTTCATGCTTCTCCTCCTGCCGCACTGCGCGGCATCGGTTGGTTGCACGAGATGTTTCCCATGGAAAAGGAGCGCGATCGCAAACGAAGCACGAGCAAACCGAGGACCGGTTCCTCCTCCCCGCCACGATTGCGGCCCGACTTGAAAGCTACGCCGAGGCGGGCCCGCGATTCATTCGACTTGGTCGCTCGATTCATTTCAAATGCTCATGAATCGGACGCGCGGCGAAATTTTGCAAACGTCGTCTCATGAATTCGAATAAGCAAATGCCGGCGGTGAATGGAAAAAAACCCGCGCCGTGGGGATAACGGCGCGGGCTTGAGGCCTACCGCCCGCATCAGAGCGAGCGGAGGAAGTTGAGCAGGTCCTGCTTGTCGCGTTCGGGCAGGTTGATGAAGTTGCTGATGACGCCGTTCGCCTCGGAGCCAAAGCTGGCGTGCGCGCGGATCGCGTGCTTCAGGTTCGTGGTGCGGCCGTCGTGGAGGAAGAAGACCCGCTGGCCGAGGCCCCACAGCGGCGCCGTGCGGAATTCACGCGGGCCGGCTTCGCCTTGGGTGATGCCGTCTGCGAGCCCCACGCCCATGTCGTGCACCAGCAGGTCGGAGAACAGGTTGACCGGCTTGTTGCGCAGCGCTGCGATCGGCGAATTGCCGGTGGTGAACGAGGGCGTATGGCACAGCGCGCAGCCGATCTCGCCGAACGTCTGCCGGCCGCGCCAGATCGACCAGGCGCCCCCCGGCGTATCGGTCGAAGGCTGCGGCGCATCGAGGAAGCGCATGAAGAAGGCGAATTTCTCGATCGCGCTGATTACCTCGGTAGGCACCGATGCCTCGGTGTTGGTGACGGTGTTGGGCACGTCGGCGAACTGACATTGCACCTGCTCCTCGCGCTCGGTCTGGAAAAGCTCGCTGGTGATGCCCATCTCGACGTTGTAGGCCTCGCCGGAGAAGAGCAGCAGCGACTTGTTCTGCGCCTTCCAGCCGAAACGCGCGATCGTGCCGTCGTTGCCGTTGTTGTTCGTCATGCCGGTGATGGTGCGGCCCGACACGGCGAAGTTCGCCTTGCCGCTGATGCCGAGCTGCTGCTTCTGCCAAGTGTTGCTCACCTGGTTCGCGGCGATCGCCGCGTCCGGGATCGCCTCGATCAGTCCCGCGCCGAAAGTCGGCGTCGGGATGCGGAAGATCACGTTGCCGTTGCTCAGCTGCGTCGGGAAGTCGGGCTGCGCGAGACTGCAGCCGGCGGCTCCGGTGCGGCCGGTGATGGTGAAGAGCGCATGCACGCCGCCGTCCGCGCTGCCGTCGGGGTTCTTCACGAAGCGCGCCTCGCGCACCGGCCCATCCTCGCGGATGAACGGCGGCACGTAATCGGCGGCGCCGTCCTTGCCGGCGAACGCCACCTGCGGGTTCGGCACGTTGCCGAAGGGCGGCGTGCCGAACAGCGGGTGCGGGCTCGAGCCGCCGAGCGCAGGCTGGATATGGCAGCCGCCGCAACTGTCGAGATTCATGCGCGGCCCGAGCCCGCCCGCCACGACCTCCTCCTCGGCAAACTCGTCGGCCCCGGCCTGGAAGAACGCGAGCTGCGTGCTGCTCAGTTCGGCAAGCGGGCCGCCTGCGCCGGCAGCGCCGTCTCGCACTCCAGGATCGCGCGATACGAAATCGAGCGAAGACGCCTTCTGCATCTGCGAGAGGTAAAGCGCTGCGATCGCTGCCGAGAGAACGAGCGGTGCAACGTGCTTGGCCTTCATACATCCTCCTTTTTCTCGGTCAGACGCGGCACTGCGAATCCGCGCCGCGTGCTGCGGAGCTGTGTTCTTCGCGCGGCGTGCAAACTCCACGTAGCGTCGCTATATCTATAGCTCGACAAATTCCTGATGCTCAATCAGCGTTCGGTGATATCGTTTTTTCGGTTTTTTACAAATGGGGGGGAATTGGAGCGGCGATCGCGGTGGTGTGAAATCCGTCACGCTCGGCGCACAAGAACGCAATGGAGGGGATCGTGGATCCAATTCTTCACATCAAGGACCTGCGGTGTTTTGTATCGGTGTACGAGCAGCGCAGCTTCAGCCGCGCAGCCGATGAGCTCGATACGGTTCAATCGCTGGTCTCGACGCGCGTTCAGCGCCTCGAGCGCTTCGTCGGAGCGCGGCTCTTTACGCGCCTACCGCATGGCATCGAGCCGAACAAGCACGGGGAGATGGTCTACCGGCACGCGAAGAAC
>DATILQ010000153.1:0-13748 GCA_035476235.1 Burkholderiales bacterium
AGCGCCGGGTCGAGCAGCGCGACATTGACTTCGTCGTTCAGCACGAAGGAGCGGTTGTCGAAATTGGTCGAGCCAAGCACGCTCCATTTGCCGTCGATGATCAGCACCTTGGCGTGGATCATGCCGGCCTGGTATTCGAAAATTCGCACTCCGCCGCCCAACAGCACGCCGTAACGGCGCCGGCTCGCGAGGCGCGCGAGCGGATGGTTGTTCCACTTGCCGGGCATCAGCACCGTTACCGACGCGCCGCGCGCCGCGGCGCGCAGCAGCTCGTCGCAAAGGCTGCGGTCCGGGAGAAAATACGGCGAGCAGATCTCGATCGACTTCCTTGCGCTCGCCACCAGGACCTGGAACAGGATGCGCGCCCGCGTGGAGCGCCCCGCCGACGGCGTGCTGTTGATGACCATGCCGAGGGCTGAGCCGGGTGGCACGCTTTCCGGCTCGCGCGCATCCGAAAGCAGGAACTCCTCTTCCGGCAGGATTTCCCCGGAGGCTTCGAGCCAGTTCTCGGCAAACGCGGTTTGCAGCCCTTTCACCAGGTCGCCGGTGACGCGGAGCATGGTGTCGCGCCACGGCGTGTTATTGGCGGCGGGCCCGATCCAGTAATCCGCGACGCCGGCGCCGCCGACGAAGGCCAATTCGGCGTCGACCACGAGGATGTCGCGGTGGGTGCGATTGTTGAAGCGCTTGAGCGTGTACCAGGCGATCGGCTGGTACCAGTAGACCTTGCCACCGGCCGCGCGCAGCTCGGAAAAATACCGGTTGGGCGTCGAAAGGCTGCCGAAGCGATCGACGACCAGGCGCACCGTAACGCCCGCCCGCGCGCGCTCGATCAGGGCGGCGAGGACCTCGCCGGCGATCTTTCCCCGCAGGAACAGGTAGGCCTCGAGGTGGATACTGCGCTGCGCGCCGCGGATCGCGGCGAGCTCCGCAGCGTAGATCGCAACGCCGGAGTTGAGCACCTGCACCTCGCGCGCCGCGAACAGCCGGGCGTTGACGATCGCGCTCAGGAAGTTGACGAACTCGCGCGAGTCGTTGGCGCTCTGCGGCGGCGTGAAATGATAGGGAAGCCCGGGCTCGAAGAGCAGCAGCAAAAACAGCACCGCGACGACGACCACCGCCGCGCCGGAAAGCAGACCGGGAAGGGAATCAAAAGCCATGCCTCATTCGGCGGCCTGAAATACCAGGAAATACTGCCGCGGCAGGAAGCCGTGCTCTTCGTACAGCGTGTAGCCGGCCTTCGCCAGCTCGGCCTTGACCTGCTCCGGGGCGATGCGCGCCTGCCTGGGCGGCCCGCCGGGCGAATCGAGGCGGAAGTCGATGATGGCAATGCGGCCGCCGGGCTTGAGCGCAGGGCGCAGCCGCCTCAAGTACTGCTCGCGTGCGTCGATGTGATGATAGACGTCCACCAGCAGCATCAGGTCGATCTTGTCGGGCAGGCGCGGGTCGTCGGGCTTTGCGGCGACGGCGATCAGGTTCTTGCGCCCTTCGCGCTGCGCGCGCTCGGCCAGGTACTTGACCATGTCGGGCTCGACGTCGATCGCGTAGACGCGCCCGCGCGGCAGCATGCTCGCCAGCCGGATGGCGAAGTAGCCGGTGCCGGCGCCGATATCGGCGACGACGGCGTCGGGCTTGAGCGAGAGCGCCTCGATGACGTCGTGCGGCTTTTGCCAGGCGTCGCGCGCCGGGTCATCGAACACCCGGGCCCATTTTTCCGCGTCGCGGAAGCCGTGCTCGTGCGTGGCGGGCGATTGGGCCGCAAGCGGGCCGGCGACCAACAAAAGAAACAAGGCAGCCGCAAGCTTGCGCGGTTGCAGGAGCAGGTGGGTGGAGAGTAGGCTCATGGCGGCTTTGACAGGGGGCACGATGAACGGCGAAAAGAGAATCTGGTCACAACATGTCGCAAACCTGGCGCGCGCGGCGTTCTGGCTTTTGCTGCTCGCCATTCTACTGCTGCAGCTGCTCGGTTCCCGCGGCCAGGACAGCCAGCGCGCTGCGCTGCTCGGCAACTTCGAGAAGGAACGCAACTCCCGCGTCATCGCCATGATTCATCGCCAGGAGAGCGCGAGCATCCTGGGCGTCCCGGTCTCAGGCAGCATCAGCATCGACGATTCGGAGGCGATCTTGCGCGCCATCCGCCTGACGCCGCCCGACCAGCCGATCGACCTCATCCTGCACACGCCCGGAGGCCTGGTGCTCGCCGCCGAGCAGATCGCGAAGGCCCTGGTCGAGCGCAAGGCGAAGGTCACGGTGTTCGTGCCGCACTACGCCATGAGCGGCGGGACGCTCATCGCGCTCGCGGCCGACGAGATCGTGATGGACGCCAACGCCGTGCTCGGGCCGGTCGATCCGCAGATCGGCGACATGCCCGCGGCTTCCATCGTGAAGGTCGTGGAGCTGAAAGGACCCGCGAAAGTCGGCGACGAGATGCTCGTCCTCGCCGACATGGCGCAGAAGGCGCGCATCCAGGTGGCGAGCTTCGTCGTGCAGCTCCTTTTGAAGCACATGCCGGAGAAGCAGGCGGTGCAGCTCGCCACCATTCTCTCGGAGGGCCGCTGGACCCACGATTTTCCGATCACCATCCAGGCCGCGCGCCAGCTCGGCCTCAAAGTGTCGACCGACATGCCGCGCAGCGTCTACGACTTGATGGACCTGTACCCGCAAGGCGGCGGCCTGCGGCCGTCGGTCCTGTACGTTCCGATCCGCAGACCTGCGGCGGCCGGCAAGGCGCCCCAGGACAAAAGCGCTGCGGGCCAACCCTAATGGCGTAGCACGCACTTCGCGTACAGGTCGGCGAACGCGCCCTCCCGGTCGTACTTGTTCTTCAGCCGCCGGTACGCGTCGCCGCCGTAGATCCGCTTGAATTCGTCCTCGGGGAAAAAGCTCTCCGAGTAGAGCGACTTGATGCCGCCGAGCTCCTTCACCTTCTCCTCGATCATGCGGTTGAAATGCCCGCGAGGGTACGCCGCGCGCGTGCGCTTCACGTCCCAAAACCCGAAATTGACATACCAGCCCGGCCGCATCGGGTACAGCGTGAAGCGCCCGCTGCCCGGCGCCGGGCCGATCGGGCAGATCCACTGCGGCCAGAGGCCGATCTCTCGCGCGTAGAACTCGAAGAACTCGCCGGCGCGCGCAAGCGGGATGTCGACGTCCTGGATCACCGATTCGGAGTGCAGCCCGGCGAGGCGCTCGATCCAGCGCGTCGCGCCGACGCGGCTGTTCCAGCGCATGATCTTTGTGTACGTGCGCGATCCCAGGCGTTCTTTCCCGTAGATCTTTCGTATCCAGGGATGCTGCGCAAAAACGTTCTTCGAGCACCAGAACCAGTCGGTGTCCCAGCGCCACAGATAGTCGTGCACCGTGAGGTAGTCCTCGCGTTTTGCGCGTATGGACTGGTAGTAGATGTTTTCGTACGTGTAATCGCTGGTGTAGGGCGCGGAATCGGCGAAGCTTCCCAGCGTGATGAAAAATTGGCCGGGATTGAAAACGGTGCCGTCGATGAAGTCCGCTTCTCCTGCCTTTAAACACCCGGCCAGCTCTTCAAAGAACTGCGGTGAATTTTTGAATTCCATGTGTTGAAGGCGCACGAACGGCTTCACCGGCACCGTTTTGGCCTTCACGCGCAGCGCGTAGCCCAGCGTGCCGTAGGAGTTCGGGAAGCCGAAGAAAAGATCGGCATGCTCGTTGTCGGGAGTGCAGGTGACGACGCGCCCGTCGCCGAGCAGGACTTCGATCTCGAGCATGCTGTCGTGCACGAGGCCGTGGCGGTGCGAGGAAGATTCGATGCCGACGCCGGCGACCGCGCCGCCGAGGGTGATGGTCTTCAGCTGCGGCACCACCGCCGGCATCACGCCGTGCGCGAGGCATTCCGCCACGAGCGCCTCGTACGTGACCATGCCTTCGGCCTCGACATGGCCTTCCTTGATCAGGAGAACTTCATTGAAGTGGCGGACGTCGAGCCGGCGGCGCGCGGCGCCGGCGCGGTCGCGGAACAGATTCGAGGTGTCCTTCGCCAGCCCGACCGGGCCGCTGCCTTCCCTAAGCCGCGCTGCTAAGGCTTCTTTTTTCGTGGTATGCAGGCTGTTCGTAGAGGAATCCCCGGCCCATCGGATAGCTGGCCTGCGTGACGTTGCCCTTGGAGAACACGACCTGGAACAGGTGCGTGTGCCCCTTGGGCGAGCGGAACATCTCGGCGCAGCCATACAGGTAGACGCGCCACACGCGGCGGAAGCGCTCGTCGAAGCGCTTCGGATCGAGCTTGCGAATGCGCTCCCAGTTGCGGTCGAAGCGCTCGGCCCAGGCGTCGAGCGTGAGCGCGTAGTGGCGGCGCAGGTTCTCGATGTCCAGCACCTCGAGGCCGGCGCGCTCCATCTCGACGATGGTATCGGCAAGGCTCGGGATCCAGCCGCCCGGAAAGACGTGCTTGCGGATGAAAAACTCGGTCTCGAAACGCCCGACGTGGCCGATGAAATGCAGCATGCCGAGACCGCCGGGCTTGAGGAACTTCGCATGCGCCCGCACCACCTCGGCGAGCTGGTCGCGCCCGGCGTGCTCGAGCGTGCCGATCGAGACCACCTTGTCGTACTCGCGGCGCGCATCCCGGAAATCGCTGAGCACCTGCAGGGTGCTGCCGAGCCGCCGCCGCTCGATCTCGCCGCGCACCATGTCGGCCTGCGAGGCGGTGGTATTGACGCCCGTGACTCGCACCCCGAAGCGCTCGTGGGCGTGGAACATGAAGCCGCCGAAGCCGGCGCCGATGTCGACCACCTCCTCGCCCGGCGCAAGCAGCAGCTTCCTCGCCACGTGGTCGATCTTGTTCCTCTGCGCCTCCTCGAGCGTGCGCGTGCCTTCCGTCCAGTACGCGCAGGTGTACATCATCAGCGGGTCGTCGAGCCACAGGCGGTAGAACTCTGGGCCCAGCGCGTAGTGGAAATCGGCGTTGGTCCGTGCCTGGCGCCACGAGGCGTTGGAGAAGCGCAACTCGTGCCACCAGTTGCGGACCCGCACCAGCGGCTTGGCGCGGTCCATGCCGCCTTCCATCCCCGCCGCCATGGCCTTGGCGAGGTTGCCCTCGATATCGAGGTCGCCATCGAAATACGATTCGAACAGGCCGATGTGCCCGAAGGCGGCGATGCGCCAGTACGCGCGCGCGTGGCGGAACACCAGCGTGAACGCCGGCGGCTGGTCGGAAGTGCGGTGCTCGCCACCCTCGGCGAAGCGGACCGCGAACGGGATGCTGGTCCGCTCGCCGACCTGGCGCAGCGCGGTTTCGATAAGGGATCTCACGGGCCGGGATTCTAACGCTTGTGCCGTCCGGCGCATGGGCGTAGTTTTGACATGTGTTGCGCCAGGCCGGCGAGCCGCCCGCGTTCCGCATCGTCTTCCGCAAGGCGCGGGCGCGCTGGCGCACCGCGCTCTACGGCTACATCGGTCTTCTGGAATCGTATTTCGACGGCGACGTCGACGTGGAGGGCAGCCTCGCGGCGGCGATCGCGCACGGCACGCAGGCAGGCGGCGACCGGATGAACTGGCTGATGCACGTGCGCAACCGCTGGCACGAGCTCACGCACTCCAACCGCAGCTGGACGCGGGCAAAGCGAAACGCCGAATCCCACTACGCGCTCGGCACCGAGTTCTACCGCCTGTGGCTCGACGATCCGCGAATGATGTACACCTGCGCCTACTGGAAAGAGGGCACGCGCACGCTCGAGGAAGCGCAGCGGAACAAGATCGAGCACGTGGCGCGCAAGCTCCAGCTCAAGCCCGGCGAGTCGGTGGTGGATATCGGCTCCGGCTTCGGCGGCTTCATGTTCCACGCCCACGAGAAATTCGGCGTGCGTGTGACCGGCGTGAACACCACCACGGCGCAGGTCGAGATGGTCGGCGCCGAGATTTCGCGGCGCAAGCTCGGTGGCGATCTGGAGGTCATCGACACCGATTTTCGCGACGCTCGGCGCGAGTACGACAAGGTGGTCTCGATCGGCACGCTCGAGCACGCCGGGCGCGACCAGCTTGCCGAGGTGGTGCAGGCGCACGCGAAGTTCCTCAAGCCCGGCGGCCTGGGCATGCTGCATTTCATCGGCCATGTCAGCCGCTTCGACACCGAGTTCTTCATCCGCCGCTACGTGTTTCCAGGCGGCTGGATCCCGAGCCTTGCCGATACCATCGTCGAGATGGAGCGCGCCGGCCTCGAAGTGCTCGACGTGGAGAACCTCAGGCGCCATTACGCGCTCACGCTCGACGCCTGGGCGGAGCGCTTCGACCGCAACTGGGAGCGCATCCGCGCGCTCGATCCACAGCGCTTCGACGAGCGCTTCCGCCGCATCTGGCGCATCTATCTCTACGGCTGCGCCGAGGTATTCCGCCTGCCGCACGGCCGTCTGCACCTCTTCCAGGTGCTGTTTTCGAAAGGCAACGTGACCCGGGGCAGCTATCCCATGGGCCGCGAGTTCCTTTATAGCCGTTCTCAATAGATCGGATTGTGAATTTTGATTTGATCTATTGAGCAAGCGCTCGTAGGCTATGCTCCCCTTACTCCCTCCCGAGGAGGCACCTCCATGAAAGCGCTGAAAGGCACCAAGACCCACGAGAACCTCAAGGCGGCGTTTGCCGGCGAATCGCAGGCCAACCGCCGTTATCTGTATTTCGCCGCCAAGGCCGATGTCGAAGGCCAGAACGACGTCTCCGCGCTGTTCCGCTCCACGGCGGAAGGCGAGACCGGGCACGCGCACGGGCACCTCGAGTATCTCGAGGCGGTGGGCGATCCGGCGACCAACCTGCCGATCGGCCGCACGCGCGACAACCTGAAGGCGGCGGTGGCGGGCGAAACCCACGAGTACACCGACATGTACCCCGGCATGGCGAAGCAGGCGCGCCACGAGGGCTTCGCCGAGATTGCCGACTGGTTCGAGACGCTCGCCAAGGCCGAGCGCAGCCACGCCAACCGCTTCCAGAAGGCCCTCGACACGTTGAGCGATTGATGCGGGAAGGTTCGCTGGAGGCTCCGACCCGGCATCCGCTCGACTGGCGGAACCCCGAGTTCTACGAGCAGGCGAAGGTCGAGCAGGAGCTCGGGCGCGTCTTCGACATCTGCCACGGCTGCCGGCGGTGCGTGAACCTGTGCACCGCCTTTCCCACCCTGTTCGACCTGGTCGACGCCTCGTCGACCATGGAAGTCGACGGTGTCGCGAAGCAGGACTACTGGAAGGTGGTCGACCAGTGCTACCTGTGCGACATGTGCTACATGACGAAGTGCCCGTACGTGCCGCCGCATCCCTGGAACGTCGACTTCCCGCACCTGATGCTGCGCGCGAAAGCGATCAAGTTCCGCAAAGGCATCAAGTTCCGCGACCGGCTGCTGTCCTCCACCGACGCGCTCGGCAAGCTCGCCGCGATCCCGGTGGTGGCGCAGACCGTCAATGCACTGAACAAGAACGGACTTGCAAGAGCCGTTCTTCAATCGGCTCTCGGGGTGCATAAGGACCGCGAACTGCCGCCCTACGCGAGCAACAAGTTCAGATCGAATTTTGAACCAAGCCCTTCATTCCCGGTGAAAGACGGCAAAAATGCCCCGGGCAAGGTGGCGATCTTCTCCACCTGCTACGTGAACTACAACGAGCCGGGGATGGGCCACGACCTGCTCGCGCTGCTCGACCACAACGAGATTCCGTACGTGGTGGTGGAGAAGGAAGCCTGCTGCGGCATGCCCAAGTTCGAGCTGGGAGATCTCGAGGCCGTAGACAGATTGAAGCAGATCAACATCCCGGTGCTCGCGCGGGTGGCGAAGGAAGGCTATGCGATCCTCACGCCGGTGCCCTCCTGCACGCTGATGTTCAAGCAGGAGCTGCCGCTCCTGTATCCGGATGACGCGCAGACCCTCGCGGTGCGCGATGCGATGTTCGACCCGTTCGAGTACTTCGTGCTGCGCAGGAAAGACGGCCTGCTGAAGACCGACTTCAAGACCCCGCTCGGCAAGGTCTCGTATCACATCCCCTGCCATTCGCGCGTGCAGAACATGGGACAGAAGACGCGCGAGATGCTCGAGGCGATCCCCGGCACCGCGGTGAGCACGGTGGAGCGCTGCGCCGGCCACGACGGCACCTGGGGCGTGAAGACCGAGTACTTCGCCAACTCGATGAAGATCGGGCGGCCGGTGTTCAGGCAGATGGCCGAGCCGCAGCCGGATTACGTGGCCTCCGACTGCCCCATCGCCGCGCGACACATCCGGCAAGGCATGGGGGACGAAGCGCAGGCGGCCGAAAAGGCGCATCCGCTTTCCCTTTTACGAAAAGCGTACGGCATCTGAAAAAGAATCGGGGTCTGTCCCTGATTTTGGTTTTTCTCGCCGGCTGCGCGGCGTTGGAGCCGGCACCGCCGGGCGCGATCGTCTTCGCGCTGATGGGCGATGCCCCCTACTCCGAGGCGGAAGTGCAGCGCTTCGATACGCTGATCGATGACCTGAACGCGCGCGACCTCGCTTTCGTCGCGCACGTCGGCGACATCACTTCCGGCCGGGGGCCCTGCACCGACGAGTGGCTCGAGGCGCGCAAGCGCCAGTTCGCGCGCATCCGGCATGCATTCATCCTGCTTCCCGGCGACAACGAGTGGACCGACTGTCACCGCACCGGGTTTGATCCCATGGAAAGACTCCGCAAATGGAGAGAGCTTTTTTGTGATCAACGGCTGACCCATCAATCCGGCGAGTACTGCGAGCACGTGCGCTGGGAGACAGGTGGCGTGGTGTTCGTCGCGGTCAACGTTCCTGGAAGCCACAACAACTACCGCCATCCGGAATACGCGCCCCGCATGAAGGCGGTGTTCTCCTGGCTTGACGAAGCGGAAGCCGCCAGCCGCGGCCGCACGCTCGTCATCCTGATGCAGGCGGATCCTTTCGTTCCCGGAAAAGGCTACGAGACGCTGCTCGAGCGCTTGCGGAGGTTCGGCGCGGAGCGCCCGGGCAACGTGATCCTCGTCCACGGCGACACGCACACCTACCGGAACGACGAGCCGCTGCCCGGGCTGAGGCGAGTCGAGGTGTGGGGCTCGCCCTTTGTCGGCTGGCTGCACGGCTCGATCACGGCCGAGGGCGTCGCCGTCGAGCAGGGCGGCATGCGCTAGCGGACGGTATCGATCACCACCGCGACGCCGGTCGCATCGTTCGCCACCGGCGCGCTGATCCCCTGCAGATCGCCCGGCTGCGGCGTAGCGCTTCCCGACCTCGAAATCCGGGCACCCACTACGACGCGAGGAAAGCCCGACAGCTTCAATCCCGGCGCCATCGCCATCGAGTCGTCGAGCGAGAAGGCGACCGGCAGGTCGCGCACCTGCCTGCGCAGCACGGCGAGCGGCATCGGCGGGCCCTCGGCGGCGCGCGCAAAGATGAACACGGCGTCGCCGGGCGAGGCTTTTTCTTTCAGCTTGGGCGAAAGGCTGATCGTGCCTTTCAGCGCCTTCGCGCCGCCCGCCAGGCTTCTTGCTTCCTGCACGTTGGAGCGGATCGCGCGCGCGTCCTCGGAATCCGCCGCCACCAGCGGCAGCATGCGCTCCCAGTACGCCGCCGCCGCCTTGAAATCCTTCCTCTCGAACGCGGCGGTGCCGGCGAGGGCCAGCGCCTTCAGGTTGCCGGCATCGATCTCGAGCGCTCGCGCGATCAGCTTTTCGGGATCGCCCGCGAGGCGCTGGCCTTGCGCCATGCCGAGAGCGTCGGCGAAGTCGGCGAGGAGCTGCGCATCGCGCGGCGCGCGTGCGGCTGCCTTGGCATAGGCCTGGGCCGCTTCCTGGAAGCGCCCGAGCGCGCTGTAGGAGCGGCCGAGAAGCTTCCAGCCTTCGACATCGTCGGGATCGTCCTTGAGGCGGGTGGCGAGCCGCTCGACCATGCCTTCCACCTGTCGCAGGGTGATACTGTGCGCCGCCTGCGGATCGATTGCGCCCGGATTGCCGACCACCAGGTAAACGGCCAGCGCGAGCACGGGGATCGAGACCCCCGTAAGAATCATCGCCGCACGGCCGCCGCGGCGCGGCTCGGTTTCCTCGGCTTGACTCTCTACATCTTCAAGCAGCCGCGCCTCAAGCTCGCGCCGCGCGCGCTCGTAGTCCGCCTGCGCGAGCGTGCCGGCGCGCAGGTCGGCTTCAAGCTCGCGCAGCTGGTCGCGGTACACGGCGACGTTCAGCGCGCGGCGCGAAACCGGCGCCGCGCCGCGGCGCCACAGCAGCGGACGCATGACGAGAAACAGCGCCACCGCGGCGAGTAGCGCGCTCGCGGCCCAGAAGAGAATCATTCCTTCAGCAGCTGATCCGCGCGCCGCCGCTCGGCTTCTGAAAGCTGGCGATTCATCGCGCCCTGGCGGCGGATGCGCCCGATCAGAACGCAAATTCCAGCGATCAAAAGGACGAACGGGCCGAACCAGAGGAAAAACGTGCTCGCCTTGAGCGGCGGGCGGTAGAGCACGAAGTCGCCGTAGCGCGCCACCATGAAGTCGATCACCTCGCGCTCGCTCGCGCCGCGCGCGAGCTGCTCGCGGATCTGGTTACGCAGGTCCACGGCCAGGCCGGCGTTCGACTCCGCGAGCGACTGGTTCTGGCAGACCAGGCAGCGCAGCTCGGCGGCGAGGTCCATGACGCGCTTGTCGAGCGCCGCATCGTCCGCAAAGGCGACTGAAGCGGCAAAGAGAAATGCAAAGGCGCTATTCGCGATTGAGTTCATTGACCAACGGGATGAGCTTTTCCTTGATCAGCTCGCCGGTGACCGGGCCGATGCGCTTGTAGCGGATCACGCCGCGCTTGTCGATGACGTAGGTCTCCGGCACGCCGTATACGCCGTAGTCCATCCCGATCCTGCCGTCGAGATCGAAGGCCGACAGCCGGTAGGGATCGCCGAAGCGCTTCAGCCAGCCGAGCGCATCGTCGCGCGAGTCCTTGTAATTGAGCCCGTACAGCGGTGCCGCGGCGCTCTTCGAGAACTCGACCAGCACCGGATGCTCGTCGCGGCAGGCGACGCACCACGAAGCCCATACGTTGAGGATCCACACCCTGCCCTGCAGGTCCTTCTCGGAAAACGTCTTGTCGGGCTGCTGCAGCACCGGCAGCTCGAAGTGCGGCGCCGGCTTGCCGATCAGCGGCGAAGGGACTTCCCGGGGGTCAAGCCGCAAGCCCATAGCCAACAGAACGACCAGGGCGAGGAATAATCCGATGACCCCCGCGATTCTCACGCCGTCACCTCGGCGCCGCTTCGCTCGCGCGCTGCGACGCGATAGCGGCGGTCGCTCGCCGCGAGCAGGCCGCCGAGCGCCATGATCAGGCAGCCGGCCCAGATCCAGTCGACGAACGGCTTGTGCTGCACCTTGACCAGCCAGTACGCGCCTTCGAGCGGATCGCCGAGCGAGACGTAGAGATCGCGCGTCAGGCCGGGATCGATGGCGGCCTCGGTCATCGTCGTTTCCTGCACCGTATAGATGCGCTTCTCGGGATAGAGCACGGTGACCGGCTTGCCTTCGCGGCTCACCGCGATCCTGGCGCGAGCGGCGCGGTAGTTCGGCCCGTCCGCCGACGATACGTCCTCGAGGAGGAAGGCGTAGCCGGCGAGCTCGACCGAGTCGCCGGGCTTCATCTTCAGGTCCTTCTCGGCTTCGTAGCCCTTTACCAGGGTCACGCCGACGACGAAAACCGCGACGCCCAGGTGCGCCACCACCATGCCGAGATGGGCGCGCGAGTGTGTCGGTCTTCTTTTCCACGCAAGGAAAGCAGTCGAAGCAACCCAAACTGCCAGCGCGAGGCCGCAGCCGACGAGCGCGCTCCAGCGACCGAAGGCGAACGGCAGCGCGAGGCCGACCGCGAGGCTCACCCCGAGCGCCCAGCGCAGCAGCACCGCGAGCTCGGGCAGGCTCGTGCGCTTCCAGCGCGCGAGCGGGCCGACGCCCATCAGGAACAGCGCCGGCGCCATCAGCGGCACGAACACCGCCTCGAAGTACGGCGGGCCGACCGAGATCTTGCCGACGCCGAGCGCGTCGAGCGCAAGCGGGTAGAGCGTGCCGAGCATCACCGAGGCAGCGGCGACTGTGAGCAGCACATTGTTCCCGAGCAGCGCCGACTCGCGCGAAGCGAGCTCGAAGCTGCCGCCCAGCCCGATGCGCGAAGTGCGCCACGCGAACAGCACGAGCGCCCCGCCGATGAGCAGCACAAACAGCGCGAGGATGAACACGCCGCGCGCCGGATCCACGGCGAAAGCGTGCACCGAGGTGAGCACGCCGGAGCGGACGAGGAAAGTTCCCAGCAGGCTGAGCGCGAAGGCGACGATGGCGAGCAGCACGGTCCAGCTGCGGAAGGCTCCCCGCTTCTCGGTCACGGCGAGCGAATGGATCAGCGCGGTGCCCACCAGCCAGGGCATGAACGAGGCGTTTTCCACCGGGTCCCAGAACCACCAGCCGCCCCAGCCGAGCTCGTAGTAGGCCCAGCCGCTGCCGAGCGCGATGCCGACGGTGAGAAACGCCCAGGCCACCGTGGTCCAGGGGCGCGACCAGCGCGCCCAGGTGGCGTCGAGCTTGCCCGAAAGCAGCGCCGCGACGGCGAAGGCAAACGCGACCGAGAAGCCGACGTAGCCCATGTACAGCATCGGGGGGTGCAGCACCATGCCCGGGTCCTGCAGCAGCGGATTGAGGTCGCGGCCGTCGGCCGCGGGCGGCAGCAGCCGGTCGAAGGGATTTGACGTGAAGAGCAGGAAAGCGAGGAACCCCGCGCTGACCAGCCCCATCACGCCCAGCACGCGCGCCACGATCTCCTCGGGAAGATGCGTGCTGAAGAGGCTCACCGCCGTCATCCAAACGCCGAGCATCAGCGCCCAAAGCAGCAGCGAGCCTTCGTGCCCGCCCCAGACGCCGGCGATGCGGTAATGCAGCGGCAGCGCGGTGTTGGAGTGCATGGCGACGTAAGCCACCGAGAAGTCGTTCGCCACGAACGCGTACGTGAGGCAGCCGAACGCAAAGGCGACGAGCAGCGCCTGCGCCTGCGCCGCCGGCCGCGCCAGCGCCATCCAGCCAAGGTTCTGTCTTGCTGCCCCAAGAAGGGGAAAGAACGACTGCGCCAAGGCGACGACGAGCGCAAGACAGAGGGCGAACTGGCCGAGCTCGGGGGTCATTTTCTCTGCACCGTCTGCTGGGCTCTCTTCACCGCATCCGCGGCCTCGGGCGGCATGTAGTTCTCGTCGTGCTTGGCGAGGACCTCGCTGGCGCGGAACATGCCGTCGGCGCCGAGCTGTCCCTGCGCGACTACGCCCTTGCCTTCGCGGAACAGGTCCGGCAGCTGGCCGCGGTAGGTCACGCGCATGCTCTTTGCCGTGTCGGTCACCGTGAACTCGACGTTGACGCCCTCGCGCTTCAGGCTGCCGGGGACCACCATGCCGCCGATGCGGAAGCTGCGACCCTGCGGCGCTTCGTTGGCGGCGACCTGCGAAGGCGTGAAGAAGAACACCAGGTTCTTCTGGAAGGCCGCCAGCACCAGCGCCGCAGCGATGCCCAGCGCCGCGACCCCCACGGCGATCGCCGTTATGCGTTTATGCCTTGGTTTCACTGCATTTTCGACTGCGCTTTACCAGCAGGGCCATCTCCACCCCGAGCAAGAGAAATGTAACCCCGTAGGCGCCCCACACGTAGAGCCCATACCCGCCCATGGCAAAAAATTCTCTCACTGGTTCTCCAGGATAAGACAGCGCACGCGCACCAACGTTACCGCGATGCTGTACATCCAGAAAGCGAGCG
>DATILQ010000154.1:0-4055 GCA_035476235.1 Burkholderiales bacterium
ACTGCAGGGGGGCTTACGAAATGCTGTCGGAATTTCAGTGGCGCCCGGCTGTTAGCCAGGCATGCGTTCCCTCGTCCTGGCGTGCCTCCTGATCGGCGGCTGCGCGAGCGCCGAAAGCGATTGCCGAACCGGCGACTGGTACGCGCTTGGCGAGCGCGACGCCACCCTCGGCCAGCGGCCGCAGATCGACCGCTACGCCGAGCAGTGCCCGCGCTACGGCGTGCGGGTCGCCGAGGCCGATTACCGCGCGGGCTGGGCGATCGGCTACTCGAAGACGAGCTTCCGCCAGCCGAACTAGCTACATGTCCCGATCAGGACCCGGCGGCATCTTGTCCGGGAAGCGGGGAATGAAGCCGTCGCGGTTGGGCATCTTCACCTTCGGCAGCGTCTGCGCGTTCATCACGTCCTGCTCGCCGATGATCTTGTTGAGCGCGAGGATGTACGCGGTGAGGGCGTAGACCTCGTCGTCGGTGAGCGAGCGCGGCTGCTGCCAGGGCATCGCGCGGCGGATGAAATCGAACACGGTGGTCGGGTAGGGCCAGAAGTTGGCGATGGTCTTCGGTGAATCGAGGCTCTTGATCGGCGGCGCGCCCACCAGCGCCGCGCTGATGCCGCCCTTGCCCTGCTCGCCGTGGCATTGGGCGCACTTCTGCGCGTAGATCGGTGCGCCCTGCGCGAAACTACCGCTGCCCTTCGGCAGTCCGCCACCGTTGGGCAGCGCGAAGATATCCCAGGCGGCGAGCTCGGCGGGCGAGACCGGCGTGCCGAGATTGGGACCGGCGCCGAACGCGGGCGTGCACACCACGAGCAGCGCGAGCAGTCTAGGCATAGACATGGCGCACCTCGCCTTTCGCATCGACCGCCCAGCTCGTGATGCCGTTGAAGTGCTGGCTCGGAAAGCCGAGCACGTTCGGCACGCGCGACGCGACGCCGCGGTGCGCGACAATCTCGGCGCGCGTCGGCTGCACGTTGCCCTGGTCGTCCCAGGCGCGGCTCTGCAGCACCGCCGCGCCGCCGTTCCACTGCCAGGGGATGCGGAAGCGCGTGAACGCTTTGCCCAGCACCGGCTCCTGGAGCGCGGCTTCCGCCCAGCTCTTGCCGCCGTCGGCGGACACCATGACCTTCGTGATGCGCCCGTTGCCCGAGTAGGCGACGCCGGAGATCTCGTAAAAGCCCGGGGCCTTCATCGCGAAGCCGACCGACGGTTGCGTGATGAACGACTTCACTTCCTGGATGAAGTAGAACTGGTAGGCCTTGCCGCTCGGCAGGATCTGTGCGTAGGTGCGGGATTCGTAATAGCTCATGCCCGGCACCTCGGTGAGCTGCAGGCGCCGCAGCCACTTCACGTTCATATTGCCTTCCCAGCCCGGAAGCAGCAGGCGCATCGGATAGCCTTGCCCGGGCATGACGCGCTCGCCGTTCTGGTAGAGCGCCACCATCGCGTCGTCGAGGATCTTGGTGAGCGGCACGCTGCGGCTGAGATGCGGCGCGTCCGCGCCTTCGGCGACCACCCATTTCGCCTTGGGATCGATACCGGTCTCCTCGAGCAGCGTGGAGAGCTTCACGCCGGTCCACTCCGCGCACGAGGCAAGGCCGTGCAGGGACTGCACGTTCGCCTGGATCGGCTCGGGCGAGAAGAGCGGTGCGCTGTTGCCGCCGCATTCGACGAAGGTGAAGCGCGACACCATTGGATAGCGCGCGAGCGAATCGAGCGTAAAAACGAGCGGTCGCTTGACCAGGCCGTGGATCGCCAGCCGATGCTTCTCGGGATCGATGTCCGCATTGCCGGCATGCGAGATCGTGAAGTGCAGGCCGTTGGGCGTCGTCATTCCCTGCAGCAGGTGGTGCGGCGTGCGCGCATGCTGCGTGCGCGGCTCGGCGTTCGGATTGCTGAGCGTGCGCACCACGCCTTTCTCGTACTTGGAGGGGCCGCCGTACGGCGGCACCAGCGACCCCGGTTCCGTGCTCCAGGCGGGCTCGGTCAGCGCCTCGGCTGCGGCGGGCTTGACTGCATAGCCGGTCATCGCCGCGGCGAGCGCCGCGCCCCCGCGCAGGAACGCGCGGCGATCGAGCAGTCCGTTACCGGCTGCCGGTACGAGCTTTTCCATGCTGCCTCCTCCTCGAAAGGTGCAGGGAAACTATACGCCGCTAATTCGGGGACGGAGCCCGAATTGGAAATCGATGCGAGCTGTTGTCTGCGCGCCGATTACCAACGATTGTTTTTGCGCACATTGGGATTGAGCCGTTCGATATCACGCTGAACTTGCTCCCGGGGCCGTTCGTAAACGATCTCGCGCCCCATTACGCTGCCAGCGTAGGCCTGCCCGGTGCGCGTCGGAGTCAGTGCACACCTGACGCTATGCACTCCTTCGCCGAGAACAACCTCAATTCGTTCAACCCGTTTGCTCAGAACCGTGACCTCCACGGTTTGGCCGGTCTCGGTCACGCGAACTTTGATCTTCTCGGCATTCATAGGCCCTCATGGCACGTTGGTTTCGTTGCACGCGGAATTAGCCGACGCTGATTTCCTGGATGATCTCGCCGATGCGCAGGCCCTTGGCGCGCACGCGGACCCTGCCCCGGCCCTGCACCGGGATGGAAACGCTGCGCCGCGACACGCTGCCGCGGCTGCGCTGGTAGAAGATGTACTCGTTGTAGAGCCCGCGGCCCCAGCCCTCGAGGTGACCGACCTCGGTGCGCGCATCGCGCGGGTCGATGCTGCAGCCGCCGAGCGGCTCTACTTCGACGAACACGCGCGCGTCGAGGGCGAGCTTCTTCGCCGAATCGAGCACATAGGTGGGCAGGTAGCCCGCGTTCGCCACATCGACCTCGATGCGGCCGTTGGCGTAGCGCGCCTGCATCTCGAGCGCCGGCGCCATCGCCGCCACGCGCAGGTACATCGCGGCCTGGCGCTGGCAGACATCGGCGAGCATTTCGTACGGCGGGTTGTTCAGGCCGACGGTTGAGACCGTGCCGCCGATCTCCACGTCGCCAAGCTGCGGATGGCGAAAGCGCTTCCAGCCGCGAAAGATGCGGCCGCTGTTCTTCTCGCGGTCGAACTTCGCCAGCGCCAAAAGGTTGTCGCGCGTGAGCCGGCTGTAGTGGTCGACGAAGGGTTTCTTGCGCTCGATGCCCAGCCGCGCGAACAGGTCCCACAGCTCGCACGCGTAGGCGATCGTGCCGCGGGTGTAGTAGATGAAGTCGGTGATGTCGCCGTGGATCGGCTTCTCCGGCTCGTAGATGAACTCCTCGAAGCCGCTTACCGTCGGGTAGCCGCCGAGCTTCTCGCCCCATTCTTCGATCTGGCGGTAGATCGCGAGGTCCTCCTGGTTCATCTTCTTGTCGGGCGCGTCGCCGAGCGGGCGGATGTAGACGCCGCCGAAGGTGTGGAGGTTGAGCCAGGAAAAAATGTTGGGATGCGCGGTCGCCCAGTCGATCACCGCGCGCGACTCGGGCTCGCTCGCGCCGTAGGGGCCGGCGCCGACCTGCTCGGGCTCCGGCTTCCAGGCGTACGGGAAATTGCGGTTGAGATCGATGTCGTTGTCGGAGAGGAAATGCGGGTCGGGCACGTGCGTGCCGTCGTAGTTCTCGATCGTGCCTTCCGGCCACACCTTGTAGAAGGGCCCCGTGTCTTCCAGCCGGCGCGGCAGCATGACGCCCGGCAGCTCGGGATCCTCGACGAATTCGCCCGACGGGTCCTGCCGGCGCAGCGAGAGCACGACGCCGTCGCCATCGACGTCGCGCGCCACCCAGCGCGGCACGGGCGCATGCTCGCGCCGGTCGCGCGGGTTGGAGCGCACGTAGCGCCCGTCGCGCAGCACGGCCTCGGCGCCGTCGGGCGACATGCGCGGCAGCACATAGAAAAGGATGCCTTTCAGCCGCTCGCGCACGTGCGCGGGCAGCTGGTGCCGCTCCTCGCCCCGGTGCAGCGCGATCACGTCCTCGGCGATGGCAAGCGCGACGCTCGAGCCGCACAGCTCGACCGCGTGCATGTTGCCGTCGACCCACGCCGCGGCGCGCCGCCGGTCGGGCTCGCGGCCGATCTCGAGCAGCCA
>DATILQ010000155.1:0-21931 GCA_035476235.1 Burkholderiales bacterium
CTGAGCTTTGGGATCACCAGCCTCCGCCGCGACCCGCTCAGCTTCGAATCCTGCTACATCTTGACGCCGTGTCCTAAGTTCCGCTTCGATGAGTTCTTGCCGTTGCAGGATAGGTTTGGCCCTCGCGTATCCGCTATTCGCTGCCATAACCATCCAATGGAGAGCCTGCTCCTCATTCTTCTCTACTCCATCGCCAAGCGCGTACGCATAGCTAAGATTGAATTGCGCCACCGCGTAGCCCTGCTCGGCAGCCTGACGAGTTAGCTTGGCAAACTCGTTGTAATCAATGCGTCCGGCTCCGAAGTTGTAGGACCTGTAGAGCATGGCAAGTTGCGCGCGGGCGGGTGCGATGCCTTGATTGGCAAGATCGCGTACTTCCTCGAAGAACGTTCTTGTGCCGTCTTTCCATCGGTATCCTCCCGACAACAGACACATCACGTATCGATCTGAAACGTCATCAGACGAGGGAGAACCGAGGAGCGACTCCCTGCGGACAGGATAGCCTTCATCATTTGCTACTGGCGAGGAACGTCCCGAAAGCATTGTCGTGTATATAAAGCCTCCAGTGTTTCGGTCCTTCAATACGTATTTCTTCAGGTCATCGAAGATCCCAAGCAATGAGTAGCTGTCCTGTCGGGAAGTCTGTCCTTGCGCTACCGCTAGACACCTCCACATATCCTTAGCGCGGGACTCCTTTGTTGACCCTGTGGGCGCGACTAATTCTTGGCTGAATACGTCAGCAGCGAGAGCTGAAGACGCTATCCCAGCAAGAAGAAGCAGCCACAACGTCCTCGGGGTGCGCCGAACCACCCAACAAAAGTACGCCGTGCTCGTCAGCATTCTTGACACCCAACGTTGAATAGTCGACTTAGACGCCGAATATCATAGCGGGTCTTGTTTGGCGCGGTGTCAGTGCCCTTTCGGATCATGGCGTTAGGGTTGCATCGTGCCGCGTCGGTCGTGTTATCCGACCTAGGATGAGCGATCGCTCTGAAGCGACGGGGAATTCTCGCGTTTCGCTGGACGGCGGGCAAAAACGCTTGATCGATCGGCTCGAGCGCTAGCCTTTTTTCGACAGCAGGTGCGCGCAGCCGGCGCGCGTGGCCCAGTACTCCCAGGCGCGCCAGGTCTCGGGCGAGTACGGCTTGTAGCCGGCGTTGCGCGCCGCGATCTCGCCGGGCGAGAGCGGCTTGACTTCGCCCAGCCGCAGGCCGGCGAGCAGCACTCGCGCGTTGCGCGGCACATAGACCGACATGCGCACCACCTCGATCAGCGAGCGCGCGGCGGCGACGAAGCCATGGCCGCGCATCAGCGCGACGTTGTTGCCGCCGAGGGTCCTGGCGAGATCGCGCCCCTGCGGCATGCTGGTGACCAGGAGGTTGGTGTCGCCGAACCGGTCGCGGATGTCCCACAGCGGCACGTGCTCGCCCATGAAGCTGCCCGAATGGATCACTGGACGAAGCGGCGCCGCGCTGATGCCGAAAGGCAGGACATCCTCTGCGTGCGCGTGCACCACCGCCTGCACGTCCGGGCGCGCCTCGTAGGCCGCCGCATGGATGAAGCGCTCGAGGTAGGGCTGGCGCGCGTCGCCGCCGGTGGGGTTGCCCTCGAGGTCGAACTCCATGATGTCGCCGCGCTCGACCCGGTCCGGGCTGAGCGAGCGCGCCAGGAAAAAGCGCTGCGGGTCGCGCGGGTGCCGCAGGCTGACGTGGCCGTAGGCGTCGACGACGTTCTCGTTCGCCAGGATGCGGTTGGCGATGACGAGGTCGCCGAGGGCGGACTCGATTTCCCCGGCCTGCATCATCCCCCGGGCGCGATCCGCGCTGATCCTGCGCTCGCGTCGAGGAGCAGCGCCTCGAAGGCCGCGGCGTCGAGCGGCGCGCTGAAATAGTGCCCCTGCCATTCCTCGCAGCCCAGCGCGAGCAGGCGCTTGAGCTGCGCCTCGCTTTCCACGCCCTCGGCGGCGACGGCGATGCCGAGCGTGCCGGCCATCGCCGCGATCGCGCGCACGATCGCCTCGTCGGCGGCGTGCGAGTCGATGGCGCGCAGGAACGAGCGGTCGATCTTCAGCTTGTGGATCGGCAGCCGCCTCAGGTACGCGAGGCTGGAGTAGCCGGTGCCGAAGTCGTCGATCGCGAAGCGCACGCCGAGCGCGCCGATCCGGCGCAGCGTCTCGACGTTCTCGGCGAGGCTGGACATCAGCACGCGCTCGGTGACCTCGAGCTCCAGGCAGGACCCCTCGAGCGAGTTGGCTCTCAGGCAGGCCTCGATCTTCTCGACGTAGGCAGCGCCCTGCGCGAGCTCCGGCGCCGAGACGTTGACCGCGAACCAGGCGCGGCCCGGCATTTTCCTGTGCCAGGCGCCGGCCTGCGACAGCGCGCGCTCGAGCGTCCACTCTCCGACTGCGCGGATGAGGCCGCATTCCTCGGCGAGCGGCACGAAGTCCTCCGGCATCAGCAGGCCGCGGCCGCTGTGGTTCCAGCGCACCAGGGCCTCGGCGCCGACGACCTGCCCGCGCCCGCGCACCACGGGGTGCCAGTGGAGCACCAGCTCGCTCCTCGCCAGCGCGCCGCGCAGCTCGTTCTCCATGCGCAGGCGCTCCGCCGCGCGCGCGTTGAGCCCCGGGGCGAACAGGCGCCAGCTGCCCCCGCCGTTCTCCTTCGCGGCGTATAGCGCCGCGTCGGCGTTCTTGAGCAGCTCGGCGAAGTCGCGGCCGTCGTTCGGGTAGATGCCGATGCCGATCGAGGCGCCGACGTTCAGCGCGTTGCCCTCGATGGTGAACGGCCGCGCCAGGACCGAGAGGATGCGCTGCGCGAGCACGGCCGCGTCCTCGGCCGACTTCAGGCCGTTCCACAGCAGCACGAAGTCGTCGCCGCCCAGCCGCGCCAGCGTGTCCTCGCGGCCCAGCGTGTTCTGCAGCCGGTCGGCCACCGCGCGCAGCAGCGCGTCGCCCGCCTGGTGGCCGAGCGAGTCGTTCACCAGCTTGAAGCGGTCGAGGTCGACGCACAGCACCGCGAGCTGGGCGCCGCTGCGCGCCGCGGTGAGGATCGCCTGCCCGGCGCGGTCGGTCAGCAGGGCGCGGTTGGGCAGGCCGGTCAGCGCGTCGCGCGTGGCGAGGTACTCGATGCGCGCCTCGGCCTGCTTGCGCGCGGTGACGTCGGCGGCGGTGCCGCGGTAGCCGATCAGCGCGCCCGCCGCGTCCAGCCGCGGCACGCCGCTCACCGACTGCCAGATGACGCCGCCCGACTTCGTGATCGAGCGGCGCACCACGTCGCGGAACGGGGCTTGCGTGTCCGGGAAATGCGCTTCGCCGAGCGGCATGAATTCGTGCGGCGCGCGGCCGAGGAGCTCGTTGCGCGCGTAGCCGAGCACCGCCTCGACGCGCTCCGAGAGATAGGTGTAGCGCCACTGCGCGTCGGTCTCCCAGACATACTCGCCCGAGGCGTGCACCACGTCCCGGAAGCGCTGCTCGCGCTCGGCGAGCGCCTGGCGCGCCTTGCGCTCCTCGGTGACGTCGCGCAACACCCCCTGCACCACGATGCGGCCGCGCTCCAGGAACGACACCGCGGCGCCCTCCACGATCAGCTCGGTGCCATCGAGGCAGCGCATGCGCCGCTCCTCGAACCCCACCGTGCACGGCGCAGCGAAAAGAACGCGATGGCGCTCGTGCACGCGCGGCAGGTCGCCCGGGTGGAACAGCTCGTCGAGCTTGAGGCCGACCAGCCGGGCCGGCGAGTCGGCCTTGAGCAGGCGCGCCGCGGCGGGATTCGCGTACTCGATCACGCCTGCCGAATGCACCAGCACGCCGTTGGGAGCGAGGTCCACCAGCGAGCGGTAGCGCGCCTCGGCTTCCTGCAAGGCGTTCTCGGCGCGCTTGCGCGAGTCGATGTCGGCGATGGTGCCCGAGACGCGCAGCGCGCGGCCCTCGGCATCGCGCTCGACCACGCGCCCCCTCGCCTGCAGCCATTTCCACTCGCCGCTCCTCGTCGGCACGCGGAACTCGTCGACGTACTCCTCCAGCTCGCCCTTCAGCGCGCGCACCATGATGCCGCGGCTGTGCTCGCGGTCCTCGGGATGCATCATGTCGTAGAGCATGGCGCCCTTGCCGACCGCCGGGGAGCGGCCGTGGCCGAGGAAGCGCACCCAGCCGTCGCCGGCGTAGAGCTCGTCGTTCTCCACGTCGAAGTGCCACTCGGCGAGGTTGCCGCCGTCGAGCGCCAGCTCGATGCGCTCCTTCGCCTCGAACACCGCGCGCTCGGCGCGGCGCTGCTCGGTGACGTCGCGCCCGACGCCGCGGTAGCCGAGGAACTGGCCGTGCGGCGTGACCCGCGACTGGCCCGAGATGATGTGGATCAGCCGCGCGCCGCGCTCGTCGGTGCGCTGAATCTCGAGGTCGAAGAACGGCAGCTGCGCGCCCAGGCGCTCCAGATGCGCTTCGAGCGCGCGCGGCTCCACCTCGACGCGCGGGATCTCCCAGAAGCGCTTGCCGAAGGTCGGCCGGTTGCCGAAGAAGGTCGCCACCGACCCGCCGGCCGAGATCCAGGTGACGCGGTGCTCGGCATCGGTCTCCCAGAACCAGTCGGCCGACAGCTCGGTCAGGTCGCGAAAGCGCTGCTCGGCCGCCCTAGCCTCTTCAAGCGCTTTCTCCCGTTTGCGCGCGAGAAGAGACATGCCTAGATAAATGAAGCCGCCGGAGAGCGCTGCAACGAGCAGCAGGTCGAGCACGGGCCTAGCCGGCGGCCGCGTCGCGGATCGGCGGCGCGACCTTGAGCACTTCGTCGATCGTCGTGACGCCGGCGGCGACCTTCATCGCGCCGCTGATGCGCAAGGGCTTCATGCCTTCCTTCATCGCCTGGTCTCTCACCGCGGAGAGCTCGGCGCTTTTCGCGGTCAGCGCTTTGATCGCGCCCGTAAAAACGAGCGTCTCATAGATTCCGACCCGCCCCAGGTAGCCGGTCATGCGGCACTCGAGGCAGCCGACGGGCTGGCAGATCTTCGCCGGGCGGTTCGCTTTCCACGGCGCGACCAGCATGTCCCAGGCCGCCTGGTCCTCCTCGCGCTGCAAGTCCACCTTCTGCTTGCAATGCGGGCACAGCGTGCGCACCAGGCGCTGCGCCATGACGCCGTTCAGCGTCGCGTTCAGCAGGTAGGGCGCGACGCCGAGCTCGAGCAGCCGCGCCACGGCGCTGGGCGCGTCGTTGGTGTGCAGCGTCGAGAGCACCAGGTGGCCGGTGAGCGCCGACTGCACCGCCATCTCGGCGGTCTCGAGGTCGCGGATCTCGCCGATCATGATGATGTCGGGGTCCTGGCGCATCAGCGCGCGCACGCCCTGGGCGAAACCGAGCTCGATGGCCGGTTGTACCTGCATCTGGTTGAACGCGGGCTCGACCATCTCGATCGGGTCCTCGATGGTGCAGACGTTGACCTCGGGCGTGGCGAGCGTCTTGAGCGTCGAGTACAAGGTGGTGGTCTTGCCCGAGCCGGTCGGCCCGGTGACCAGCACGATGCCGTTCGGCCTGGCGGTCATCTCGTTCCAGCGCTTCTGGTCGTCGTCCGAGAAGCCGAGCTCGCGGAAGTCGCGCACCAGCACCTCGGGATCGAAGATGCGCATCACGATCTTCTCGCCGAAGGCGGTCGGCAGCGTCGACAGGCGCAGCTCGACGTCGGCCTGCTCGGGCGTGCGCGTCTTGATGCGGCCGTCCTGCGGGCGGCGCTTCTCGACCACGTCCATGCGTCCCAGGATCTTGATGCGGCTGGTCATCGCCGCGAGGACGGCGGCGGGGATCTGATACACCTGGTGCAGCACGCCGTCGATGCGGAAGCGCACGATGCCCTGCTCGCGGCGCGGCTCGATGTGGATGTCGCTCGCGCGCTGCTCGAAGGCGTACTGCCACAGCCAGTCGACGATGCGCACGATGTGCGCGTCGTTGGCGTCGAACTGCTTGTCGCCCTTGCCGAGCTCGACCAGCTGCTCGAAGTTCGAAAGCCCGCTGCCGGCGCTCGCGGTGCGGTTGGCGCCCTTGATCGACTTGGCGAGGTTGTAGAACTCGACCTGGTAGCGCTCGATGTCGAGCGGGTTGGCGATCACGCGCCGAATCTCGCGCTTGCTGATGCGCGCGAGCTCGGCCTCCCACTCGCGCACGTGCGGCTCGGCGGTGGCGACGATCGCCTCCCTGGCGCTCACGCCGACCGGCAGGATGCGGAAGCGCGTCGCGTAAGCCGACGACATCACCTCGGTGACCGCGGCGAAATCGATCTTCAGCGGGTCGATGTGCAGGTATTCCAGGCCAACGCGCTTGGCGAGCCACTCGGCGAGCGCGTCGAGGGTCAGCAGCGCATTGCCCTTTTTCCACTTCTGGTCGGCGACGATCGCCAGCGGATGCATGGTTCCGCGGTAGTAGCGGCGCTCTTTCTTCAGCTGCTCCGCGGCCTCGGCGCTGATCAGCTTGTCCTCGATCAGGCCGTCGAGGATCTCGCCGAGGGTCAGCCGATGCTCCCCTCCCGCCGTCTTGACCGCTTGTTGCATGAAATCAAGACTATACCGGAAAGCTAGAATGCGCCATGCGCGCCGCGCTGGCACCGCAGGTCAAATTGCATGAGGTCTGGGCGTGGAGCATGTACGACTTCGCCAACTCGGGCTACACCACCGTCGTCATCACCGCCGTCTTCGGCGCCTATTTTGTTTCTGTAGTTGCCGACAATGCCGCCTGGGCGACGTTCGCGTGGACGGCCGCGCTATCGGTGTCCTACGGCGCGATCCTGGTGAGCGGCCCGCTGATCGGCGCCTGGGCCGATGCGCACGCCACCAAGAAGCAGCTGCTGCTGCTCTCGACGATCGGCTGCGTGGTGTTCACGGCGCTGCTCTGGCTTGCCTCCCCGGGCGCGGTCTGGCTCGCGCTCGGCCTGATCATCCTGTCCAACTACTTCTTCGGCACCGGCGAGAACCTCATCGCGGCGTTCCTGCCGGAACTCGCCGACTCGCAGGCCATGGGCCGCGTCTCGGGCTGGGGCTGGAGCTTCGGCTACCTGGGCGGGCTTCTTTCGCTCGGCATCTGCCTGGCCTACATCACCGCCGCGCAGCGCGGCGGGCAGCCGGCGGCGCTGTTCGTCCCGGTGACGATGCTGATCACGGCGGGCTTTTTCGCGGTGGCGGCGACGCCGACGTTCCTGTTCCTGCGCGAGAGGGCGCTCCCTCAGCCCGCCACCGGGAACCCGTGGCAGCGGGTCGGGCAGACTCTCCGGCATGCGCGCGAATACCGCGACCTGCGCCGGTTCCTGCTGTGCATGCTGTTCTACCAGGCCGGCATCTCGGCGGTGGTGGCGCTCGCCGCGATCTACGCCGAGCAGGTGATGAAGTTCACCACCGGGCAGACGATCGTGCTGATCCTGGTCGTCAACGTCACGGCGGCGCTCGGCGCCTTCGCCTTCGGCTACCTGCAGGACGCGATCGGCCACGTGCGCGGGATCGCGCTTACGCTGGTCGGATGGATCGCGATGGTCGCCATCGCCGCCTCCTCGCACAGCGTCGCTTCCTTCTGGGTGGCGGCCAACCTGGCCGGCCTTTGCATGGGCTCGTCGCAGGCCGCCGGCCGCGCGCTCGTCGGCTATCTCGCGCCGCCGTCGCGCGTTGCCGAGTTCTTCGGGCTATGGGGGCTTTCGGTGAAGGCGGCGTCGATCTTCGGGCCGCTGACGTACGGCGCGGTGACCTGGATCTTCGGCGGCAACCATCGCCTCGCCATCCTGGCGACGGGCGCCTACTTCGTCATCGGCCTCGCGCTTCTCGCCGGCATCGACGTGCAGCGCGGCCGCCAGGCGGCTATAGATACACCTCAGCGCACTTGATGATCTCGGTGTTGGTCGGGAGCTCGAGGCAGTGCCTCGCGTCCTCGTGCCAGCGCCGATGTTTCCTGACGGCCGTTTTAGCGGCTGCCTTCGCGGCGGGCTTGGCGGCCTCATTCGACACCGGCGTCGGCGCCGGCTTCAACTCCGGCGCCTGGGGCCAAGCCGGCGCCGCGAGCGCCAGCGCGAGCAGCAGAACTGTGGGCTTCATACGCCTACCCCTCTCCGGTAGCGGCTGAGAAAGGAAGGATATCCCTAAATCAATTCAAGCGTTTGAGGTAGGCCCGGACACGCTGTGCATTAGTGCCCGTATCGCCGCGTCCGACGCGGGATTTGGAGCGCACGTCGATGCGGCTGCCGGCGGCGAGCGGGGTGATCCGCACCACCACGTCGTCCTTGAAGCCAAACCAGAAGGTGGTCGCCGTGGCCTCGATCCGGCCCTCCTTTGGTTGCGCGTCGACGATGTCCCAGCCCATCGCCTGGGCCGCGGCGAGCGCGCGCGCGAAAGCGGCCTCGGGGCCTGCGGCGAGGACGGCCGGCTGGATGTCCGGATAGGCCTTGCGCTGCTGCTCGGCGACCTGCGGCCCCCCGTAGGGCAGCGGCTTCCTGAACTGCGGCGGCTTTTCGGTATCGGTAGTGATGTCGTTGATCCGCGGCGCCGACTTTGCGCGCTCCTGGACGCTGTACGGCAGGTAGGCCGTCGCCGCGCCGACCCCCAGCGCCGCGAGCAGGGCCGCGATCCATCGCGCCCGTCCTTGCGGAAGAAGGAGCGCGGCGAGCGCCAGCACCGCCGCCGCCATACCGGTGTAGAACGCATAGCGCAGCAGCGCGAAACCGGTGCCGTACGTCCACAGCCCGAGCCGCACGCCCAATCCCGAGGCGAGCAGCAGCAGCGCTCCGGCAGCGGCGACGATGACGGCCAGCGCGCGCAGCCAGGCGATCGTCATCTGCACGCTATTGTTTTCGCGGATCGTCCACCGGATTCACGTAGGTCACTCCCCACGGCCCGGTGCCGTGGACTTGAACCACCGTCTCGGAGGCGGTCCACCCGAAATGCGGAGTCTTCGGCTGCATGATCATCATGCCGCCGGGAGGAAGCGCGTGAGTGCTGGCGCGGTCGAAAGTCTCGCCGATGCCCATGTTGAAAGTGCCCGAGAGCACGGTGACGCGCTCCACGGCAGGGTGCCAGTGCGGCGGAATGCGGTAGTTGGCGGGAAGCTTCAGCCGCAGGATGAACGGCACGGCCTCGCTCATCGGTCCTTCGATCACGGCGCCTTGGGCGCCCCGCGGCAGCGACGGCACGTCGCTCCATTTAAGATCGTCGGGCATCACCATCTTGTGCTGCGCCCAGGCGGAAGAAGCGGTCCAGCAGGCTGCGGCAACGAGCGCGGAAACAGCGCAGAGCTTGGCTTTCATGGGGTCCCTCCTCTGGTAAGACCGAAATCAGGCTACGCCTGTGCGCGGCCTGCCACAACTGGGAGGTATCATTCGGGCCTTCCCCAGACGACCACAGACCCTAGGAGATCCCGCCATGGCGATTAAAGTCGGCGACCGCTTGCCCGACGGCAAGCTCATGGAGTCCACCGAGTTCGATTCGGGCACGCAGTGCGCGATGCCGCCCAAGGAAGTGAGCGTCAGCGACGCGGTGAGGGGCAAGAAGATCGCCATCTTCGGCCTGCCGGGCGCCTATACCCCCACCTGCTCGGCGAAGCACGTGCCGAGCTACGTGCAGAACCTGGACAAGCTCAAGGGCCGGGGCGTGAACGAGGTCTGGTGCGTGGCGACGAACGACGCCTTCGTCATGGCGCACTGGGGCCGCGACCAGAAGGCGCTCGGCAAGATCCGCTTCCTGGGCGACGGCAGCGCGCAGTGGACCAAGGCGCTCGGCCTCGAGCTCGATCTCAACCCCCGCGGCATGGGCACCCGCATGCAGCGCTTCTCGATGCTGGTGGACAACGGCGTGGTGAAGCAGCTCAACGTCGAGGGCCCCGGCAAGTTCGAGGTCTCGGACGCCGCCACCCTTCTCAAGCAGCTGGCCTGATACGAAAGGACCCCTTCTATGAAACTGTCGATTCCCCTCCTCGGTGCCTGCCTGCTCGCCGCCAGCACGGCCCTTTACGCCCAGGCTCCGCAAACCGATCGCCACGAGAAGATGAAAGCGGCGCACAGCAATGCCGAAAAGGCCTGCGAAGGCAAGCAAGGCGACGCGCGCCGCGACTGCATGCGCAAGCAAATGTGCGCCCAGGCGAAGGACCCCAAGGCTTGCCTGGAGCGCACCGCGAAGATGAAGGCGGCGCATGCCAAGGCCGAGAAGGCCTGCGCAGGCAAGGAAGGCGACGCGCGCCGCGACTGCATGCGCCACGAGATGTGCGCGCAGGCGAAGGACCCGGCGAAGTGTGAAGCGCGCGCCAAGGCGGCCCGCGAACGCCGGGAGCAAAAGAAATAGCGTTTCAGCGCCGGCTTTTGGCTTTTGAGATGAAACGACTGTTTGCCGCCGGCTTGCTGCTGTGCGCCGTTTGCGCCGTCGCCGCCGAGGCGCCGCGCAGGATCGTCTCGCTCGAAGGCGTTACCGAATACCTGCTGCCGAACGGCCTGCGCCTGCTCACGCTGCCCGACCCGGGCGTCGACACCACCACGGTGCACATCAACTACCTGGTCGGCTCGCGCCACGAGGGCTACGGCGAGAAAGGCATGGCGCACCTGCTCGAGCACCTGCTGTTCAAGGGCTCGGCGCGCCATCCCAGCGTCAAGGAGGAGTTCACGCGCCGGGGCGCGCGCTGGAACGGCACCACGTCGAACGACCGCACGACGTATTTCGAGACCTTCGCGGCCAGCGACGACAATCTCGCGTGGGCGATCGAGATGGAAGCCGACCGCATGGTGAACTCGTTCGTCTCCAGGCAGGATCTCGACAGCGAGATGAGCGTGGTGCGCAACGAGTTCGAGCTGGGCGAGAACAACCCCGGCAGCGTGCTGTTCCAGCGCATGCAGCAGGCGGCCTATCCCTGGCACAACTACGGCAATCCGATCATCGGCATGCGCTCCGACATCGAGCGGGTGCCGATCGACAGGCTGCAGGCTTTCTACCGCACCTGGTACCAGCCCGACAACGCAGTGCTGATCGTCGCCGGGCGCTTCGACGAGGCGCGCGCCGTCGAGCTGGTGGCCCGGCATTTCGGCGCCCTGCCGCGGCCGGCGCGGCCGCTGCCGGCGCTCTACACCGAGGAGCCGACCCAGGACGGCGAGCGCACGGTGGTCCTGCGCCGCAGCGGCGACAACCAGCTCGCCGCGCTGATGTACCGAGTGCCGGCCGGCGCCCACCCCGACTATGCGGCCGTCGACGTGCTCACCAACATCCTCGGCGACACTCCGAGCGGGCGGCTGCACCGCGCGCTCGTGCAGAAAGGCCTGGCGAGCTCGGTCTGGGGCACCGAGCGCGCCCTGCACGATCCGGGCTACGTGTACTTCGGCGCGGCGCTCGACAAGTCCGCGTCCCTGGACAAGGCGCGCGACGCGCTGATCCAGGCCGTTGAAAGCCTCCGCAAGGACAGGATCACCGCGGAGGAAGTCGCGCGCGCGCGCACCGCGCTGCTCAACGACTTCGAGAAATCGCAGCTCGACACCGGCGCCTTCGTGCGCGCCCTTTCCGAGTTTTCCGCCATCGGCGACTGGCGCCTGTTCTTCCTGTACCGCGACCGCCTGCGCAAGCTGAGCCTGGAAGACGTGCAGCGCGTCGCCGAGCACTACTTGAAACCGGCGAACCGGGTCCTCGGCGTGTTCGTGCCGACCGAGCGGCCCGAGCGCGCCGAGATCCCGGCGGCGACCGGCCTGGACGAAGCGCTTGCCGCCTATCGCGGCGACGATGCCAAGTCGCTGACGCTCGGCGAGGCCTTCGACCCGTCGCCGGCCAACATCGAATCGCGCGTCGTCCGGCGCCAGCTCGCCAACGGCATCAACGCGGCGCTGCTGTCGAAGAAAACGCGCGGCGGCCGCGTCGTCGCCAGCCTCGCGCTGCACTGGGGCGACGAGAAGAGCCTGTTCAACCGCGAGGTGGCCTGCGATTTCGCCGGCGGCATGCTGATGCGCGGCAGCAGGAAGCACACTCGCGCGCAGCTCAAGGACGCCTTCGACAAGCTCAACGCCACGGTTTCCGTGGGCGGCCAGGGCGCCAGCATCGAAGTGCGCCAGGAGAACCTGGCCGCCGCGCTGCGGCTGGTGGCCGAGGCGCTGCGCGAGCCGGTCTTCCCTCCCGCCGAATTCGACGAGATGAAGCGCGCCGCGATCACCGGCGCCGAAGCGCAGCGCACCGACCCGGCGGCGCTCGCCGGCGTGCGGCTGGCGCGCCACCTGCAGCGGTACCCCAAAGGCCATCCGTTCTATACGCCGACCATCGAGGAGCGCATCGAGAAGCTGCGCGCCGCCAAGCTCGGCGACGCCGAAGCCTGCTACCGCGACCTGTTCGGCGCGACCGGCGCCGACTTCGCCGCGGTGGGCGAATTCGACCCCGGGGAAACGGCGCGCCTGGTCGAGGAGCTGTTCGCCGGCTGGCGCACGCCGCTGCGGTTCGAGCGCGTGCCGGCGCGCTACTTCGACCGGCCGGCGTTCGAGAACGCCTTCGTCACGCCCGACAAGGCGAACGCGGTGCTGCGCGCCGGCCTCAACGTCAGGATGCGCGACGACCACCCCGACTATCCCGCGATCACCCTCGCCAACTACCTGCTCGGCGGTCCTTCCACCGCGCGGGTCCCGGTGCGCGTGCGCGAGAAGGAAGGGCTCTCCTACAGCACCTTCACCACCTTCAACTCGAGCCCGTTCGATGAGTCGGCGGAGTTCCGCGTGTCGTCGATCTTCGCGCCGCAGAACCGCGCCCGCGTCGAGCGCGCGATCCGCGAGGAGCTCGAGCGTGCGGTGCGCGCCGGCTTTACCGCGGGCGAAGTGGAGGCAGGCCGGAAATCGCTGCTCGAGGCGCGGCGCATGGCGCGCACGCAGGACCGCGCGCTCGTCGGCCGCCTGGGGACCTATCTGTTCGCCAAGCGCACCTTCGCGTGGGACATCGAGTTCGAGTCGAAGATCGCCGCGCTGAGCGCCGAGCAGGTGAACGCCGCTCTGCGCCAGCACATCGATCCGGCGCGGCTTTCGGTGATCGTCGCCGGGGACTTCAAGCAGCCCTAGCTCACAGGTACCTCACTTCGAGAATGTCGAGCTTCTCGTCGCCCGACGGCGTGCGCAGCGTCACGCTGTCGCCCGCGCGCGCCTTGAGCAGCGCCCTGGCGATCGGCGAGACCCACGACACGCGGCCGCGCGACGCGTCGACCTCGTCGACGCCGACGATGCAGATCTCCTTCTCCTCATTCTTCATTTTTATCCTCACGGTGGCGCCGAAGAACACCTGGTCGGTGTCGCGCCCTTTCGCGTTCACCACCTGCGCCGCTTCCAGCCGCTTGATGAGAAAGCGGATGCGGCGGTCGATTTCGCGCAGGCGCCGCTTGCCGTAGATATAGTCGGCGTTCTCGGATCGGTCGCCGAGCGAGGCCGCCCAGGCCACCGTCTTCACCACCGCGGGGCGCTCGGCCTCGGCCAGCTGCCTGAGCTCGGCCTTCAGGCGCGCGTAGCCTTCCGGCGTGATGTAATTCTTGCCGTCCGGGACCTTCGACATGGGGCGTGCTGGATTCTACTCTTGCCAGCGCCGCGCCAAGCTTTCAGAATCCGTGAAAAAGGAGGCAGCATGGCGGCGGAGAAAGCCGAGCGGCTCGATTTTCTGACGCGGATGCGAATCCGCGAGCTGGTGCTGATGGGGCTGATCAGCGTGACCGCGCTGCTCGCCAACCTGCCCCACGAGTACGTCGAGGATACCCTCGGCGTGTCGCACGCCACGCTGATCGCGGTGCTCGCCTGCGCGGTGATCCTGGGGCTGTTTCTGTACCTGAAGATCTTTCTGTTCGTCGCCGTGGTGCTGCTGGTTGCCGGCGCCAACCTGCCCGAGCAGATCGCCGACGGATTCCACCTCTCCAAGATCCCGATCATCCTCGCGCTGGTCGCGCTGGTGGGAATGGGCCTCATCAACCACGTGGTGAAGCTGGTCCCGACCGGGCTCGAGCCCAAGCCGCGGGAAAAAAGCCTCGAAGCGGTGCGGGCCATGTTCTACGCCATCGAGAAAAACAACCCGGCCTACGCGCAGAAGGTGCTGGCGATGAACTTCGACCCCAGCCTGCATCACGAAAACGGCTACACCCCCCTCGCCTACGCCGCGGCTAAGGGCAACCTGGAGATGGTCGACCTGCTCCTGCGGAACAACGCCGACCCGACCCAGCTGACCCGGGAAGGCGACACCCCGGTGGAGCTCGCCCTGCGCTTCGGCCACGGCGGCATCGCCGACGTCCTGAAGCGCGCCCGGCAGTCGGTCGCAGCCGGCGGCGAGCCGCAGCCCCACCCCGCCTAGCCGTTGCTATAATACTGTATGGATATGCAGGTCAGCGCGACCGAGCAGGAAATCAGCCGCGATACGCTGCTCGAGAAATACGCCAAGGAGCAGGAGGCCTCGGTCGATGACGTGCGCCTGCGCGTGGCGCGCGCGCTGGCGCAGGCCGAGCCCGAGGACCGGCGCGCCCATTGGGAGCGCCGCTTCCTGCAGGCGCAGGAGGAAGGCTTCATCCCCGCCGGGCGCATCAATTCCGCCGCCGGCATCCAGCTCCAGGCGACGCTGATCAACTGCTTCGTGCAGCCGGTCGGCGACTCGATCTCGGAGGTGGTCGACGGCAAGCCGGGCATCTATACCGCGCTCCAGGAGGCGGCCGAGACCATGCGCCGCGGCGGCGGCGTCGGCTACGACTTCTCGGCCATCCGGCCGAAGGGCGCCGAGGTGAAGGGCACGCGTTCGCGCGCCAGCGGCCCGGTGTCGTACATGCGCGTGTTCGACCAGTCGTGCGAGACGGTCGAATCCGCCGGCTCGCGCCGCGGCGCCCAGATGGGCGTGCTGCGCTGCGACCACCCCGACATCGAGGAGTTCGTCCACGCCAAGGACCAGGGCGAGCTCGCCAACTTCAACCTCTCGGTCGGGGTCACCGATGATTTCATGGTCGCGGTTGAAAAAGACCTGACCATTGAATTGACCCATAAGTCGAAGCCCTGGCCGAGCAGCGACAGCTATCAGCGCGGTGACGGCCTGTGGGTGTACCGCAAGCTGCGCGCGCGCGAGCTGTGGGACCAGATCATGCGCTCGACGTACGACCACGCCGAGCCCGGCATCCTGTTCCTCGACCGCATCAACCGGGACAACAACCTCAATTACTGCGAGACGATCGAGGCGACGAACCCCTGCGCCGAGCAGCCGCTGCCGCCTTATGGCTGCTGCTGCCTGGGTTCGATCGATTTGACGAGATTCATTTCCCATCCGTTCACCGAGAAAGCCGGGTTCGACTTCGAGAAGTTCGGCCGGGTGATCGAGACCTCGGTGCGCATGCTCGACAACGTGCTCGAGGTCACGGCCTGGCCGCTCGAGCCGCAGCGCCAGGAAGCGATGGCCAAGCGCCGCGTCGGCCTCGGCTTCACCGGGCTGGGCGACGCTCTCATCATGCTGCGGCTGAAGTACGACACCGACGCAGCCCGGGGCATGGCGGCCCGCATCTCCGAGGCGATGCGCGACCAGGCCTACGGCGCGTCGGTGGAGCTGGCGAAGGAGCGCGGCGCTTTTCCGCTTTTCAACGCGGATCTGTATTTGTCGGGGAGCAGTTTCGCCGCGCGCCTGCCTTCGGCTTTAAAGGAGCAGATCAAGAAATCAGGCATTCGCAACTCCCATCTGCTGTCCATCGCGCCCACCGGCACGATCAGCCTGGCTTTCGCCGACAACGCCTCGAACGGCATCGAGCCGCCGTTCTCGTGGACCTACACGCGCAAGAAGCGCATGGCCGACGGCACGCTGCAGGAGTTCCCGGTCGAGGATCACGCCTGGAGGCGCTACCGCGCCGCCGGGGGCGAGGTCGACGCGCTGCCGCCCTACTTCGTCACCGCCCTGGAGATCCCGGCGCGCTCCCACGAGCAGATGGTGGCGGCGGTCGCGCCCTATATCGACACCAGCATCTCGAAGACCGTCAACGTGCCGGAGGATTATCCGTACGCCGAGTTCCGGGACCTGTACCTGCACGCGTGGAAGTCCGGCCTGAAAGGCCTCGCCACCTACCGTCCCAACAAGATCCTCGGATCGGTCCTGTCGGTGGAAAAGCCCCAGGACTTCGTGCAGGACGACGTCAACCGGCGCCTTTCGATCAAGACCGTGCCCGCTCCCGTGCTGGCCAGCCTGCGCTGGCCGGGACGGCCCGATCTCGCGGGCGGCAACCCGGCGTGGACCTACATGATCGAGCATCCCAATTACCACTTCGCGGTGTTCGTCGGCCACGTCGAGAACGGCCCGCTGCACGCCTTCGAGGTGTGGGTCAACGGCAGCGAGCAGCCGCGCGGCCTCGGTGCCCTCGCCAAGACGCTGTCCATGGACATGCGCGCCAACGACCGTGGCTGGCTGAAGCTCAAGCTCGATACGCTCGCCAAGGCAGGCGGCGATGCCTTCGACATGCCGTTCCCGCCGCGCGGCGAGAAAAAGCGCATGCCCTCGCTCGTCTCGGCCTTCGCGCAGATCGTGCGCTGGCGCGTCGAGCAGCTGCATGCGGGCCTGGCGGACGAATCCTTCAAGCTGGCGTCCGAAATCGGATCTTCGCCGGTGGCCGAGGCGATGTTCGCGCTGAAGGAGCCGAAAACCGGCACCGACGGCACGATGTCCTGGACCGTGGACGTGCTCAACCCGCGCACCGGCGACGATTTCGTCCTCGGTCTGAAGGAAATCACCCTGCCCGACGGCATCACGCGGCCCTACTCGGTGTGGCTGTCGGGGGAATATCCCCGGGCGCTCGACGGCCTGTGCAAGATCCTGTCGCTCGACATGCGCGTGCTCGACCCGGCGTGGATCGGCATGAAGCTGCGCAAGCTGCTCGATTTTCCCGAGCCGCTCGGCGACTTCATGGCCTTCGTCCCCGGCAGCCGCCGGCAGCAGACCTTCCCCTCGACGGTTTCCTACGTGGCGCGGCTGATGCTGCACCGCTACGCCATGCTCGGCATCCTCGACGAGGACGGCGCCCCTCGCCAGCAGATGGGCATCCTGGAAGCGCCTTCGCCGAAGCACGTTCCGCTCATGCTCGGCGCGAAGTGCCCGGAGTGCGGCAATGCCACGCTGATCCGCAGGGACGGCTGCGATTACTGCACCGCCTGCGGCTATGTCGGGATTTGCGGCTGAAGCTCTGCTCCGCCGTCGTACTCGACGGCTTCCGGCAGGCCTGCGTCCGGCGGGCGGCCAAAGCCGATGCGGCCACGGCGGCCCAGGATGACTTCCTCGCTCTGCGCCAGGATATCGGCGCCGCCTTCGACCGTCACGTAGGTGCCGTTGGTGCTGTGGTCCTGCAGCACGAAGCGGCCGTCGCGCAGCGTGATCGTGCAGTGGCGCCGTGACACCGTCAGGTCGGCGACCACCAGCGCGCAGCCAGGCGCGCGCCCGACCACCACGGACTCGTTCTCCCGCGAGCACACGACCGCGTGATCGCGGTACGTCAGCCGCAGCCGGCGCAAGCCGGTGGCGGCGGGCGCGGCGATCTCGCACAAGCGCAGACCCTCGCCCTTTTCCCTCGCCTGGATCGCGTCGAGCTGACGCGAATGGGCGCGGAACGAGGGGCTGAGCAGCGCCGCCGTCTGCTGCGAGGTAATGGTCTGGCCTTTTCGTGCCTGCTCGACCATCCGCGAGGCGAGCTTGACCGTATCCCCCAGCAAGTCCTCGTCGCAGCGGTAGACCGGGCCGCTGTGAAAACCGACCTGCACACCGAGCTTCGCCCCGCCGATCTCGGGTAGCGCCTCGATGTTGGCGTGCATCCTGGTGGCGGCTTGCGCCGCCGCGTCGGCCGTCGCGAACAGCACCATTATTTTGTCCCCGTTGGTCTTGACCACCTGACCGCCGGTGGATTGCGCAGCGTCGCGCACCTGCTCGATGCAGCGCGCGATCACCTCGAGCGCGGCGGCGTAGCCAGCCGCCTCGTACAGCTTGGCGCCGCCGCTCACGTCGGCGACCAGGACCGTCGTCTGCCCGCTCGAATCCATCTTTTCGACGTTAGCGGAGAAATGGCGCGGTGACGGTGAAATAGTTCGCACTCGGGCGCTCCGGCCTGTGTCGCCGAACGGCGACCCGTGTCGCTGAGCAGCGACGATTCGCAAAAACTCGGCGACGTATTTACACTCTGCTGAAATGCAAGCAAAGGGAATCACAATGGAACAAGGAAGCCTCGCATTCACTGCCGTGTACCTCAAGGCCAAGCACGGCTACATCGGTTTCATCGAGGAGCTGCCCGGAGTCAACTCCCACGGCAGCACGCTCGAGGAGGCGCGCGAAACCCTGCGCGGCCTCGCGGCATTGATCTTCGACGAGCAGGGCCGCGGCGAGCAGATGGTCGCCGGCGAGAACGTGATGCGCGAGCCGCTGCTCGTCCCAGTTCCGCTGCAGCCGTAGCGGATGAAGATCATCCGGCAGTCGGTCGTCCTGCCGGCGGCGGCCGGCGAGCTCTACGCGATGTACTTGAGCCCCAGGCGCCACGCCGCCATCACCGGGCACCCGGTCAAGATCGGCGCCAGGCCCGGCGCGAGATTCAAGGCCTTCAACGGCGCCCTCTCCGGCCGCCTGCTCTACACGGTGCCAGGCAGGCTGATCGTGCAGGCCTGGCGCTCAACGGCATTCAGGAAGGGCGACATCGACTCGACGCTGATTCTGCGCTTCACGCCGAAAGGCAAACGCGGCCGCATCGATCTCACGCACGTCAACGTGCCCGCGCATGACTACCGCGGCGTGAACAGTGGCTGGAAGAAGTACTACTGGCGGCCCTGGCGCAGGTTCCTGGCGAATTCCACGAAGCCGCGCACGTAATTTCGCAGCCGCATGCGGATGGCGTCGTCGATCAGCTTCCCCGACGGGTCGAAGACCTTGTCGGCGTTGCCAACGTAGAGCAGCTGCTCGAACCAGGGCTGCACGCCGAGCGTGCGCAAGACCGGCAGCCACGCCGTCTGCGACAGCACCGTGCCGCGCATTCCCGGCGAGGCGCCGATGAGACCCACCGGGCGGCCCTTGAATACTCGCGCGATGTCGGCGGGCGGCCGCGTCAGCCAGTCGATGGCGTTCTTGAACGCGCCGGGGATCGAGTTGTTGTATTCCGGCGTGACGAGGAGCAGCGCATCGGCGCTGGCAACGCGGTCCTTCAGCTCGGTGACCCTGGAAGGAATTCCCTTCGCTTCGACATCGCCGTCGTAGAGCGGGATGCCGCGGATCGACTCGATCTCGATCGTCGCTTCGGGCGGGGCCTCCGCCGCCGCGGCGCGCAGCAATGCCGCGTTGTAGGAGCCGCTGCGCAGGCTCCCCGCGATGCCGACGATCCTCAAGCGAGGCGTCCCCCGGTGGAGTCCCCCGGCAGGTCGAACACCAGCACCTCGGCGTCCTTGCCGCGCTCGATCTCGATCGTGCCGGCGTCGGTCTTCAGCGCGTCGCCGGCGCGCAGCGCGTGCCCGTTGACCTGGACCGTGCCGCGGGCGACATGAACGTAGCCTTTCCTTCCCTCCTCCAGGGAATACTTTGCGCTTTCGGCGCCATCGAACAATCCCGCGTGGAGAAGCGCGTCCTGGTGGATGCTGACCGAGCCGGCGCGCCCGTCGGGGGAGGCGATGAGGCGCAGGCGACCGCGCTTTTCTTCCGGCGCGAAGTGCTTCTGCTCATAGGAGGGCGCGATGCCGGTGACGTCGGGCTCGATCCAGATCTGCAGGAAATGCGTGGTGCCGGCCCGGTCGTCGTTGTACTCGCTGTGCAGCACCCCCCGCCCGGCGCTCATGCGCTGGACGTCGCCGGGAACGATGGTCGAGCCGGTGCCCATGGAGTCCTTGTGGGCCAGCGCGCCCTCGAGCACGTAGCTGATGATCTCCATGTCGCGGTGGCCGTGGGTGCCGAAGCCCGAGCCCGGGGCGACGCGATCCTCGTTGATGACGCGCAGCGGCCCGAACCCCATGTGCCGCGGGTCTTGGTAGCCGGCAAAGGAGAAGCTGTGGTACGAGTCGAGCCAGCCGTGGTTGGCATGGCCGCGCTCGGCGGCGGGTCGCAGTTCGGTCATGGCCTGGTTCTCGCTGAGAATTTCCCCGTTACATGGGGGCATTTCATTGCTGATCAAGAAGCAGCGTCTCGATGTCGTTGAGCACGCTCTGCGGATGGAGGAAGTTCGAGCTGTAGATCTCGCGCACGTACCCGGCGCGGTCGATGAGGAATACTTTCAGCACGTGCGACAGCTCGCGGCCCGCGGCGGTGACGCGGACGTCCTGCCCGAATCCCTCCACCAGCGGAAGCAGCTCGCGCGCGGAACGGGTGGTGAGGAAATACCAGCGCAGGCCCGCGCCGTCCTCCACCACGCGGCTTCCCGCGTAGCGGCGCATCGCCTCCGGCGTGTCGCGCGCCGGGTCGAACGACAGCGTGACGAAGCGCACTTTGCCGTGGAGCTGAGGTGCGTCCGCAATGGCTTCCTTCAGCGCATCGAATACGCGGTAGGCAAGCGGGCAGCCGTCAGGATCGGCGCAGGTGGTGTAGATGAAGCCGAGCAGGGTAATCCGGTCATGCAGGTACTGCGAAAGGCGCGCGGCCCTGCCGTCGACGTCGAGCACCCGCCCCTCGGGCGCCGGCATGATCCGGTGCAGCTCATAGCTGCCCGGCGGCGGCGGCACGAACTCGAGCGGCGGCAGGAGCTCGACGTGGTGCGCCAGCGCCGGGGCGGCCACCAGCGCGGCGAGCAGCGCGGCGCCTTTCAACCGCCGGTCACGGTCGCGCGCTGCGCCTTGGTGCCGAGCTTCATGTGGTGGGCGCGGCCGAGCTTCTCCTTGGTGAAATCGACCTCGAACTTGCGCGTGAGCTCTTTGCCGTCCCAGGCGAAGCCGCGGAGGAACTGCTCGTTGTCGGCGCCGCCCTTGTCCCAGTTGGCGAGCAGCGACGAGGTGATGTACAGGCGCTTGCCGTCCCAGCTCTGCGAGATCATGTTGATCTGCTTGCCGGTGACCTTCTCGTAGGTCTGCTTCGGCGCCTCGGGATTGGACAGGTCGAAGTAGCGCGTCGTCCCGTCCATGAAGGTGTTGACCCACAAGCCCTTGCCGTCGCGCGTGATGCTGATGTCCACCGGCAGCGGAATCTTCGACGGATCGCCGATGGTGGCGACCTCTTTCGCCGCCCACTGGCCGCTCGCGTCCTGCCTGACCAGCCACAGCTTGGAGGTCAGCGCCGCCGCAGTAATGGCCCAGTTGTCCTTCGGGTTGAGCGACCAGCGGATCTCCAGCGGCGCGCCGGGCACTTTGAACGCTTTGGTCGGCTTCATCGCCTTCAAGTCCCAGACCACCATGCTGCTGCCGAATTGCTTCATCGCCTCGGCGTCCTTGATCAGCTCGCCGAGCGGCCGCATGTAGTTGGCGTAGCCCGTGAAGCTGGAGGTGAGGAGCACGTTCTGCTTCGGATTGACGGCCAGGTCATAGCCGTAGCCGTCGCCGCCGCCTTCGGTCGGCATGGAGTACGAGGTGATGAACTCGCCCTTGTTGTTGTAGAGCGCCATCCCGGTGCGGCCGCCCTTGTCCTGCGTGTTGGACAGCGCCTGCACCAGCATCCGCCCGGGCAGCGCGTAGTAGGTGTGCGGCCCGAGAAATCCCGATTTCTCCCCGAGATCGCCGATCGTGCGCACCAGCTTCGGCGCGGCCGGATTCCTGCCGACGTCGAACACCCAGATGCGGTTGTCCGACAGCCCGCCCGCCCACAGGTAGCGCCGGTCGTCGGTGAATCCCATGTGGTGCGCCTCGACGCGCTCCCCGGTGGAAACCTTGCTGATCACCTTGCCGTAGCGCTTCGACTTCGGATTGACGTCGATCGTGACCAGCTTGTCGGAGCCGTCGCCCAGCCCTTCGACGCCGAGCGTCCAGACGTAGACGTAATCCTCCTGGCCCTTGATGAGCTGCGAGATGTACGGCGAATTGCAGGTTTCATCGGCATGTGCGACGCCGA
>DATILQ010000156.1:0-2908 GCA_035476235.1 Burkholderiales bacterium
GTGGACGGCGGTCGAGCTGCCCGGCGAGGTCGTGATCGTCAACAGCTTCTCGAAATACTTCTGCATGACCGGCTGGCGGCTGGGCTGGGTCGTGCTGCCGCCGGCTGCGGTGCGCGGCTTCGAGAAGCTGGCGCAGCATCTGTTCATTTCGGCACCGGCGGCCGCGCAGCACGCGGCCTGCGCCGCCTTCGGCGAGGAAAGCATCCGGGTGCTCGAAGAGCGCCGGCGCGAATTCGCGCGCCGGCGCGATGTGCTGCTGCCCGCGCTCAGGAGTGCCGGGCTTGCCGTGCCGGCGGAGCCGCACGGGGCGTTCTACATCTACGCGGATTGCGGGCGCGACGCCGGCGAGTACTGCCTGCAGCTACTCGAGCGCGAGGCGGTGGCGGCGACCCCGGGTGTGGACTTCGGCGCGAACGGCACGTCGCACCACGTGCGTTTTGCCTATACGCGCGCGATGGGCGACATCGAGGAGGCCGCCCGGCGGATCAAACGCTTTGCTGTTTCTTCGCCTTCTGCCTGAGGAACTCCAGCCGCGCGCGCTCGGCAAACACCTTGGTCGAGTACTGGCCGCTCGGCTCGTCGAACGCGCCGGCGTACATCTGCAGCGCCGCTTCGGTGTCGTGGCAGCGCCGCTGGTACTCGCGCAGGATCTGCGCGCCGACCAGGATGTTGACTTCCGGCTCGAGCAGCGCCTCCTCGCCGCCGAGGTCGGCGAGCTTGTCGAGGTGGTATTTCGGCATCACCTGCATCAGGCCCTTGGCGCCGACCAGGCTTTCCGCGACCGGGTTGTAGCGTGATTCGACCGCCATCACGGCGAGGATCAGGAGCGGGTCGAGCGAGTACTGCTCTCCCGCGCGGTAGGCCGCGGCGACGTAGCTCGACACCGCCATGTCCGAGACGCGGTAGCGCTTGGCGATGAACTCGGTGATGAGGCGCTGCTCGCGTTCCAGCGGGGTCTCTGGCAGTGCCTGGATGGCGCCGGAGACGAGATTCGGGGGCTCGAAGAAGGCGTCCCCGCCCCACGCTGGGTGGGGCTTCGCCCCGTCCCCATGCAGCGGGACGAGCAGCAGGCCGCCGAACGCGGCAACGCCGATCACTGCAACCAGACGCTTCGCGCCGGCGCAGGCACGTGCCAACAGCGATGCAACCATAGGCCACCTCCTGACCCCGGCGCCCTGTTCCGACTTGGGATTCGGCACCCTCCTCAAGGGACTCGCCGACCGGAGCTCGACCGTTGAAAGCAGCACCGGAATATCCAGCGCTGCTGCACTGCAGCGAGCGCTATGGTATGCGGAAATATTTAACACTGTCAACCACTTCTGGCATTTCCGCACAGATCATGCCGTGGGCGCGAAACGAGTCGATCTGCCGGCTTCTGGAGCCGAACGGCGGCTAAAATGGCGCCTTCTCGGTGAAGCCTCGCGGACCGGCCGAGGTCTCGTTCTTGGGCCGATTGGACCCGAGCCGGTCCGCTGAGCTTCAAGGGCCAAGCAAAGCCGCTTGCGCGGCTTTGCCCCTTCCCGGGGTGTCCGGCCTACGGCCGGGACCCCGTCGGGAAAGGCCACGCGGCGGCTGGATTCAGCGCGGGTCGCGCGCCGGTGGTTCCAGCGTCCGCCGGTGCCGCGGGTGCGGTCGCCGTCGGTTGCGCCGTGCTGGCCGTGGGTGTGGCGGCTTTCATGGCCTTTTTCTTTTTGCCCGCCTTTTTCTTCTTCTTGGCGGATTTCTTTGCTGCCGCCTTTTTGTTACCCGATTTCTTCAACGCTCTCTTCTTCTTTCCTGATGCTTTCTTTTTCTTCTTTTTCTTGCCGCCTTTTTTCGCTTTCTTTTTCGCCATGCTTTGCTCCTTCAAGGTAGTTGAACAAAGAAGCCCGGGCGCCTGGCGCGCGGACTATCCAACCGCCGGCGGAGGATTGCCGCCGCCGGCATGCTGAATGGGGTGGGACCGGGAAGCGAGGTCCTGATACAGGACATCGCTGTCGAGCCGGATGCCGCCTTCCCAGGTGACGGTGGCGGTATGCGGATCGACGCTCACCTTCTCGAACTCGCGCACGTCGCGCCACAGCTGGAACGCGCCGATCTCGAGCAGGTTGCCGAGGAACACCGAGCCTTCGAGTCCATCCTCGAAGCGCAGCCACAGCTTGTAGTCCTCCTCGGCCTTGCATGCCGTAATTCTATGCATTTGATCCCACTCCTCTTCCATTTTCACTCCCAGTTGAGTGCGCCCCCGGTCTGGTACTCGATGACGCGGGTCTCGAAGAAGTTGCGCTCCTTCTTGAGGTCGATCATCTCGCTCATCCACGGGAAGGGGTTCTGCGCGCCCGCATACAGGGTCTCGAGGCCGATCTGCTGGCAACGGCGGTTGGCGATGAAGCGCAGATACTCCTTGAACATCGGCGCATTCAGGCCGAGCACCCCGCGCGGCAGGGTGTCTTCCGCGTAGCGGTACTCGAGCTCGACCGCGCGGCGGAAGAGCTCCTGCAGCTCCTCGCGGAACGCCGGCGTCCACAGGCCGGGGTTCTCGAGCTTGATCTGGTTCACGAGGTCGATGCCGAAATTGCAGTGCATCGACTCGTCGCGCAGGATGTACATGTACTGCTCGGCGGCGCCGGTCATCTTGTTCTGGCGGCCGAGCGCCAGGATCTGCACGAACCCGACGTAGAAGAAAAGCCCCTCCATCAGGCATGAGAAGACGATCAGGCTGCGCAGCAGCTTCTGGTCCGACTGCGGCGTCCCGGTCGTAAAGCCGGGGTCCGTGAGGACGTCGATGAACGGCACCAGGAACTCGTCCTTTTCGCGGATCGAAGCGACCTCGTGGTAGGCGTTGAAGATCTCCGCCTCCTCGAGGTCCAGGCTCTCCACGATGTATTGGTAGGCGTGCGTGTGGATCGCCTCCTCGAACGCCTGGCGC
>DATILQ010000157.1:0-6098 GCA_035476235.1 Burkholderiales bacterium
TCTCGGTGCAGAACCGCTACAACCTGGGCGACCGCAGTTCGGAAGACGTGCTGAAAGCCTGCGAGAAGCTCGGCATCTCCTTCCTGCCGTGGTACCCGCTCGGCGACGGCCAAGTGCTCCAATCGTCCAAGGTCAAGAAAGTGGCAGCAAAAATCGGGGCGACGCCGGCCCAGGTAGGCATCGCCTGGCTGCTCGCTCGGTCGCCGGTCATGCTGCCGATTCCGGGCACCTCCTCGGTCGCGCACCTCGAGGAAAACGTCGCCGCCGCGAACGTGCAGCTGAGCGAAGAGGAGTTCAGGTCACTTTGATCGGCTCAGTCGCCGAGCCCTGCTGGCCCTCGTCGTCGACCCAGGAGAATTCCAGCGTGCCGCTCTCCGCGGCGCGCGTGGCGAACTGCAGGAACGGATTGGCGGCGATGCCGGGCGACATCTCCGCGCTGAAGATCTCGGCGCCGTTGTAGCGGCAGGAGAATCTGCGGATCGCGTTCTTCGGCACCTTCTGGTTCGCGCTGTCGAGGCGGTAGCCCGTTTCCATCGGGTGCTGGATGAGGATGCCGATGCGGATCACCTCGCCGCGCCTGGCGTCCTTCGGCACCTGCACGCGCGCGACCATCAGCCGGCGCCGTCCAGGCACGCCGAGAGCGTGACCACTACGTCCGCCGTGCCCATATAAAGCGAGCCGTCGGACATCTCGGCGAGCGCGACCACGCGCTGCGTGCCCGCAAGCCGCACGCGCGAGCTCACCTCCGCGACGCCCGCGCGCGGCCCAAGGTGGAACACGGCCATGGCGCGCTCCGGGTTGCGCTCGGAGAGGAGGCGGAGCGTCTTCACGTGGTCCGCCTCGGTCATCGGGCTCTCGACGCTCACCTTCATCGGCACCGAATTGCCGTTGTCGGCGAGCAGCGGCAGCTCCAGGTTGACGCGCCCGCGCTGCGCGCTCTTGCCGCCCGTAACGCTCTTCACCAGGCCGTCGGGATCGAACGAGTTGAAGAAGTCTTCGCGCGACTGCGCCTGGGCCCTTGCCAGAAGAGGCAGGCCGAGCGCAGCCGCGATGAAGCTTCTTCGTTTCATGCGATCTCGAAGCCGTGGTTCTTCAGCGGCAGCGAGCGCACGCGCTTGCCGGTGGCGGCGAAGAGAGCATTGCAGATCGCCGGCGCGATCGCGGCCTGGCCCGGCTCGCCGATCCCGCCCCAGAAGCCGCCCGAAGGCGCCAGCACCACCTCGACCTTCGGCATCTCGCGCAGCCGCATCATGCGGTAGTCGTGGAAGTTCGACTGCTCGACGCGCCCGTCCTTGATGGTGATCTCGCCCCAGAACATCGCGGTCAGCATGAACACCGCGCTGCCCTGCATCTGCGCGACGACGTTGTCCGGGTTGACGACATGGCCGGAGTCGATGCCCAGCACCAGGCGCCTGATGTCGACCACGTTCTTGTCGCTCACCGCCAGCTCGGCGACCGCGGCGACGTAGCTGCCATAGCCCTCGGTCACCGCGATGCCGCGGTGCACGCCCGCCGGCAGCGGCGCGCCCCAGCCGGCCGCCTTCGCCGTCGCCTCGAGCACGCCGTACTCCTTCGACGCCGCCGGGAGCAAGGCGCGGCGATATTCGTACGGGTCCTTGCCCGCGGCCTGCGCCAGCTCGTCGACGAAGGACTCGCGCATGAACGGATTCTGCGAATGGCCGACGGTGCGCCAGAAGCCGACCGGAACGGTCGGATTGCGCTGCGCGTACTCGATGCGCACGTTGGGAATCGAGTAAGGCTGGTCGGCGAACGCCGCCACCGCCTGCGGATCGATGCCCTCCTTCAGCGGCAGCTTGAGCAGGGTCGAGATGATCGACGGCGCCGAAATTCTCGAGTACCACGCGACCGGATTGCCCGACGCATCCAGGCCCGCCTTGATGCGCACCAGGCTCAGCGGGCGATAGAAGTCGTGCTGCGTGTCCTCCTCGCGCGTCCACAGCAGCTTCACCGGCGTGCTGCCGAGCGCCTTGGCGATCTGCACGCCCTGGCGCACGAAGTCCTGCGAGCCGCCGCGGCGCCCGAATCCGCCGCCGAGCTGCACCCGATGCACGTAGACGTTCTCCAGCGGCACGCCCGCGGTTGCCGCCGCGGTGGCATGCGAGGCCTCGGCGTTCTGCGTCGAGGTCCACACGTCGACGCGGCCGTCCTTCACTACCGCCGTGCAGCCCATCGGCTCGAGCGTCGCGTGCGCCAGGTACGGCGTGAAGTACTCGGCTTCGAGCACCTTGGCCGCTCCCGCCAGGCCCTGCTCGAGCTCGCCGTCGCGCCTCGCCACCACCACGCTCGACGCGTCGTCGAGCCCGGCGCGCAGGAACTGCAGGATGCTCTCGCTCGACGCGCTTTCGTTGGCGCCGGAGCTCCATTCGACCGGCAGCTCCTTCAACGCCTCCTTGGCGCGCCACCAGTTGTCGGCGACGACGGCGACGTAGTCTTCCATCGGCAGCACCTTGATCACGCCGCGCCGGCCCTCGATCCTGGCCGCGTCGGCGGACTTCAGCTTGCCGCCGAACACCGGGCACTGCGCGATCGCCGCGTAGACCATCCCGGGAAGCTGCGCGTCGATGCCGTAGCGGATGCGGCCGGTGACGATGTCGGGGATGTCGACCCGCCTGATCGGCTTGCCGGCGATCTTCCAGTCCTTCGGATCCTTGAGCGCCACTTCCTTCGGCGGCTCGAGCTTCGCCGCTGCGCCGGCGACCTTGCCGAAGCTCGTCTTGCGCCCGCTCGGGCCGTGCGTGATCACCCCGCCGGACGCCGTGCACTCGGCCGCCGGCACGTCCCATCCCCTTGCCGCCGCGGCGATCAGCATTTCGCGCGCGCCGGCGCCGGCCTTGCGCAGGTAGTCCTGCGACTGGCGGATGGTGCGGCTGCCGACCGCCGCCATGTCGCCCCAGGCGCGCTTGCGTCTCACGTGCGCATTGGTATCGGCGTACTCGACGCGCACCTTGCTCCAGTCGCATTCGAGCTCCTCGGCGACGAGCTGCGCCGCCGAGGTCATGCTGCCTTGTCCCATCTCGGAGCGCGCGTAGCGGATGATCACCGTGTCGTCGGGCCGCACCACGACCCAGGCATTGATCTCCGGGGCGACGTTCTGCGCGTTGGCCGCAGGAAGGTGAAATCCAAAAGCGAGACCCCCGGCAGCGGAAACCTTCAGAAACTCGCGACGTGTCGTCATGGCCGTCTCCTATGCCTTGACCTTGGCGGACTTCGCCGCCGCATGGATCGCGGTCCGGACCCGCGCGTAGGTGCCGCAGCGGCAGATATTGGTCATGGCCTCGTCGATGTCCCGGTCGGTCGGATTGGGCTTCCTGCGCAGCAGGGCTACCGCCGCCAGGATCTGCCCGCCCTGGCAATAGCCGCACTGGGGCACCTGGTGCTCGATCCAGGCCTGCTGCACCGGATGAAGCCTGCCGGCCGGCGCGAGGCCTTCGAGGGTCAGGACGCGTTTCCCCGCCGCCGCGGAAACGGGGAAGGAGCACGAGCGCACCGGCTCGCCGTTCACGTGCACCGTGCAGGCTCCGCACTGCGCGATGCCGCAGCCGAACTTGGGACCCTTCACATCGAGCACGTCGCGCAGCACCCAGAGCAGCGGCATCTCTGGCTCGACGTCGACCTCGCGCGAACGCCCGTTGACGGTCAGCTGGATCATTTCCTGTCTCCTTGGTGGATCGTGATACTGTAAAACAACTCGCGGGAGGTTTTCCACCCATGCAGCGGTTTCGCAGTGCGGCACTGCTGTTGCTTTTTTTCGCCGCGTCGGTCTGCGCCCAGGAGTCCTATCCGGGCAAGCCGGTCCGCATCATCGTCGGCTACTCCGCCGGCGGCGGCAACGACCTCATCGTGCGCGTGATGGCGCCGCGGCTGTCGGAGGGGCTGGGGCAGCCGGTCATCATAGAAAACAAGCCCGGCGCTCAGGCGATCATCGCTACCGAATACGTGGCGAAAGCGGCCCCGGACGGCTACACCATCCTGATGGGGCCGACCGGGCCGATGGCGATGAACCCCGCCACCTACGCAAGACTGCCTTATTCGTCAACACGCGACTTCGCGCCGATTTCGACGATCGGCCAGTTCCCGCTGATCGTGACCGTCGGCGCCTCGCTCCCCGTGCACTCGGTCAGGGAGCTGATCGAGTACGCCAAGCGCAATCCCGCAAAGGCGAACTACGGCTCGAGCGCCGCCGCATTCCAGATCGCCACCGAGCTGTTCAAGCAGAAGACCGGTACCGGGTTCGTCCACATCCCGTACAAGAGCAGCGGCGAATCAGTGCAGGCGGTGGTCGCGGGCCAGGTCACCATGACCATCTGCGATCCGCCGCCCGCATCGGGTCCGCTGCGCGCCGGCACGGTGCGCGCGCTCGCGATCACCTCGTCCGAGCGCCACCCGTCCTGGCCCGACGTGCCGACGCTCGCCGAAGCCGGCGTTCCGGACGTCGAAGTATGGCTGTGGACTGCATTCTTCGCGCCCGCGCGCACGCCGCCGGCGATCGTGGCGCGGCTGCAGAAGGAAACGGCGCGTGTCGTGCGCCTGCCCGAGGTGCGCGAAGGCCTGGCCAGGCTGGGCGTCGATCCGGTCGGCGGCAGCTCGGAGGAGCTCGGCACGCGCCTCGCGCGCGACATCGAGAAATGGACCGCGGTCGCGCGCGCCGCGAACATCAGTAACGACTAGCGTTTCATAGCGCGTAGCGCGTGATCCGCAGGCGGGTCGCGCGCAGGTCGTCGCCGCGCAGCTCGCGCAGCGCGTAGCCGACGAAATCGGCGGTGACCTGCTTGCGCCAGTAAAGATCGAGGTCGGCATTGTCCAGGGGCTTCGCGCGCGAGGCCACCAGCCGGCCCGCCTCCTCGATCACCTCGTCGGTGAGCTTTTTGCCCTTCAGAAACTCATTCGCCTGATCGACCAGGAACGGCCTTGAGGCAACCGCGCCAAGCGCAATCCGGACGTCTGCATCGGACCGGATTGCCGCCGCGACGCCCAATACCGGAAAGTCGAACGCTCCCCGGCGGCGCAATTTCCAGTAACAGGATGGACTATTCTCGATCCTGATCTCGGTAAGGATTTCATCGGGCCGGCGTTTCAGGTAATCAATGCCGTCGTTGTTGTAGAAATCCTGCAGCGCGACCTCGCGCTCGCCCGCCGCCGAGACGAGCTTCACCTTGGCGCCGAGCGCGAGCAGCGCCGGCGCGCAGTCGGTGGACGACATGGCCACGCAGCGCTTGCTCGCGGTCGCGACCCAGCAGATCGCGCCGTCCTTCTTCAGGCAGAAGTCGATCGCCTTGCGCCATTCGTAGTTCTGGTTGTAGTAATTGCAGCGCGTATCGAGGCACAGGTTGCCGCCGAGGGTCCCCATGTTTCGCAGGTGCACCGTCGCCACCTGGTGCGCCGCCTGACGCAATCCGAGCGGCAGCTCGGCATTTTTCACAATCTCCGTGAGCGTCGTGCCGGCGCCGATCGTCTGCCCGTTCAACTTCATCTCGGGGATGTGCCGCAGAGAGACCAGGACCTTCGGCGCCATCTGGCGGCGTTTCATGTTCGGCAGCAGGTCCGTGCCGCCTGCGATGAGCATGGCATCCGGCCCTTCGCCGGCGAGGATGCGCGCCGCCTCGCCTATGGAGCGCGGCGCCCGGTATTCAAACCACGGCAGCCGCATCATTCTTCCTGACCTCCTTGCCGTCGCCGCCTTCCCAGGGCGGCGGCACGATAAGCGGCTCCGGGTACGGGACCGCAGGGAAGTGGTCGGGGCCAACTCGCGCTTCTTCGCCTTTCTGTTTCTTTTCTAACGCCCTCAGAATCTTGTCCGGAGTAATGGGAAGCTCATCGATGCGTACGCCGATCGCGTCGTAAATCGCATTCGCCACCGCCGGCATGACCGGCAGCAGCGGGCCCTGGCCGGCTTCCTTCGCGCCGAACGGGCAGTTGGGATCCGGATCCTCGATCAGCACCGTGTCGACTTCCGGCATGTCGAGCGAGGTCAGGCTCTTGTACTCGAGGAGCGACGGGATCTTGTGCACCAGCGCGCTCGAGAGCTTAGGTGGCAGCCGGCGGAAAACCTGCTCTTCCATCAGCGCTTCGGACAGGCC
>DATILQ010000158.1:0-2130 GCA_035476235.1 Burkholderiales bacterium
CGGGCTTCGACGCGTCGCTCGTGAGGGCACTGCGCGACGCGCGCGGGGCCCTCCTATGCACTACCTGGACGAGCCGCCAACAGCCCCGCTCAGCGGGGGTCAAGATTGGACGCCGATTGACACACGGATGTCTCCCGGGCCGGAAGCCCTCCGTGCGGGTTAGCGCCGATGCCGGTTGAGAAAGCGTTCTGTGCGTCCGATGAAGCCACGAGTGCGCTGGTCCGCTCACCTGCGAGCTGTACATCAGACTCTTGCTAGCGGCCGCGCCGTCACGACCAAACTGCCGATTCTGACGGTTGTCCAAAGGATTCCGTCAAGTCCGAACGGCATCCAAAGAATTCCGGCAGAAAGTCCAGCGAATGACGCGCCGTCGCTCGCTTCTTGTAACTGGCGCATCCCGACGGGGGGATCGCCTGCTCAATGACGCGGTCTCGTTCGGCGCCAGAGGCTCCTGAAGCGTCATGTGCAGCGATCTATGATCGCGTAAAGACGGTCGCAGGATGCGGCGAGATGCTTTTGTGGCGCCGTCGCGATGCCGAGCAGCAGACCGGATTGCGCCGAAACCCTCGAGGCATACCAAAGCGACAGGGGAGTAGGCGCCAATCCGAACGTCAGCGTTTCCTTGGCGATGGATACGTCCGGTGCGCCGTCCGGCAATCGCAGCACCACTGCTAATCCGCCGACCACGCTATCTTTGGCGCGCGGCCGAAGGCATTTCAGCAGTGCGTCGCGCTGCGCAGAGTAGAGCCGCTTTGCGCGCCGAAGATGGCGCATATAGTGACCCTCCCGCATGAACTCCGCGGTCGCGAGCTGCACCGATGGCCCGGGCGCCGGAGCGAGACACGCCGCGACCTCGGCAAACCGGGAGGCCAACGGCAACGGGGCAACGAGAAAGCCCAGGCGCAGTGCGGGGCTGATGGTTTTGCTGTAGGAGCCGATGTGAATGACGCGCCCGTTTCGATCGATCGAGGCAAGCGCTGGCGCGGCTCGCCCCTCCAGTTGCAGCTCGCTCAGATAGTCATCCTCGATCACCCAGGACTTTTCTTGAGCGGCCCAGTCCAGGAGTCGTAAGCGCCGCGCCAGCGACAAGGTAGACCCGAGCGGCGCCTGCTGACCTGGTGTTACGACGACCAGCGCCGCATCCGGAGCATGGCGCAGGCCATATTCGACATCGACGCCCTCACCATCGACCGGGATCGGCGCAAACGACAATCTTGCGAGCTCGAGCCCGCGCCTTGTGAACGGGAAACCAGGATCCTCCATCCAAACTTTCCGCCCCTCGAGGCCGAGCACACGGAGCGCCAACCCGAGGCCGCTGCCGAAGCCGCCGGTGACGACGATCTGCGAGGGCGAGCATTCGATGCCGCGCGCGATGGCGAGATAGGCGGCTATTTCCCGCCGCAGATCCGGCTCGCCGCGAGGGTCCGGGTACAAGGGCGCCGCACTCGATTCCGCGCGAACCGCGCGTGAGCGAATCCGGGCGAAGAGCTTGGCGGGAAAGGTTTCCTGCGCAGGCACGCCCATCCGGAAGATTCCCGGGCGCGCGGTGAACTCCTGATACATTTCCATGAACGAGCCGCGATCGGGCGGCTGGTGCAGCCGAACGGCTATTGAAGGCCGAGCCGCGACATGGGTTCCGGTCGCGCGCGACGCAACGATGAGCTGGGCGGCAGATAGCTTCTCGTACGCCGAGCGCACCGTGCCGCGGGCGACGCCCAATTGGGCGGCAAGGTCCTGCCATGATGGCAAACGCGCTCCTGACGCGAGGACACCGGTCTCGATCGCGTTCCTGATGCCGTTACGAATTTGCTCCGCCAGCGGCGTCTTTGCTCTTCGATCGAGCTCCAACTGCAGCAGCTTGGGCATGAACCGGTAGTCTACGAGTTTTGTCAGTTCTTGGTACTTCGTGCTGGACCAGGGAAAGGTCAACTAGGCGGGGGTAAGGAGAACCACCGCCATGGAAATCAAATCCGCCCTGCGAGCAGCCGGCGCCGCTTTCGCTATCGCCTTGGCAGCGCCAGCTGCCGCACGCGAGCGTGGCGAGACGGTGGCGCCGCATTTCGAGCGGGTGATTCCCAACATTCCGGGCAAGTCGCTCGTTGCCGTGGTTGTCGACTATGCGCCGGGTGG
>DATILQ010000159.1:0-33435 GCA_035476235.1 Burkholderiales bacterium
CACCTGCACATAGGCGCGCCCGCCGCTCAGGCGCTGAATTTCCCGCATCGCCTGCAGCGCTTTCGGCCGCGGCAGATTGTGGATTGTGTTGATCGAAAGCACGCAATCGAACGCGCCGTCCGGAAAAGGCAGCTTCTCCGCCGAGCCGAGATGCAGGCGCCCCACCACTTCTCGCTCGCAATGCACGAGCGCGTAGAGCGAGATATCGAGCCCGAAGGCCTCGAGGCCGGGGCATTCGAGCATCAGGTCCTTGACGAGAAAGCCCTTGCCGCAGCCCACGTCGAGGACGCGCGCGCCCGGCTTCAGGCTGAAATGCCGAATGATGTCGCGGGCGACGCTGCGCCAGCGGCCGTCGTAGCGGTAGCCGCCGTAGCCGTATTCCCGTGGCCCGTCCCAGTACATCTCGCCGAATTTTCGCGCTTCGGCGATCACCGCTTCGCTCTTCCCTTCACTGCGCTTCCGGATGTTGCGCTGGGTCTTCGGCAGGGACCGGAGAAGATCGATCTCAGCCATCCTGCGACTTCCTCAATCCTTGTTGCAGCGACGTAAAGCGGAAATCGGGAAAGGCCTTGCGGCAGGCGCCGATGTCGAAAGCGCGATAGCCATTGTGCGGCATCGGACCGGACCGTGGCGTGGTTCTCACACTGATTCTTTTGTTGGAGCAAGAAACTATTTGGCGGGCAATCTCCGCGAAGGAATGCACTTCTCCCGTAGCGATGTTGAGCACCCCGGTGCTGCGCCGGTAGAGAACGCGAGCCACAAGCTCGGCCACGTCGTCGATGAACACGTGGTCGCGGCGCTCCTCGCCCTCGCCAAACAGCACGATGTCCTCGCCCTTCGCGGCAAGGCGGCGGAACCGGTTCGGACCGTAGCCGTTGTGCGGGTCCGCCGCGCCATAGAGCAGGCTCGGCCGCAGGATCGCGAGCGGCGCCTTGAGCTCGCTCCGCAATATCACCTCGCGCGCAAGATGCATCGCGCCGTGCAGGCTGCCGGGAGAGGCGCACGAGCTTTCCGTAAGCGGCTTGTCGCTGTCCGCGTAGACCGCATCCGAGCTGATGTTCACCACGTGCGCCACGGATGCTTTCGACAGCGCGCGCACCATCGCCCGGGCCATCGCCATGTTTTCCACCAGCATTTCGGCGTTCTTGACCGGTGCCCGCGCGGCGGCGGCGACGAACGCGTCGCCCGGCCGCAGCAAGGCGGCCAGCCTATCATGCGCATCCGGCGCGGCAAGGTCCGCTTGCTCGCGTCCAATCCGCAGGACGGGAATTCCGTCGCGCTCGAGGCGGGACGCGACCGCGCCGCCGACGAAGCCGCTGGCACCGCACACTACGACGCGCGACGGCTTTTCCGGCTTCGAGCTGTGGTGTTCAAACATTTGCGGTAGTCGGGGGCTGGCCAAGCGTATACACGCTAAGACCGGCCGCGTTCGCCTTGCGCGCGTCCATCACGCCGTAGGGATCGATGACGATCCTGCCGCGCATGACCGAGGCCACGGCGGCAGGGTCGACAGTGCGGTATTGCGGCCACGGGGTCAGGATCATCAACGCGTCTGCACCGCGCGCCGCATCCAGCGGTTCCGCGGCGCCTTTCGCCTTGGGGTGGCGCGCGGCGGTCGCGGAAACGACCGGATCGTGCAGCTGCAGCGTCGCCTCCGGGATCTGCGCGATGGTCGCGAGAGACGGGGAGTTCTTGGTGGAGTGCGTGTTCTCCTTGTAAGCAAGGCCCCAGACAGCAATCACGGCCTTGGGATTTTTTTTGAGAAGAACTTTTCTGATGGTGCGCGTCGCCCAGTCGCGCCGGTGCCGGCTGTTCTCGATCCAGGCCTTCACTACGCCGGCGTCGCTTCCAGCCTCGGCCGCGAGCCGGATCACGGTCGCGAGGTCGCGCTCGAGATTGCCGCCGGCGATGCCGAGCCCGGGCGCGAGATACGCATGCGGGCCGATTCTTTTGTCGAGCTTCAGGGCCGGGGCGATTTCCGCCCACGCGGCGCCGATGTGCTCGCACAGCTCGGCGAGCGTGTTCGCGACGCTGATCGAGGACACGAGGCAGCAGTTGATGGCGATTTTGGCGAGCTCCGCGCTCTCGTAGCGCATCGGCAGGATCGGGCAGCCGAACGCAGCGAGAAATTCACGGTAAGCGGCAGGAAGAGGCGCCTCCGGATTTGCGCAGCCAACGATGAAGCGCTCCGGGTTGACCGCGCGATCCACCGCGCGGCCGAACACGAGCGTTTCCACCTGGTAGTAGAGCCGCGCGGAGGGGAGGGCCAGCGTCCGGGTGAAGCCCGGCGGAACCTGGCAAAGGACGACCAGCACGGCATCCGGCCGCAGCTCGGGCAGCACTTTGTCGATGAGCTCGTGCACCGCGCCGAGATCGCTGCGGCCATCGTCGTCGGTCGCCACATCGGTCGAAATGCAGACCACACTGCAGCCGCGAAGGTCTGCGGTGCGATTGGAGTAGGTAACGTTTTCCTTCCTGGCGCGGAGAATCTCCTCCAGGCCGGGTTCGATCACCGGCGGGTGCGCTTGCCGCAGTGCTTTAATGACCGAAACGTCGTCGTCGAACGCCACCACGCGGAAACCGCGCTCGAGCGCCCCCGCCGCGGAGTTCACGCCGAGGTGCGTCATGCCCACGAAGCCGATCACCGGCTTGCTCATCCCGCCGCCGTTTGAACCGCCTGCTCGCCGAGACGGCGCAAGGTCCGCTGCAGCCAGAGGTCGCGCGACAGGTCCGCGCGCGGCGGATGCGCACACAGCGACTTGAAGTGCGCGTATTCGAGATCCCAGGTCGGGTCCGATTGCTCGAGCGTCTCGACCTCCTCGAGCGGCCGGCCCGAGGGCAAAACGCGGGTGCGCAGCGTGAACGTGGTCGGTCCCCACTTGCAGAGCGAGCGGATGTGCGCCGACCCGCGCTCGGCGAACATGTCGCAGGTGAAGTGGTTGCGCCACGAAAGCAGCGTCATCTCAAGCTCAAGCTGCGGCCGAGTCGAGCGCGAGCCGATGACGACATGGTCGGGCGCGCGATTCTCGAAGGTTCTCGCAAAAATAACTTCGAACGCGTCGCCCAGATCTCCAAACCAGAAATGCGCCGTGTCGAGAAGGTGCGATCCGAGGTCGGGCAACACCCCGGCGCCAGTGTCGCGCCATGCCGAATCGCGCACCAAGCGGGCGGTGCCGTTGCCGTAGAACATCCGGCAGTGATAAACGCTGCCAAGCCTGCCCTCCGCAAGGACGTCCCGCAGGCGGACGTAATGCGGCTCGAAGCGGTGGTTGTACGCGGTATAGCAGACCGCCTTGTTGTCGCGCGCCACGCGCTCCAGCCGCTCGATGTCCTGGTCGTGCGCCGCCCAGAGCGGCTTCTCGACCAGCACGTGCTTGCCGCGGGAAAGGAGATACTCAAGAATCTGGAACTTCGGTTCGTCCGGCGTGCAGACCAGCGCAGCGTCGTAGTTCGCGAGCGGGACGTCCTGGACCTTGCGGTACTGCGCTTGCGTATTTATCGGGTCGACCGCCCCGATGAACTCAGCGCCAGCCGAAGCCCGCCGCTTGACGCCCTGGATGCCAAGCCCGACGACGATAGCCTTCAAGACTTGCCGTTCTCGTTGTAAGTCGCCTCGCGCTCGACCGCGCCGATCTTGTCGCGGACGTCCTGCGGCGTGACCGGGATGTTGCCGTCCACTTCGCACTCGCAGGCCGCCGCCATCGAGCCGAGGATGGTCGCGATTGCGTCCGAGCCCGTCGCGAGCTTCGCGAGTGTGGCGTAGGCGAGCAGCGCGTCCCCGGCTCCGACCGCGTCGACGACGCGGTCGGCGAAGGAATCGATCACGATGAAGGAATCGAGCGACTCGTGGTCCGCGCTGCGGCAGGTGAGCACGCCGCGCTCGGCCAGCTTGAGGATCAGCGTCTTGCAGAGAGCGGCGTCGTACAGCGCCGAGGCGAGCGGCCGGATCCCGGAGTCCTGGTCGGCAAGCGCAAAGCGCGCCTCGCGCTCGTTGGGCGTGATGAGGTCGAACCCCTTGAAGTCCGTGATGTTTCCCCAGCGGCTCGCGACCTGGCTGTCGGCGACCTTGAAAATCCCGGTCGGTAGCGCCTCGATGAGGCCGGGGATGGTCCTGCGGTTGAAGATGCCGTGACGGAAGTCGCTGAACACGACCGCGTCCGACTTCACCCGGCGGATGACCTCGGAGAGCTGGCCCACGATGTCGTCCGAGATCGAGCGGTTGTCGAGGGTGTCGATCTTGAGCAGGCGGTAGCCGCCGCTAACGATGGCGTTCTTGTTCGTCGTCGGGCGCGTCTTGTCGATCACCGCCCGGCAGTCGACGCCGCTTTTCTTGAGCCCGGCGACCACGAAGTCCTTGAGCGGATCGTCCCCGAGCACCGTGGAGAACACGACCTGCGCTCCCGCCGCGCGCAAATGCTCGGCGACTACCGCGGCGCCGCCGATATAGTCGTCGCGCCGCTCGTAGAGCACGCTCATGGTCGGCGTCTTGGCCTGGCCGCCGATCATCGCGGTCTGCGTATAGCTGTCCACGATCGTGTCGCCCACCACATGCACCTTGTAGTTGCCGAGCTTGTCCAGCGTCGCGCGCAGCGCATCGAAGGTCAGCTCCTCGGCGTCCATGAAGGTCAGCAGCTTTTCGGTCTTGATGGAGGGAGGCGCCAGATCGATCAGCCTGGTCGAGGAGTAGACGATGTCCCCGGGCGTAAAGATCATTTCGCCGCCGTAAGCGCGCAGCGCATCCACCTCTTCTTGCGTCTTCGGCGGCGGCCCGCCGGCGGCGTATTCGTAGCCCTTGGCGAAGAACTCGGGCTGCAGAAGCGAGATGTTCTCGATCGGGGTCGGATTCTTGTCGACGACCACGTAATCGACGATCTCGAACGCCGCCAGGTTGAGCGCGCGCAGCTCCTGCGGAACATGGGGCCGGTGCTGCCCCTTGCTGATGTGCCGGTCCGCGGTAATGCTGGCCACCAGCACGTCGGCCTTGGTCTTTGCGTACAGAAGATGGCGCACGTGCCCGGGATGCACGACGTCGAAGACGCCGTGGCACATGATGACTTTCTTCTGCCGCGGGCGCTTGCCGAGCACGGCGCGCAGCTCTTCGACGGTCTTGATCTTGTGGCGGTATTTCTCGGTGAGCGACGAAAGCACTTGCCTACTCCCGGGCCAGATATTGAAACCAGGTCCTGGTGGCCTTGGCGATGGAATCGGCGTCCCACAGCGGCGCGTTGCGCCAGTAGTCGATGTCCGCGAGGATCCGCGCCACGCCTTCTTCGAAGCTGACCTTCGGCTTCCACCCCAAATCGCTCGTGATGCGCGTGATGTCGGCCCAGGTGCATTCGGGCTCGCCCGGCCGCTTCGGAATATGGGTCTTCTGCCCGCCGAGCAACTCGACGAGCCGGTTCACCGACTGGGGATTTCCGGCGCCGAGATTCCAGACGCGCCCGGCCAAACCTGTTTCCGCTGCCGCAAGGAACGCAGTCGCCACGTCGGTGACGTAAAGGAAGTCTCGGCGTTGCATGCCGTCGCCGACGACGGTGAAGGGCTTGCCCGCCAGTTTCTGCCGCAGGAACACGCCGAACACTGCGCCGTAGGCGCCCGAGGTGCGAGAGCGCGTGCCATAGGCATTGAAGATCCGGATCGAGTTCACCGGCAGCTTATAGACCTGGTGCCAGTGCAAGGCGGCCTGCTCGCCCTGGTATTTCGACAGCGCGTACGGATACTGCGGCACGATCGGATGGTTTTCCGCGGTCGGCACCTTCGCCAGCCCATAGCAGGATGACGAGGCGGCATAGACGAATTTTGCGACGCCGGCCGCGCGCGCGCATTCCAGCATGTGGACCGTACCCTGGACGTTCGTGGACAAGTACTCTGCCGGGCGCTCGATGGACGGCACGATATCGCCAATACCAGCAAAGTGGAGTACGTACTTTGCGCCGCCGAACAGCGCGTCGCCGGCTGCGTAGCTGCGGATGTCGCGTTCTTCGAGCGTCAGATCCGGGTTGCTTGCGTGCTGGCTCAGGTTTTCACGCCGTCCGCCCATCATGTTGTCGATGGCGCGCACCGCATACCCCCTGTCGATGAGGAGGTCCACCATATGGCTGCCGATGAACCCGGCGCCGCCGGTGACGACGGCGACAGGACGGGAGCTCATGCAGCTTTGAGTTCCTTTATCCGGCGGACGTTGAAGTAGAACGTGTCGTCCATGCTCTTCGGCAGCCGGCCGGCCTTGAACGCCTTGCACAGATCGCGCACCGCGTCCTCGACGTTGTGCTTCGGGTGGAACCCAAGCACTCGCCGGATCTTGTCGGAATTGACGTGGTAGGAGCGGATGTCGTTTGTAGGCGTTGTAACAATCGGGATGTCGCCCTTCTCGGGAAACTCCTGCTGCACCACTCGCTTCGCGATTTGCGCGATCTCCATGATCGACAGATTCTGGAAGCCGGCATTGAACGTCTGTCCAGCGATCTTCTCGTCCGGCGCCTCGAGCAGCAGCTTGTACAGATCGCACATGTCCTGCACGTGCAGATTGGGGCGCTTCTGCGAGCCGCCGAAGACCGTGATCTTGCCGGCGTTGATGGCGTGGTTGGTCAGGATATTGACGGAGAGATCGAGGCGCTGGCGCGGTGCATAACCGCAAAGCGTCGCCGGCCGGATGGTCGCGCAAACGAATCCCGGCGACTGATGCTTCCAGAGCAGCGGTTCGCACATGCCCTTGTACTTGTTGTACAGCGTGAGGGGCAACAGCGGATGATCCTCGGTGACGTCAGGCGACTCCGAGACGCCGTATACAGAGCTCGAAGAGCAATAGATGAAGCGCTGCACGCCCGCTCTCTTCGCCGCAACGACCATCGGCTCGAAGGCGTCGAGATTGATGCTGGTCGAGAGCTTCTCGTCGAGCTCGAAGCTCGCGTCGTTCGAGATGCAGGCCAGGTTGATTACCGCCTCGACGCCCTTGAGTGCGTCGGCAAGCTTGGCCGTTTCGCGGATGTCGCCCTTGACGACTTTGAGGTTCGAATTCTTCTTCGGTAGAAAATCGTCGCCGAAGAACATGATGTCGTACACCGTGACGTTATAGCCAAGGTCCAGCAGCTGAGGCGTGAGGAGACTGCCGACATAACCTGCGCCACCCGTAATCAGTACATGCTTGAATCGCATATCACGCCGCTTTACGGGCAGAAATGGTGTAGCCAGCCGCTTGCGCATCTTTGTAGAACATTTCGACCGTCTCCAATGAGTATTGCTCCAGGTCCTTGCCCACCAGCGACAGTTTCTTCAGGATGTCATTGGTAGCGGTAATGATGTGACAGCCGACCGAATCGGCCTGGAACACGTTGAGCAACTCGCGCGGGCTCGCCCAGATGAGCTCCGCCCTGGGCTTGGCCTTCATCACCTGCACCGCTTTTTGCATGATCGGCATCGGGTCGCGCCCGGTGTCGGCGATCCGCCCGGCGAACACCGATATGATCGCCGGGGTCTTAGCAGCCAGGCGCTCGGTAATCTGCTTGACCTGCTCCAGCGTCATGACCGCAGTGACGTTCAACCTGACGCCGGCCTTCGAAAGACGCTCGATCAGCGCACCGCTGAATTCCTTTTTCGTGTTCGTAACCGGGATTTTCACGTTGACGTTCGCTCCCCAGGACGCGATCTCCAGCGCCTGTGCTTCCATCTGCCCGAAATCGTCTGCAAAGACCTCGAACGAAACGGGACGGTCGGGAATCGCTTTAAGGACCTCGCGCGCAAATGCGCTGTAGTTTGTGATGCCCGCCTTGCGCATAAGCGTCGGGTTCGTCGTGAACCCCTTGATCAGCGGATTCGCCGCCATTTCCTTCATGCCGGCGAGATCCGCACCGTCGGCAAATAGCTTGACCTTAAGAGCCTTGATGTCGCTCAAGAGAGCCCCCCAGAATAATGCGGACTGCTTCGGGCAGGGATTTTACAGAAAGGTACGGCTCCTCGGGCTTCCTTTCCCGGTATCCGTAGTCGACAAACAACACGCGGCAGCCTGCGGCGTGGCCCGCCTCGACGTCGCGCCAGCGGTCTCCAACAAGGTAGCTGCTGGAAAGATTGATCCCCATCTCTTCCGCTGCTTCCAACAGCATTCCTGGTTTGGGCTTTCGACATGCGCAGTTATCCGCATCCGCGTGGTAGCAGACCTTTACAGTATCGACCGCGAGTCGCTCGGAGAGATAACGGTTTATCGCGTCGACGACTTCGCGTCGCTGTTTCCCCAACGCGACGTCTGGTTGATTGGTAATAATTACATTCGCGAAGCCCGCAGCGCGCAACGCTTCCAGAGCTTCGGTTACGCCGGAAAGGATTTCGACCTCCGCCACGCTACCCGGCGGATACGGCTTGCCATCCCGAACGAATGCCCGGTTAAGAACGCCATCGCGGTCGAGGAAGACTGCTCGTCTCGGCGCCGCGCCGCTTACCACTTCGTCGCGATTTGCTGAAGCGCCGGATGGGAGACCAGGCAATGCCAAACTACGGCTTGAAAGGCCTCGGTGTGCGGAGTTACGCGGCTCGCATCGACAGTGGGAACGACAACCACGCAATCGCCGACCTTCTTCGTATACCCGCCATCGCGTCCCACGACACCGAAAACTTTCACGCCGCGCTCCTTGGCCTCCTTCAACGCGGCGACGATGTTCGGACTGACGTTTTTCTCGACATTGCCGCCCCCGACCGAGAAAACGAAGATGGCGTCGTTGCTGTTTGCACGGCTCGTGCGGAGCCAGGCGGCGAACACCGTGTCCCAGCCCTCGTCGTTCGTGCGCGCGGTGAGCTCGGACACGTTGTCGGTCGGCGCGTACGCCTCGATACCGCACAGTTTGCGGAAATCGTTCACGGCATGCCCGCAGTTTCCCGCGCTGCCGCCCACGCCTAGAAAAAAAAGCCGACCGTTGCGTTCGCGTAGCGCCTTCAGTTCACCGGCAAGTCTTTCGATGCCGGCAATATCGATCTGGCGGGCGACTTTCACGACCTCTTCAAAATAAGTTTGAACGTGCATAAGCTCTACGGCAGTGAAATAGCGCCATTATAGGTCGGCTACGCCGGCGTCCACGACCTGACGCAGCGATCAAGCAGCGCATCCCAGGGGGGCGGCGTGCCAATGCTCTTTGATAGCTTGGCGTGATCAAGGACGGAGTACCTGGGGCGACGCGCCGGAGTTGGATATTCATCCGATCGGATGGCCTGCACCGCACTCGTGGAATCGAGCTGACTTACGATGGCGCTTGCAAATCCGTACCAGGTGGTCGCCCCGGATGGCACCACATGAAACGTTCCTTCCTCCCCACGCTGCAGCAACGCGATCGCGTTCTCCGCAAGAAATCTCGCTTCCGTGGGCACGCCATGCTGGTCGCTCACGACGCGCAGCGGCTCTCCCGCCAGAGCTTTCCTTGCGATCGTGAGGAAGAAGTTCTTTCCGCGCGCGGCATAGACCCAACTCGTTCTCAACAAAAGATGCCGGCAGCCGGAGGCTGCGAGACGCCGTTCTCCTTCGAGCTTCGTTTTGCCGTAGACGTTAAGAGGATTGGGCGCGTCGCTCTCCGCATACGGCGAGCCCTGCGTACCGTCGAAGACGTAATCGGTCGAAAAATGTACAAGAAGTGCGCCATGGCGCCTGGCTTCTTCCGCAAGAATTCCGGGTGCCACGGCGTTTACCTGCATTGCCGTATCCGGCTCGGATTCCGCGCGATCAACCGCGGTATAGGCTCCGGCGTTGACGATCAGGTCGGGCTTTGCTTCGCGCACGACCCGGCGTATCGCGTCCGGCACCGCGAGATCGAGTCCGGAGCGATCCGTGGCGAGCACTTCGCCAAGAACAGAGAGAACCCGCTCCAATTCGTAACCGACCTGGCCGTTCCGGCCGGTCAGCAAAATCCTCACCGAAAAACCTCCGCGCGGCGTATCGGCGTGCCTCGCTGGTCCCTTTCATTCAAGATGGGACTTGCCACCGGCCATCGGATTCCCACCTCGGGGTCATTCCAGAGCAATACCCGCTCGTCCTGCGGCGAGTAATAGTCGGTGGTCTTGTATTGCACGTCCGCGACCTCGGAAATCACGACGAAGCCGTGCGCGAACCCCGGTGGAATCCACGCCATCTGCTTGGAGAGGCCTTTCAGGTGGAAGCCTGCCCATTTGCCGAAGGTGCTGGAGCTCTTGCGCAAATCCACGGCGACATCCCAGACCTCGCCGAAAGTGACGCGAATCAGCTTTCCCTGCGGCCGACCGATCTGGTAGTGAAGACCGCGCAGAACGTTCTTGCTCGAGCGCGAATGGTTGTCCTGCACGAACTCGATGTCGAGCCCTGTGGCCTCCATGAACGCCTTGCGGTTGTAGCTTTCCAGGAAGAAGCCGCGCGGGTCCTCGAACACCTTCGGCTCGAGGATCAGGACCTCCGGAATTCCCGTGCGGATGACCTTCATCAGAAAAGCCGCTCCGAGAGCACCCGCAGCAGGTACTCGCCGTAGCCGCTCTTCTCCAACGGCTTCGCAAGCGCTTCCAGTTGCCGCGCATCGATGTAGCCCATCCGATAGGCAATTTCCTCCGGACAGGCGATCTTGAGGCCCTGCCGGCGCTCGATGGTCTCGATGAACTGCGCCGCCTGGAGGAGCGACTCGTGCGTTCCCGTGTCCAGCCACGCCATGCCGCGGCCCATTGGAATCACTTCCAGCTCGCCGCGCTCGAGGTAGGCGCGGTTGACGTCGGTGATCTCCAGCTCGCCGCGCGCGGACGGCTTCAGCCGCGAGGCGATTTCCACGATCCTGCCGTCGTAGAAGTACAGGCCGATGACGGCATACCGGGACTTCGGCTGCTTCGGCTTTTCCTCGATGCTCAGCGCCTTGCCGCGAGCGTCGAATTCGACGACGCCGTAGCGCTGCGGGTCGGTCACCGGATAGGCGAACACCGTGGCGCCCTTGCCGCGCGCCGCGGCACGCTTGAGCAGTTCGGTGAGGTCGTGGCCGTAGAAGATGTTGTCGCCGAGCACCAGTGCCACCCGGTCATCGCCGATGAACTCGCGGCCGACCAGGAATGCCTGCGCGATGCCTCCGGGCTTCGGCTGCACTGCGTAACGCAGGCGGATGCCCCATTTCGTGCCGTTGCCGAGCAGCTCCTCGAAGCGCGGCGTGTCCTGGGGGGTCGAGATGACCAGGATGTCCCGGATGCCGGCGAGCATCAGCGTGGAGAGCGGGTAATACACCATCGGCTTGTCGTAGATCGGCAGGAGCTGCTTCGAGATCACCTGCGTCACCGGGTGAAGGCGCGTTCCCGCGCCGCCGGCGAGGACGATGCCCTTCATGCCGCGCGCCTCGACACCGCGTCGCTCCAGGCCTGGTTATCGAGGTACCAGCGCACGGTCCTGCGGATGCCGGAGGCGAAGGTCTCCCGCGGCGCCCAGCCCAGCTCGCGCTTGATCTTGGTGGCGTCGATGGCGTACCGCCGGTCGTGGCCCAATCGGTCCTTCACGAAAGTGATGAGGTCGGCGTACTTGCCCTTCTTGCGCGGCAGCGCTTCCTCGAGAAGATCGCAGATGGTCTTGACGACCTCGTTGTTGAGCTTCTCGCTGTTCCCGCCGATGTTGTAGGTTTCCCCGACCCTGCCGCGCTCGAGCACGAGCCGCACCGCTTCGCAGTGATCGAGCACGAAAAGCCAGTCGCGCACGTTCTTGCCGTCGCCATAGACCGGCAGCGGCTTGCCGGCCAGGGCGTTGCGGATCATGAGCGGGATGAGCTTCTCGGGAAACTGGTACGGGCCGTAGTTGTTGGAGCAGTTCGTGGTGAGCGTGGGCAATCCGTAGGTGTGGTGGTACGAGCGCACCAAGTGGTCGGCGGCGGCCTTGGATGCTGCGTACGGGCTATTGGGCGCGTGCCGATTCGTCTCGGTAAAGGCCGGGTCGTTCGGGCCAAGCGATCCGTACACTTCGTCTGTCGAGACGTGCAGGAAGCGGAAACGCTCGCGCTCAGAGCCCGCGAGAGATTCATGGAAGCTGCGGGATTCCTCGAGAAGGCAGAAGGTGCCCATGACGTTGGTCTGCACGAAGGCGGCCGGGCCGGCGATCGAGCGGTCGACATGGCTTTCCGCGGCGAAGTGAACGACCGCGCGCGGCTTGTGCTTCGACAGGAGCTTGCGCACCGTCTCGCGGTCGCAGATGTCGCCCTGCACGAACGCGTGGCGCCGGTCCTCGCGCAGGGAATCGAGGTTGCGCAGGTTTCCCGCGTAGGTCAGCTTGTCGAGATTGACGATGGGCTCGCCGGTCTCCGCGAGCGTCGAGAGCACGAAGTTGGAGCCGATGAAGCCTGCGCCCCCGGTCACCAGCAGCATGGGCCGATTATCGCATTCTGTATTCCGGCACCCAGCCGCGCAGCTTCTCGCGCACCGCGTCGGGGCTCGAATTGCCGGGAGCCGCCAGCCACCCGAGCACTTCGTCCAGAAGCTGGCCGTTGCCGGGAACCCGAGCCTGGGCGACTCTGAGCTTCGGGTGCGGTGTAGGAAGGGTCTTTTCCGCATCGGCCAGTGGCTCCTCATAGAGCTTTTCCCCTGGGCGGAGCCCCGTGTACCTGATCTGGATGTCGCTTTCCGAAAAACCGGACAGGCGAATCATCTGCCGAGCGAGATCGGCGATTTTCACCGGCTCGCCCATGTCGAGCACGTAGATCTCGCCGCCTTTGCCCATGAGGGCCGCCTGGAGCACGAGCTGCGCTGCCTCGGAAATGGACATGAAGTAGCGCTGGATTTCCGGATGGGTGACCGTCAGCGGCCCGCCGCGCGCGATCTGATCACGGAAGCGGGGCACCACGCTGCCGGTCGAGCCGAGCACATTGCCGAAGCGGACGATGAGGAACTGCGTGGCGCTCGACGCCTGGAGCGCCTGGCAGCTCATCTCGGCGAGCCGCTTGGAAGCGCCCATCACATTCGCCGGGTTGACCGCCTTGTCCGTCGAGATCAGGACGAATTTCGCGGCACCCGCGTTCGCCGCGGCCCGGGCCACGGCGACAGTCGAAGTGACATTGTTGACGACGGCCTGGAAGGCGTTGTCGTCTTCCATCAGCGGCACGTGCTTGTACGCTGCGGCATGGAACACCACCTGGGGCCGATAGCGGCCGAAAACCTCATCGAGGCGGCGCTCGTTCTTCGCATCACCGATGACCGCCACCACGGAGTTCGCGGGAAATCGATCGCGAAACTCCTGCTCGATGGAATACAGCGCGAACTCGGAGATCTCGAACAACACAATGCGAGCGGGCGCAAAGCGCGCGATCTGGCGGCAGAGCTCGGAGCCGATGGACCCCCCGGCGCCGGTGACCAGAACCGTCTTGCCGTCGAGAAAGGCGTGCAGGCCGGCGTCGTCCAGCTGGACCGGATCGCGCCCGAGCAGGTCATCGAGCTCGATGGCGCGCAGCGCCGAGACGCTCACTTTGCCCGAAACGATGTCCGACAGCGCAGGGACCGTCATGACGGAGAGACCGGCGTGGTTGCACAGGTCGACCGCGCGCTTTCGCTCCTGATGGGTCGCGCCCGGCATGGCGATGATGGCTTGCGTCACGGCCAGGCTCTCCGCGATTTCCCGCACGCGCTCGATGCCCCCGAAAATCTTCACGCCGAATACCTCCCCGCCCCGTTTCGCCGAGTCATCGTCGACCAGGCCGGCGACTCGCCACTGAGGACTTGCAGCCAGCTCCTTGAGGAGAGCCGCCGCCGCCGTGCCTGCGCCAAGCACCAGGACTGGAGTTGCCTGAGGCCTCGAGACGACCGGCCCCAGCCGACCCTCCCTCCATGCCCTGTAGCCGAGCCGGCTGCCGCCCATGGCCAGCGCCAGCAGCGCCGGCATGAGCACATACGCCGTGCGCGGTACCGGAGAACCGATGCGCAGGAGGGCGAGCGCGGCAGGAACCGCAAGCCCCGCGATGCCCACCGCCATGGCAATGCGCTTCAGGTCCGGGAGACTGGCGTAGCGCCAGAGCCCGCGGTAGAGCCCGAGGGCCGAAAACACTATGGCATGGATGCCCACCACCCAGGGCAGCCGGCTCCACATGATCGCCTGGTACTCGGCAGGAATGTCGAGATTGAACCGGAGCCAGAACGCGGCGATCCACGCGAGCGCCGCGGCGAGGAGATCATGCGCGAAGACTGCCAGCCTGCGAGCGTTCATGACTGCGGCTCGGAGGCTCGAATGAACCGTGCCCACCGGATATCGACCCACACTGCCATCGATGCAAGCGCCACGGCGGCCCCGAGAAAAACGGCTGCCTGCACCGCCTCCGCCTGGCTTCTGCCGAACAGCGCGGCGACCGCGCACGCGACCATCACGCCATATGCGACGAAGGCTGTGCCGCGGTGGCCCAGGCCCATGCGCACCATCCGCTGATAGTAATGCTCCCGGTGCGGCTGCCAGACGCGCTCGCCGCGCAGGAGGCGCTTGACGAGCGTGAGCGTCGCGTCGCCGATGAAGGGCGCGAAGACCAGCACCGGAAACCAAAGCGGCCACGAGTCGTCGCGCCAACCGACGATGCCAAGCGCAGCCGCAACAAATCCAAGCGGGATGGAGCCGACATCCCCCAGGAAGATGCGCGCCGGGTGAAAGTTGTGAATCAAGAATGCAGCGCTCGCAGCGGCGAGCGCCAGAGAAAGCGCCACCAGCGGCATGTTGCCGGCAGCGTACGCAGCCACAGCATATGCGCCGAATCCGATCACCGCCATGCCGCCCGCCAGACCGTCCGAGCCGTCCATGAAATTGTAGAGATTGGTGATCCAGACGACGGCAACGATCAGCACCGCCAGCTCTGCCAGGTGCATCGGAGCCAGCGTGTACCAAACGAGCAGCGCCGCGGCGGCGAAATGCGACAGCAGCCGCACGCCGGTAGGCATGCCGCGCACATCGTCCAGGAGCGAGACGACCGCGAGACAAAGCGCGAGGCTCATGGGTAGCCACAGTTGAGCCGCGCCGAAGCCGAGCGAAATCGCGCCGCCGAGCAGCACGCCGATGCCCCCGGTCCGCGGAACCGGCCGCTCGTGCAGCGAGCGCGCATTGGGTTCGTCGAGCGCGAACCGGCTAAACGGCAAGAGGAGAAGCCGTACCGCAGCGAACGTTCCGAGGAACGACAGAAGCGCCAAGCCTCCCAACATGGCTGCATCCGGCATGGCTGAATTTTAGCGGGCCAGATACCACTGCGCCGTGGCGCCCAACGCTTGTTCGAAGCTGAAAGGAGGTTGCCAACCCAATTCCTGGCGGATCGCGCTGTCGTCGGCCACGAGCGATCGGGTCAGGCTCCTCAGCGGTGGAACGACCTCGAGCAAGGCAGGCGGAAACGGGAACAGCCGCGCAGGACGCCCGAGCGCCTCGCCGAGCGCGCGGCAAAGATCCGGCGTCGAGACGGGTTCGCCGTCGGTGACAACGTAGCTTTTCCCTCCGATTCGCGGCGTCTCGACGCAGCTCAGGATGGCATCGGCGAGATTGCAGACGTAGAGGATGCTGCGGCGGTTGGCGATGCTGGCGAATGGCAGCGGCCATCCGCGCGCAATGGCTGTCACGAGCGCGAGGAAGTTCGCCTTCACCCGCGGACCGTAGACGAGGGGCGGGCGAAGGACGATCACTTCGAGCCCCGTAACTCGCGCCACCTCGAACACCGCTTTCTCGGCGGCAAGCTTCGCTGCTCCATACCGATCGCCTGGCTCTGCGCTTTGCGCCTTGATCGAGCTGAGATAGATCATGCGCCGCAGCCCCTGCGCTGCCGCCGCTTCCGCGAGACGGCGGCTGCCCGCGACGTTGACCTCCCACAGCAACGCGCGGTTTGCGCGCGCGTGCGCGATGTTGGCAAGGTGTATGACGGCGTCGCAGCCGCTCAGAACTTCGTTGAGAGCGGCGGAGCCACGGCCCGCCTTGCGCATCTCATGGCCGCGTGCGATGAGCACGGTCTCGAGAGCGCTGCCGATGAAGCCGGAGCTCCCTGTGACAGCGATGCGCATCGCGCCGGATACTACCGCCAGGCTAGACGCCCTCGGGCGCGAGGAGCGGAATGACCGCCCGGCGGTGCCGCCTATACACGCGGAAGTCAGCGTCGAACGTCATGACCACCGCGTCGTCGAGCAGTTCGGTCATACGAACCAGGCACGCGTCGGCGAGTGACATTGGCACGTTGCGGTAGCGGCGCATCAACGCATGGAGCTGGGCTGCCTGGTCCTGAACCGAGAACGCGATCTTGAGCACGCCTTTCTGCACGAGCGCCGCCACCGCGCCAGGGTCCCCTTTCAGCCGCTCGAGGATGAACGCGGCCTCGCTTAGCACCGCCTCGCACGTCAGCAGCGGAGGGCTGAGGATGGACAACTGCTCGCCGGTCCACTCGTGGCGCGCGTCGGCCGCCATGAGCGATGCGACGATAGGCCCGGTGTCAACGACGACGTTTCTTGGCACGCTTGTGGTAATCGGCGAGAATCGCCTCGTCCAGATACCGCTTGTTGGTCGAAGCGTCCCGCGGACCGCCGCGCACCGAGCCGATCAAGTCGCCGGCGAGGTCGGCGCAGGAGAGCTCGCCGCTCGCCGCCGGGCGCTCCACGAGGGCGGATTCGAGCGACTCGCGGATGACGGCGGCCTGCGAGACCCTGCGGCGGCGCGCCTCGGCAGCGACGCGACGGCGCAACGCGGCCGGCAGCTTGAAAGACACGAGCTCCATGACTCAATGGTAATACCGCTCTGGCAATCCGGCAATACCTTGATCCCGCCGGACACGCGCGCCAGCTTCCTCGTCATCCGGCGCGACAACATCGGCGATCTGGTCTGCACCACCCCGCTGTTCGAGGCGCTGCGGCAGCGCTTCCCGGCGGCGCGCATCTACGCACTCACCAACAGCTACAACCTGCCGGTCCTCCACAACAACCCATTCATCGACCGGACGTTCGCCTACACGAAGGGCAAGCATCGCGAGCCGGGGACGAGCCTCTGGAGCGTCTACGCCCACAGGCTGAGCCTGATCTGGCACCTGCGGGGCTTGCGCATCGATTACGCGGTGATCGGCAGCTGCGGTTTCGTGCCGCGCGCCCTCTCCTTTGCGCGGCTGCTGCGCCCGCGCCACATCGCGAGCCACGTGCCGGCGGGCCGCAGCATCCGCGGCGTCGACATGCCGGTGCCGCACGACTGGGAGCCACCGCGCCATGAAGTCGAAGACGTGTACAGCGTGCTCGCGCCTTTCGGCATCACGGGTGCCCCGCCGCCGCCGCGCGTAGTGCCGGATGCGAAGGAGCGCGCTCGCGCCGAAGCCGCCATCCACGATCGCGGCATCCGCGCGCCGATCGCGGTTCACATCAGCGCGCGCAAGCCGACGAATCGCTGGCCGGTCGAGCGCGTGGTGGAGCTCATGCGGCGTCTGCACGCCGAGCGAAACGCGGCGTTCATGCTCTTCTGGTCGCCGGGCGATTCGCGCAACCCGCGGCACCCCGGGGATGACGACAAGGCGCGCGCCGTGCTCGAGCAGCTGCCCGGCGTGCCGGTCGTTGCCCATCCAAGCGAGCGGCTGGAAGCGCTGATCGCCGGCTTGTCGGTCTGCGAGCGGGTGATCTGCAGCGACGGCGGCGCCATGCACATCGCGGCCGCGCTTGGCAAGCCGATCCTGTGCTTCTTCGGCAATTCGGGCGCGACGCGCTGGCGGCCGTGGGGCGTGCCGCACGTCCTGCTGCAGCCGGCAAGCCTGAACGCGGCCGATATCAGTGTCGACGAAGCTTACGCAGGCTACGAGCGGCTGCTGGGATCGAGCCGCCCGAGCAGCATCCCCGCGTAACCCCAGAAGGCGATCACGCCCGCCTGATCCATGAAATCGTCCGTGCTGTTCTTGGCGATCATCGCCACGAGCAGGGAAAACGCGGTTGCGCCCAGAAGGCGCAAGCGACCCGGCGCGCCGGCGCCTCCCAGCCGCCAATACTCTCGCAGCAGGACTCCGAGGAGCGCCAGGTAAATGGCGAGGCCGAGGACCCCCAATTGGACGGCGATATCGAGAAACAGGTTGTGAGCGTGCGAGGCGAGGTGGGGCTCGCGTTGCTTGGTCGACTGTGCAAGACCCCGCTCGCCCTCCAGGTGCACCTGCACCCTGCCGAATCCATGGCCCAGGAGCGGCCGCTGCAAAGCGATGCCGGTCCACTCGCGCCATCCTTGCACCCGAATATCGCTGCCGAGCTCGGGCACGGCGATACGGCGCTCGAGGCTTGCATAGTAGAAGGCGCCCGCGGCGGCAACGGCGGCAGCGCACAGTATGGCGAGCGCGAGGCGCCGTGACGCCGGCGCGAGAGCGGGCCAGAGCCAGGCTATGAAGGCAGCGCAGGAAACCAGGATGCTCGGCCAGACGATCCGGTTCTGGCTCACCATCGCCACCGATATCGCCGCTGCGAGACTCACCGCTCCGGCATACCGCTCGGCTCGGCGTCCCGAGGCGATCGCGAAAAGCGCAAAGGGGACGATGAGCGCGGCGAACGTGCTCGACACGCCCACCCCCGGCCAGTAGTAGATGACGCTTGACTCACCGGCATCCGACAGCAACGTCGCCGCCGGCCGTCCGGTTGCAAAGACCAGCGCAACCATGATGCCCAGGCACAACACGCCGGCGGCGGCCGCCCAGCGCAGGCGATCGAACGCGCGATCGTTCGCCGCCACGCGCCAGGCAGCCAGGAAAACACCCGCGGGCAGCAGCATCGAGTACAGCACGCCGTGCAGCGTTGCCGCCGGGTCGGCAGACCACAGCGCCGACGCCGCACCAAGCGCAATCCACGCCGACATCGGCCACGCGGGCAGCGGCGGCATGCGCCGTTCGCGCATCAACACTGCTGTGATCAGGATCGCCGCCGCCAGCGAGAGAAGATTGCGCAGCGCGGGAACGTGGGCGAGAGGCAGGATGGCGAACAGGGCCGCGACGAGCCACGCGAGTCCTTGATTCACTGCAGCGGGAAAAGTCATATCACCGGAGCAGAGCAGCGGCGGCCGCGAGCACCGGCTCGACGCCGATGGCATGCATGCAGCGCGGCTCGGCGCATTCGTCGGTCGAGCGCTGGCAGCGCCGCACCCATTCGATGCGCCGCTTGAACAATGTGCGCTGGTCGCGGCAGGGGAAGTCGGGAATCGTTATTTCGCGATACGGAGCGTCCCGCCAGAATTCGCCGCGGCCAAAGAGAACCGACGACCCGGGCCCGAACAGCACGACGGTCGGCGCTGCGACGAGCTTCGCCAGGTGGGCGATCCCGGTGTCCAGGCTCACCAATAGCGCGGCGTTGGAAAGGAGCTGCCACACCTGGGCGAGATCGAGCTTTCCCGCGTACGACAGGTGCTTTCGCTGGGGGTCGATCTCTTCGACAAGCGGTTCCTCGCCCGGACCCGCGCTCCACGCGACCAGGTAGCCGCGCTCCTGGAAATGATCTGCCAACGTCCGCCAGCGTTCGGGGCGCCAGAGCCTCAGCGGCGAGCCGGCTCCGACATGCAATACGACATAGCGTGCCGAAGGCCGCTCGAACGGCGCGAATGGCGGCGCCGGCCAATCGCCGCCGCGGTAGGGGGACGGCGCCGCGCCCGCGACGAGGTTCGCCGCCATGTCGCTCCAGGTCGCGGGGCGATCGGGATAGGGGATTTCTTCGTCTACCGGCCAGCTCTTGTACGCAGGGCGGTCGCCCGCGAACGCGACGATCCAGCGGGCGCCGGCGGCCGCGGCGAGCCAGCTATACCGGTTGTCGCCAGGGATGAGCGCCAGATCGAACGGTTTCTCGTCGAACAATCGGTCCAGGGTCGACGGCTCGCGCGGGTCGTAAGGAATGGCCTGCACGCCGTACGGCCGCCGTGCGAAGAGAGGCACCAGTGCGCGACGCACGGTCATGGCGACGTCCGCCTGCGGGTAGCGCTCGCGCAGCTTGGCGAGCAGCGGCGCGAGCATCACCACGTCGCCGAGGAGCAGATGATGCGCGATGAGGACGCGCTTCGGCTGCTCGGGCCTGCGCCGCGGCAAAAGGCGGTTTGCCAGCGCCCGCGGCAGCACGCGCAAGCGGCCGGCAGCGCGGCTTGCCGTCATCCGCGCTTCCCGCTCACCTGCCGGTAGATCGCTTCCATGCGATCGAGCATCGTTTCGTAGGATAAATGCTGGCTGCAATGCCGGCGCGCCGCAGCGCCAAGATTTTTCCTGAAGTCCGGATTTGCGGCGAGCCTGTCGATCGCATCGCGTAATGCACCCGGGTCCTGTGCAGGAACCACCAGCGCGGTCAACTCATGCGTAGCGAGCTCGGCGATGCTTCCGGCGTTCGTGGTCACGCAAGGCAGGCCGACGAGCATCGCCTGCACCAGCGCCTGCGGCACGCCCTCGTTGGCGTAGGAAGGCAGCGCAAAGATGTCGAGCGCCTGCAGCCAGGGCACGACGTCGCGCTGGTCGCCCGCGAACCGGACGCGCGCGCGCAGGTTGCGTTCGTCGACCAGCGCCTCGAGCGCCTCGCGCTGCGGCCCGTCGCCGACGATGACCAGGCTGATGCTGTCCGGCAATTGCGCAACCGCCTCGACGAGATAGCGGTGTCCTTTCCAGCTGCGCAGCGTGGCGACGATGCCGACCAGCGTCCTGTCGACGGGAAGGCTCAGCGCGGCGCGGGCTGTATTGCGTTCGCCGGGTTTGAAGCGGCTGGCGTCGATGCCGGTCGGCACCGAGTCGATGCGCTCGGCCGCAAAATGATTCCTCTCGATCAATTCCCTTCTCAACGACTCCCCCGCGGTGACGATGCGCGCGGTCGCGCGCGTGTAGAGCCAGCGCGAGAACAGGTTGCGCGGCACCGGCGCGGAGATGTGGCGCGTGCGCACCATGCGCACCGGACGACCGAGGGCAAGGAGCGCAAGCGCGGCGAGCCAGGAATCGGTGGAGCTGTGCGTGCTCACGACGTCGCAGCGGTTGCGCTTGAGCCACTCGAACATCACCTTCACGCCGAGCGGGCGCTTCCTGGCGATCGGCAGCGCGATCGCCGGCACGCCCCAGGTCTTCGCCTCCGCGCGGATGCGCGCCTCGGGCGAGCAGAGGAGCTTCACGTCGTGGCCGCGCCGGATCAGGCCCTGCGACTCGGAGAGGATGCGGATCTCCTGCCCGCCCCAGCCCAGCGAGGACTCGGTGTGGACGATCGCGAGCGGAGTCATCGCTTTTTCTTCCGTGCCCGACGCGTCGGGACGAGGCGGCGCAAGCGCGCCGTAGTTTGCTCCCGGTCGAGCTTCGAAGCGGCAACCTCGAGCAGGAGCGTCTCCCAGGCTTCGCTATCCGGCGCCGGCGAGCGGGAAAACGTGGTCTGTCCCTGATTAGCCGGTGCGGTAGATGTTGCTGTCGCGCGCCGGCCCGGCGGCCTCGGCGAACTGCAGTTCGTAGAGGCGGGCGTAGATGCCGCGCTTCGCGAGCAGCTCGGCGTGGCGGCCGATCTCGACGATGCGGCCGCGCTCGAGCACCACGATGCGGTCGGCGCGCTCGATGGTGGAGAGCCGGTGCGCGATGACGATCGTGGTGCGCCCGCGCATCAGCGTCTCGAGCGCCGCCTGTACCTGGCGCTCCGACTCGGTATCGAGCGACGAGGTCGCCTCGTCGAGGATCAGCACCGGGGCGTTTTTCAGGAGCGCGCGGGCGATGGCGAGGCGCTGGCGCTGGCCGCCGGAGAGACGCAGGCCGTTCTCGCCGATCAGCGTGTTCAGGCCTTCCGGCGTCTCGCGGATGAACGACATCGCGTGCGCTGCGTCGGCGGCGGCGATCACTTCCTTTTCGCTCGCGCCGCTCAAGCGGCCATAGGCGATATTGGCGTAGATCGAGTCGTTGAACAGCACGATGTCCTGGCTGACGAGGGCGATGTTCGCGCGCAGGCTGGCGAGCGTCAGCTCCTGGAGGTCGTGGCCGTCGAGCAGGATGCGCCCGGCGGTGGGCGCGTAGAAGCGCGGCAGGAGGTTCACGAGCGTCGTCTTGCCGCCGCCGGAGCCGCCCACCAGCGCCACCGTCTCGCCCGGCCGAATCTGCAGGTTGATGTCGGCGAGCGCCGCTTCGTTGCGCGTCGGATAGGTGAAGCCGACCCTTTCATACACCAGCTCGCCGCGCGCCCGCGGCAGCACCACCGTGCCGCGGTCCTCCTCGACCGGCGTGTCGATCATGCCGAACACGCTCTCGGCCGCCGCCAGGCCGCGCTGCAGCGGCGCCTGGATCTCGGTGAGGTGCTTCAGCGGCGCGAGCAGCATCAGCATGGCGGTGAGGAAGGACGCGAACTCGCCCACCGTGGTGCGGGCGGCGAGGGATTGCTCCATCGCCAGGTAGACGATGATGGCGAGCGCGACCGACGCCAGAACGTGGGTGATCGGGTTGGTGAGCGACGCGGCGATCGTCTGGCGCATGTTGAACCCGCGCACCGCCTGGTTGGCGCGCTCGAAGCGCCTGGACTCGTACTCCTGCCCGCCGAAGACCTTGACCACGCGGTGGCACTCGATCGTCTCCTCGAGCACGTGCGCGAGGTCGCCCATCGAGCGCTGCGCCTCGCGCGCCATGCGCCGCAGGCGGCGCGAGACCAGCCGCACCGACCAGGCGATGAGCGGTCCGACCGCGAGCGCAATGAGGGTGAGCTGCCAGTTGAGGTAGAAGAGCCAGGCGAGCAGGCCGATCACGGCAATCGAATCCTTGACGGCGACCGTGATGACGCTCGTCGCCGCCATCGTCACGCCCATCACGTCGTAGGCGATCTTCGAAAGCAGCACGCCCGAGCTGTTGTCGTCGAAAAACCGGGTCGGCAGGCGCACCAGCCGCGAAAACATCGCCGCGCGCAGATCGAGCACGACGCGGTTCGCCACCCAGGCGAGGAAGTACGACGAGGTAAACGTCAGGACGCCGCGCAGCAGGAACAGTCCGACCAGCACCGCGGCGTAGAAGATCGGCGGATGCGCGGCCTGGACGGCGGCGAAACCTCCATCGAGCAGCGGCTTGATGAGCGCGGGAATCAGCGGCTCGGTCGCCGCCGCCGCGATCATGCCGATCACCGCGAGCGCGAACACCTTCGCATGCGGGCGCACGTAGGAAAGCAGGCGCTTGTAAAGGATGGCGCTATCGTCTTTCATCGATCGACACGTAAAGTTCAGCCAGCTTCCCGGCCATGGCCTCGATCCCGAAGCGCTCCGCCGTCGAGCGCGCCGCGCGCGCCATGCGCCCGTCGCGGATCGCCCCGTCGGCGGCCTGCATCAGGCGGGCGATGCCCGGCGCATTGTCGGGCTCGCAGACCCAGCCGTTCGCGCCCGGCTCGACGATCTCGGCCGCGCCGCAGCGCGAGCTGACGATCGCCGGCAGGCCCATCGCCAGCGCCTCGAGCGCGGTGTTGGGGAAGGGATCGTAACGGCTCGGAAGGATAAAGCAATCCGCGGCGGCGTAGAGGGGCCGCACGTCGTCGCGCCCGCCCAGGAAACGCGCGCGCTCGGACAGACCGGCGGCGCGTGCCTGAGCTGCGAAGCGGGCCTGTTCCCGGTCCCGGCCCACCACCAGCAGCCAGAACGCCGGGTTGGCGGCCGCGGCCAGCGCATCGATCGCGGCCGCCAGGCCTTTGCGCGAAAAGCCGGAGCCGACGAAGAGGAATAGCGTGTCGCGCGGCCGGCAGCCCAGCTGCGCCCTGGCAGCGCCACGCAATGCTTCGCCCTGGCGGGGATGAAAGTACTCCAGATCCACCCCGTTATAGATGACGTGCAGCTTTTCCCGGCCGATGCGGAAGGCGCGCTGCACTTCGTCGCGCACCATCCTCGAGTTGCAGATCACGGCGCGCAGGCGCGGGTGCTCGAACATCTGCCGCTCGGCGCTGCAGACGTAGCGGTGATACGGGTTCAAGGCAATTCCGATTCTTTCCAATACCGAAGCCGTGCGTTGTCGCAGCTCGAGCCAGCGGCGATGCACGCCGTCGCCCGCGCGGTAGACGTCGCAGCCCGGGATGCGCTCGTGCGACTGCACGATGTCGAAGCTCTCTCGTCGCCACGCCGTGCGCGCGGCGCGCGCGAACGACCAGTCGCGCCACAGGTTTCCGACATGGAAGGGATCGACGCGCAGCAAGCGCCGCGCGCCCCAGCCTTCGCCGCTGCGCGAGATCAGCGTGACTTCGGCCCCCGCGCGCTCAAGTGCCGGCAGGGCGCGCGCAATGAACCGCTCGGCGCCCCCATAAGGGCTGTAGCGCTGCCGTACCAGGGCGAGTCTGAGCACTCTACGCGAGAAGCTCGCGGGCCGCGGCATGCACTGCATCGACCGGAAGGAAGCTCAGGCACTCGCTCACCTTGCCGCCGCCGCAGCCGTCCAGGCCGCAGGGCCTGCAGGTATGCAGGGTGGTCACGATGCGACGCTCGACGTTCCACGGGCCCCACTCGTTCTCGCCGCTCGGCCCGAACAGCGCGACGGTCGGCGTGCCCATCGCCGCCGCCAGATGCATCGGCATCGAATCGACGCCGACGAAGAGGCGCGCGCGCGCCGTGAGCGCGCCGAGCTCCTTGATGGAAAGCGTGCCGGCGAGGCTGATCGTCTTCGCCCTCGACAGCGCGACGATCTTCTGCACCAGGTCCAGCTCGGCGATGTCGCCCGCCGACGTCAGCACCACCTGGTGGCCTTCCGCGGCGAAGCGATCGATCAGCTCGGCGTTCTTCTCCGCCGGCCAGCATTTGAAGGTCCAGCGCGAGGCCGGATGCATGTGGATGAAGCTTTCGGGAATCAGCCGGGAGACCTTGGCTTCGGCCTGCTTTCCGGGAACGAACACCAGCTTGCGGTCGGCAAGCGAAGGCTGAATGCCGATCCGGCGTAGCGCGTCCAGGTTGAGCTCGACTTGATGCCGGCGGCCGCCTCCCACCACGGGATACAGGTGCGTGAAGCTCTTCGCCCAGAACCGGCCGCGGCCGGGCATCGCCGGCGCCACGCTGTAGCGCGCGCCGAGCGTGCGCGCGAGCCAGGCGCCGCGCGGCTGCTCGGAGAGATGGACGAGCAGGTCGTAGCGCCTCGCACGCAGCTTGCCGAACAATTCCCTTTCCCTGGAGAAGCGCTCCACCGCGCCGAGCGCTTTCCAGTTCCTGCCGACGAGGTGGAGCTGCGAGAGCGCGGGATGTTCTTCGAACATCGGCGCGGTGTCGTCGTAGAGGAGCGCGTCGAGCTCGAGTTGCGGCGCATGCGATTTGAGCGTCGTGAGCACGGGCGCGGCCAGCAGCACGTCGCCGTGGTGCCTCAGCTTCACCACCAGCGCGCGCCCGCACTCCCCTAGCGGGACGGCATCCCTCAGCATCCCCCGAGTTTACTAGCGCAAGGCGACCTCCGCCGTGAGGCTCAGCGTGCGGCCGGGGAGCGGATAGACCGCGTAGCGGTCGGCGATGAACTGGCTGCGCACCGCGTAGGTGTAGTACTTCTGGTCGAAGACGTTGTTCACCACTGCCGCGAACCGGCCCCACGAGAAGCTCTGCGCCAGCTTCACGTCGGCGACGCTGTAGGCCGGGATACGGCGGCCGAGCGTATTGGGCTCGTCGTTATCCATTACCTGCTCGCTAACTGCAGTGAGGGCTCCGGAGAGACGCGTGCGCGGCAGCATGTCCCAGGAGGCTCCCAGATTCAGCTTGTGGCGGGGTACGAGCGGGACCGTCTTTCCAGCGATGGAGAGGTTGGTGCCGATGGCAAAGGGCGAACCTGCAAGGATGCCTTCGCGAAACCTCGCGTCGGTGTATGCATAGCCGCCCGTGAAACGCAGCGTGCCCGTGGCCTGCCAGCCGCCATCGAGCTCGACTCCCTCGCGGCGCGACGGCGGCAGGTTGGTATTGCCGACGCCGGTGCTGAAGGGATCGAGATGGATCTCGTTCGAGACGTCGGAGCGGAAGAGCGTCGCCCGCAATGCGTTGCCGCCGGCGCGCCACTCGACGCCGCCTTCGTGCGTTCGCGAGTTCTGGGGCCGCAGGATCTGGAATTGATTGTTGCCGAAGGCGTCGAACTCGTAGATCTCCTCGGCGTTCACGAACCGGAAGCTGCGGCCGGCGCGGCCGAAGAGCGCAAGCTGCGGGCCGAGCGCGTGCCGCACGCCGATTTCCCAGGCGTGCTCTTTCTGCGTTTCGCGCACCGCCGGGGCCGCGTTGCAGAAAAAGCAAGCCGGCGAGGCGAGATCCGCCTGGTCGTCGCCGGCGTACTTCGCGCGCTCGCTGCGCCAGCCGAGCGTCACCAGGGTGGCGCGGCTCAGCTCCACCGTGTCCTGCGCGTAGTAGCCCGCGGTGTCCTGCGTCACCGTGACGCGGTTGGCCGGGCGGTCGAGGTTTTCCGGCCGGTCCGCGCGGCGCGAGCGGTAGCGCCAGCTATTCCAGTCCGCCCCTAGCACGAGGGTATGGTTGTTGAAAGGAAGCCGCAGTCGCGGGGTAAGCGAGGTGAAATCGAGCTTGTCGGCGCGAAAGCTCGGGAAGCCGCTGAAGTCGAAGAACGAGCGCTGGTCCTTGTCGCGGTAATCGACCCCCATCGAAAACTCCGTCTCGCCGAAGCGCTGCATCAGCGACACGCCCGCGCGCCCGCCGTCGCGGCTCGCGAAGTCGAGCGGCGTCTGCGCGCCGCGCCGGTCGGCGGCGTACTCATCGAGGCCGATCGAAGGCTGGACGCGGCGCGCGCCGGGGAGCCGCACGTCCTGCCGGTCGGTCCCAAGACGAAGATCGAGCGCGCCTTCGCCGAGCGCCAGCCGCGCGTTGAAGCTGTTGTTCTGCTGCTCGTTTCGGTTGTTGGCGCGGTAACCGTCGGAGGAGTAGCCGTACACCGAGCCGTTCACGCCGAGGCGGTCGGCAGCGAAGCTGCCAAAAAGCTGGCCTTCGACCGTGCGGTAGCTGCCCAAGCGGCCGAAAGCTTCCACTGCGCTTCCCTGCCGCAGCGGCGAGCGCGTCACGATGTTGACCACGCCCGTCGAGGCATTGTCCCCGTAGAGCACCGCTCCGGTGCCGCGCAGGATCTCGATGCGCTCGATCGACGACAGCGGAATCGCCGACCACTGCACCCCGGAGAGGTCGATGTCGTTCAGCCGCCGGCCGTCTAGCAGGATCAGGGTGTTCTGCGGGCCGGTCGCGCCGAACCCGCGCAGGTCGATGGAAGTGTTGGAAGCGTTGTTGCCAAACAGGTCCTTCATCGTGAAACCAACCTGCGAGTTGAGCAGCTCGGGAATGGTGCGCGCGGGGCTTCTGGCGATCTCCTCCTCGCTGATCACGGTGACGCTCGCCGGCAAGCGGCGGACGTCCTCGGGAAAGCGCGTGGCAGTGATGACGACGGCATCGTCCTGCGCAAAACAAACGGAAACACAAAGTCCGGCGAGGAGGCCGGCCGTGGCGTGACGCATCGAAACCTCCCTGGCGTCTTCCCCGACGCCTTCAAGTGGTTGAAGAGGCTTCCAGGCCGGTCTCCGGACTCGCGAGGCATGGTATTCCGCCTTCCCGCGTTTCCACGCAGTGGCTCTCTGAATCAGAGGTGGAACACCCTCACTCGCTTACCGTTGCGGGGGCAGTACAGGCTTTGCACCTGTTTCCCGAACACCCGGGAGCGAGCCGATATCATAGCCCGATGAAGTTTTGGGTGGCCGCGCTTTTGCTCCTGCATGGAAATGCCGTTGGTCAGATCAAAGTGGTGGATGACTACGGCAACCGCGTGAGCCTCCCCGCCCCCGCTACCCGGATCGTCAGCCTTGCGCCGCATCTGACCGAGTTGCTTTACGCGGCGGGGGCGGGACCGAAGGTGGTCGGCGCGGTGGCATTCAGCGACTTCCCGCCCGAGGCCCAGGCGCTGCCGCGCGTCGGCAACGACGCGCTCATCGATCTCGAGGCGGTGCTCGCGCTGCGGCCCGATCTCATCGTTGCCTGGCCGAACCCGGGAACGCTGCGCGCCGTGAACCGCCTCGCCGAGCTGCAGCTCCCCGTCTTCCGTTCCGAGCCGCGCGAGCTGGAGGACATCGCCGGCACGATCAGCCGGCTGGGAATCCTTTCGGGAACCGGACGGCAGGCGGACCGTGCCGCAGCGGCTTTTCGGGCGCACGCTGCCGAGCTCGAGAAGCGCTATTCGCGGCGGCCGGCGGTACGGGTCTTCTACGAAGTGTGGGACCGGCCGCTCATCACCGTGAGCGGCGATCACGTCATCAGCAAGGTGATCCGCCTGTGCGGCGGCGAGAACGTGTTCGCCGGGCTGCCGGGGATCGCGCCCCACATCGATCGCGAGGCCGTGCTGCGCGCCAATCCGAAGGTCATCGTTGGCAGCGACGCCATCTCCCTGGAGGATTGGAAGGCCTACCCCGTCACGGCGCAGCTCCACCGCATTCCTGCCGCCCTGATCGAGCGCCATACCCCACGCATCCTGGAGGGGGCGGAGCGGCTCTGCGGAATTCTGGAGGGCGCGAGGACCGCTAGATAATGAATCACTTGCAGAACCCGCCCTACCTGCTTGACGTAGCTTGAATTTTGAAACATAGTGGCCGGGTGGAGGCGGAGTTCAACTCGCTGGAAGCCAAGGTGGCGCAGTTCGTCTCGCTGTGCGAGCGGCTGCGCGCCGAGAACGTTGAGTTGAGGCAGCAGCTCGCCGCCGCACGCACCGACGCCAAGCGCCTGCACGAGAAGATCGACGGCGCGAGGTCCCGCCTGGAAGGCCTGCTCTCCCGCTTGCCCGGCTGACGCCCGCGCATGGCCGAGGGCCCGAAGACCGTCGAAGTCAACCTGCTGGGCAGAACTTACCGCGTGGCCTGCGATGACGACGAGCGCGAGGCGCTGATGCAGGCGGTCGCTTATCTCGACGCCAAGATGAACGAGATCCGCAAGGCGGGAAAAGTGATGGGTGCCGAGCGCATCGCGGTGATGGCGGCGCTCAACGTCGCGCACGAATTGCTGAGCGTCAAGGTCGGCGCCGGCTTTGACATCGGACATGCCAAGCGTAGAATTTCCAAGATCGAATCGCAGCTCGATGCTGCGCTGGCGAAGCAGGAAAAGCTCTTTTAGCGGCACCCGGCAGTCGGCTTCAGTCAATGTCCCCTGCTGTGCACGACCGGGCTCAATATTTCCGAACCGATAGCTTCCTCAGGTTGCGGATCTAGCGTCACTGTTGCGATCGTCCCATGCCTCGGGCATGCCGGACGAACCTGATGTGACCGGTAAGCGACCACCCTGTTTAGCCAGGGTTCGGGAGCCGGGCCCACCGGCACGAGCGGGGGGCACTCCTTTTTTCCCCCACAATAAGAGCCGATGAAATATTGGCTCATGAAAACGGAGCCGGACGAGTGCTCCATCGACGATGCGCTGGCCGCGCCGCGGCACATCACTCCCTGGACCGGCGTCCGCAATTACCAGGCGCGCAATTTCATGCGCGACCAGATGCGCGTCGGCGACGGCGTGCTGTTCTATCACTCGAGCTGCGAGGAGCCCGGCATCGCCGGCCTGGCGGAAGTCGCTTCGGCGGCCTATCCTGACCCGACCCAGTTCGAGCGCTCCAGTCCTTACTACGACCCCAAGGCGAAGAAAGACGACCCGCGCTGGTTCCACGTAGACGTGCGCGCGCTGAGGAAGACGCGCCTGGTGCCCCTCGCGGAGCTGCGCAAGCACAAGCCGCTCGCGAAGATGGTGCTGCTGCGGCCGGGAAACCGGCTCTCGATCACGCCGGTCACCGCAGGCGAATGGACGTACATCGGGAAGCTGGTTTGAAGAACGACACGCTGCTGCGGGCGCTCGCTTGCCAGCCGACGGAGTACACCCCGGTATGGCTGATGCGCCAGGCCGGCCGCTATCTTCCCGAGTACAACGCTACGCGCGCGCGCGCCGGGAGCTTCCTCAAGCTCGTCAGGACGCCGGCGCTGGCGACCGAGGTCACGCTGCAGCCGCTCGAGCGTTTTCCGCTCGACGCGGCGATCCTGTTTTCCGACATCCTCACCCTTCCCGATGCCATGGGTCTCGGGCTCGCCTTCAGCGAAGGCGAAGGGCCGCGCTTCGAGCGGCCGCTGCGCGACGAGGCGGCGATCCGCAAGCTTGCGGCGCCCGACCCCTCGGCGGAGCTCGGCTATGTCCTCGATGCGGTGCGCGAAGCACGGCGCGCGCTCGCCGGGCGGGTGCCGCTGATCGGCTTTTCCGGCAGCCCGTTCACGCTCGCCTGCTACATGGTCGAAGGCGCCGGCAGCGACGACTGGCGGACGCTGAAGACCCTGCTGCATGCGCGCCCGGAACTGCTGCACCGGATCCTGGAAGTGAATGCGCGCGCGGTGACCGACTATCTCAACGCACAGATCGAAGCCGGCGTGCAGGTGGTGATGATCTTCGACACCTGGGGCGGGATCCTTTCGCATGAGGATTACGAAAGGTTTTCTCTTTCCTACTCCAGAAAAATCTTCGAAAAGCTTTTGAGACAGCGCGAAGGCTCGCGTGTACCCAGCATCCTGTTCACCAAGGGCGGAAGTCCGTGGCTTGCCGCGATGATGAAGAGCGGCTGCGATGCGGTCGGCCTCGATTGGACCGCCGATGCGCGCGAAGCGCGCCGCGTTGCGGCGGCAAAAGTCGCGCTGCAGGGAAATCTCGATCCGTCGGCGCTATTCGCACCACAAAAGAGCGTGCGTGAAGCGGCGCGGCGCGTGCTCGACGCGTTCGGCACCGCACCTGGACACGTGTTCAATCTCGGCCACGGCATCGCTCCGCAAACGCCCGTAGATGCGGTTGCAGCGCTGGTAGACGAAGTGCGCACTTACAGCCGAACGCGTCGCGCCAAAATCGCTGCCGGTACTTGACTTATTCACAAATTTTTCTCGCTGCGGGGGTTTTCCCGGCGCCGCCGGAAGTCCCCAGTAGGGTGTCTCTAAGCCTTTATAAACAAACTAAAAAAATACGAGGCCGTACAGCGGTGCGGAGCGAAAAATCGTGGGTGAAAGGCATGTTACCTGCGGATGAAGGCCTTACCCACAGATTTATCCACAAGGTCTAAGTCCTTGCCCAAACGGAGTATTTCATGCGTTCGCGCAGCGCTCGACGTGCCGCTCGCGAAGCTCTTCGATTACACCATTCCAGCGGGCATGGAGGCGCGGGTCGGCGACCGCGTCGTGGTTCCTTTCGGCGCGCGCCAACGGCTCGGCGTCGTCATCGAAGGCGGCGTAACGAGCGAGCTTCCCGCGGCTCGCGTGAAGCCGATCGTCGCGCTGCGCGACGATGCACCGCGCTTGCCGGCCGACTGGCTCGAGCTGATGCGCTTTCTTTCCGGCTATTACCAGCGCCCGCTCGGCGAGACTGTGATCAGCGCGCTGCCGCCGCGCCTGCGCTCGGTGAAGCCGCTGCCGCGCAAAGCGCTTCAGTCCGCCTCTGCGCCGTGGTCGGCACGCTTCGTGCCGAACCATTCGCTCAACGCGGCTCAGGCGCGCGCCCTGGATCGGATGGCGGGCGCGCTTGGCAGCTTCAGCGCGTTCCTGCTGCACGGCGTAACCGGCAGCGGAAAAACCGAGGTCTACCTGCACCTCGTTGCCCGAGTTCTTGCGCGCGGCGGCCAGGCGCTGGTCCTGGTCCCGGAGATCAGCCTGACACCCCAGCTCGAGGCGGTCTTTCGCCAGGCCTTCCCCGAAACGCGGCTGGCGCTGCTGCACAGCGGCCTGGAGGATGTGGCGCGCACTGGCGCCTGGTTGGATGCCGCGCGCGGCGGCGCCGGCATCGTGCTCGGCACGCGGCTCGCCGTGCTCGCGCCGCTGCCAAAACTGGCGCTGATCGTGGTCGACGAGGAGCACGATACTTCGTTCAAGCAGCAGGAAGGCCTGCGCTACTCTGCGCGAGACGTCGCGGTATACCGGGCGAAGCTCGCCGGCTGCCCGGCGGTCCTCGGTACCGCAACGCCATCGCTCGAGACCTGGCACAACTGGCAATCGGGGCGTTACGAGCGCCTCGAGCTGCCGGAGCGCGCTGTGCCGGGCGCCCGGCTGCCGGCAGTTCGCACGATCGACCTGCGGCCTCTCTCTCTGCAGCAAGGTCTGGCGGCACCCCTGTTGGCCGCCATAGAAGCACGCCTTAAAAAGAACGAGCAAAGCCTGGTGTTCATCAATCGGCGCGGCTATGCCCCGGTGCTCGCCTGCGAGGCCTGCGGCTGGACCGCGGGCTGCTCTCGCTGCAGCGCGCGCATGGTGGTGCATGCGGTGGGCCGAGTCCTGCGCTGCCATCACTGCGGCGCGGAGAGCGCCATTCCGCGCGCCTGCCCCACCTGCGGCAATGTCGACCTGAAGCCGATGGGCCGCGGCACGCAGCGCGTCGAGGAGACGCTGGCCGCCGCATTTCCGGGCGCGCGCATCGTGCGCATCGACCGCGACAGCGCGCGGCGCCGCGCTGAGCTCTCGCACACGCTGCAGGGCATCCAGCGCGGCGAAGCCGATATCCTGGTCGGCACGCAGCTCCTCGCCAAAGGCCACGATTTCCCCGGCCTCACTCTCGTCGGCGTTCTGAACGCCGACGCGGCGCTCGTCTCGACCGATTACCGTGCGCCGGAGCGTCTGTTCGCCGTCCTTGCCCAAGTGGCGGGCCGCGCCGGCCGCCGCGAGCAGCAGGGCGAGGTGCTGGTGCAGACCCGCTACCCCGGGCACCCGCTCTTCACCGCGCTCACGCGCCACGACTTCGCCGGCTTTGCCGAGTCGCAGCTCGCCGAGCGCAAGAGCGCCGGCTTCCCGCCGTTCGTGTTCGAGGCGGCGCTGCGCGCCGAAGCGAAGAAGCTGGACACCGCCGTGCGCTTCCTGCGCGAAGCGGTGGCGAGGGTACGGACCCCCGCCGAAGTGCGCGTCTTCGATCCGGTGCCGCACCTCATCACGCGCCGCGCCGGGCTCGAGCGTGCGCAGTTGTTGATGCAATCCCCGTCCCGGCCGGCATTGCAGGACTTTCTTGCCACGCTGAGCAGCCGACTGTTTGACCAGACCAGCCGCGCCGTGCATTGGCATCTGGACGTCGACCCTATTGAATTCGATTAGAATTTCGCCCCTTCCCCATGGATCCTAAAGAGAAATTTCGCGAGATCCTGCGCGAAGGCGCGCTGCGCTTTTCAGCCGAAGAGATCCCCCTGTCGATCGAGCGCCCGGCGAACCCCGAGCACGGCGACTACGCGAGCAACATCGCGCTCCAGCTCTCCAAGCGCCTGCGGCGCAACCCGCGGCAGATCGCCGAGGAGATCGCCAAGGCGAGCGCGCCGGCGCTGGCGGCAACCGGCCTGTTCGAGCCGCTCACCGTGGCGGGCGCGGGATTTCTCAACATCCGGCTGAAGCCGGCGGCCAAGCTGCAGTCCATCAAGCAAGTCCTCGAGCAAGGACCGGGATACGGCCGCGCGCAGGCCGCCAGCGCGGAGCGCGTGCAAGTGGAGTTCGTTTCGGCCAACCCCACCGGACCGCTGCACGTCGGCCATGGACGGCAGGGGGCGCTCGGCGATGCGATCGCAGCGTTGCTTGAATCACAAGGTTGCGCGGTTACGCGCGAGTTCTACT
>DATILQ010000160.1:0-1653 GCA_035476235.1 Burkholderiales bacterium
TCGCGCTGCGTCGCCTCGCTCCCGCCGCCTACCTTTAGATAGTTGTCGGCTAAAGGAAGAAAATTGGACAACGGCCGCTCGACAATCCTGAGCCCGTGGTCGGCGAGTCGCAGGTCGCGGATCACCCTGGCCTGCAGCAGGCTGACGGTGTAGGCGGCGACCGAATTGCGGAAGCCGGGATGGAACTCCTCGGTCACGGCGGCGCCGCCGACCACGCCGCGCCGCTCCAGCACCTTGACCTTGAGGCCCGCTTTCGCGAGATAGCAGGCGCAGACCAGGCCGTTGTGTCCTGCGCCGACGACGACCGCGTCGTAGTTCATCCCGCGATTCGCGCGCCGCTTGCGGGGTCGAACCAGTGCGCCCTCTCCGCATCGAAGCGCAAGGCCAGCCGTCCTTCGCTCACCCGCTGCGCGGCGGGCAGACGCACGGTAATGCGGGTCGCATCGACCTTGCCATGCGCCAGCACGTCCGCGCCGAGCTGCTCGACCAGATCGACCTCGGCCACCAGCTTCGCCTCGCTCTCGGCGCAGGGCTCGAGGTGTTCGGGACGCACGCCGAGCAGCTTGCCGTCGCGCGGCACCAGGTTCATCGGCGGCGAGCCGATGAAGCCGGCGACGAAGGTGGTCGCAGGCTTCGCGTACACCTCGAGCGGCGTGCCGATCTGCTCGGCGCGTCCGGCGTTCATCACGATCATGCGGTGGGCGAGCGTCATGGCCTCCACCTGGTCATGCGTCACGTACAGGCTGGTGGTTCCCAGCCGCCGGTGCAGCGCCTGCAGCTCGGCGCGCATCTGCACCCGCAGCTTCGCGTCCAGGTTGGAAAGCGGCTCGTCGAACAGGAACACCGCCGGCTCGCGCACGATCGCCCGCCCCATCGCCACGCGCTGGCGCTGACCGCCGGAGAGCTGGCGCGGCTTACGGGTCAGAAAGGGCTGCAACTCCAGGATCCCTGCTGCCCTGCGGACCCTGGTTTCGATCTGTTCACGAGAGAAACCCTTGATGCGCAGTCCATAGGACATGTTCTCGTACACGCTCATGTGCGGATAGAGCGCGTAATTCTGGAACACCATCGCGATGTCGCGGTCCTTCGGCTCAAGGTTGTTCACCACCCGCTCGCCGATGCGGATCTCGCCCGAGGTGATCGTCTCCAGGCCGGCGACCATGCGCAGCAGCGTCGACTTGCCGCAGCCGGAGGGGCCGACGATGACCACGAATTCGCCGTCGGCCACCTCCATCGACACGCCGTGGATCACCTCCTGCTCGCTGTAGCTCTTGCGCACTTCGCGGAAGGACAGGGCGGCCATTATTTTTCCGTCTCCACCAGCCCCTTGACGAACCATTTCTGCATCAGCACCACCACCGCCGCCGGCGGCAGCAGCGCGAGCATCGCCGTCGCCATGATGAGGTGCCACTCATTCGCCGCGTCGCCGCCGGTGATCATGCGCTTGATGCCGATCACCACGGTGTACATCGACTCGTCGCCGGTGACGAGCAGCGGCCAGAGGTACTGGTTCCAGCCATAGATGAACTGGATGACGAACAGCGCGGCGATGCTGGTCTTGGAGAGCGGCAGCAGCACGTCGATGAAAAAGCGCATCGGCCCGGCGCCGTCGATGCGCGCCGCCTCGGCGAGCTCTTCGGGCACGGTGAGGAA
>DATILQ010000161.1:0-5476 GCA_035476235.1 Burkholderiales bacterium
ACAGGCCCGCCATGGCGAGGTACATCGGGTTGCGCGTGAAGCGGTAGGGCCCGTGCGCGACCAGCGCCTTCACCGGCGTGAACGGCACGACGCCGGTATCGGCTTTCCTGAACAGATGCACCGCCCAGAACCCGAAGCCGAGCGACAGCGCGATCAGCGCCGCGCCGGCATAGCGATACGGCTCGGACAGGAGGATCGCCACCGGAAGGAAAAAGTGCAGCAGCGCCATGAGCGCCAGCGCGGCGACCAGGTAGACGGGCGGGACCAGCGGGCCGCGCGGCGGTGTGGTGCCCATGCTCAATAGGACTTCGGCAGGCCGAGCACGCGCTCGGCGATGAAGCACAGGATCAGGTGCGGCGTCACCGGCGCGATGCGCCCGATCAGGGATTCTCGCAGGTAGCGCTCGACGTGGTACTCCTTGGCGTAGCCGAAGCCGCCGTGGGTCATCACCGCCTGCTGGCAGGCATCGAAGCAGGCCTCGCCGGCGAGGTACTTCGCGGCGTTCGCCTCGGCGCCGCAAGGCTTGCCCGCGTCGTAGAGGGAGGCTGCCTTGTAGACCATCAGGTTCGCCGCCTCGAGCGCCATCCAGTTCGCGGCGAGCGGATGCTGGATCGCCTGGTTCTTGCCGATAGGCCGGTCGAACACCACTCGCTCCTTCGCATACGCGGCGGCGCGGCTCACCGCGCAGCGGCCGAGGCCGACCAGCTCGGCGGCGATGAGGATGCGCTCGGGGTTCATGCCGTGCAGGATGTACTCGAAGCCCTTGCCTTCCTCGCCGATGCGATCCGCCGCGGGCACCGGCAGGCCGTCGAAGAATACCTGGTTCGAGTCGACGGCGTGCCGGCCCATCTTCTCGATCTCGCGCACTTCGATGTAATCGCGGTCGAAGTCGGTGTAGAACAGCGTGAGGCCGGCGCCGGAGCGCGCCAGGAGCAGTACTTTTTCCGCCACCTGCGCGGTGGAGATCCAGACTTTCTGGCCCGAGACGATGTACTGGTCGCCTTTTTTTTCCGCCTTCACCTTTATTTGTTTCGTGTTCAGGCCGGTGTCGGGCTCGGTCACGGCGAAGCAGGCGCGATGCTTGCCCTCGATGAGCGGCGGCAGCATGCGGCCTTTTTGTTCTTCATTTCCAAAAACGACGACCGGATTGAGGCCGAAAATATTCATGTGCACCGCCGATGCGCCGGAAAATCCGGCACCGGACTCGGCGATCGCCTGCATCATCACCGCCGCCTCGGAGATGCCCAGCCCCGCGCCGCCGTAGGGTTCGGGCATGGCGATGCCCAGCCAGCCGTCGCGCGCCAGCGCCTGGTGGAAGTCCGCCGGGAAGCCGCCCTCGCGATCGCGCTCGAGCCAGTAGTCGTCGCCGAAGCGCGCGCAGAGCTTCGCGATCGCTTCGCGAATCCGCTCCTGCTCAGCCGAGAACGAGAAGTCCATCTTTCACCATGGCGGCGATTTGCGCGTCGTCGAAGCCGAGCTCTACCAGTATCTCCCGCGAGTGCTCGCCGAGCCGCGGCGGGGCCGACCGGATGCGCCCGCCGCGCGTCCCGTTGGCCCACACCGGGAACTTCGCATACCCGCGCTCGACCGCTTGCCTTTGCTGCAAGTGCTCAAGCTGCGCCGCTTCGCCGGGCCTGAGGCACAGATCGAACGGCACGTCGTTCTCTTCCAGCAGACGGATCCAGTCCTCCGCCGTCCTGGAAAGGAAAATGTTCTGCAGCAGTTTCGACAGCGCATCGCCGTTCACACGGCGTTCCTGATCGGTGGCAAAGCGCTCGTCGGCAAGCTGCGGGACGATGCCCACGAAGTTGTGCCAGAAGTGCTCTTCGAGGATGCCGAGCGTCAGGCGCTTGCCGTCCGCGGTCTCGAAGACGTCGTTGACCGGGAAGAGGTGCGCGCGCGGATCGACATCCGGCTCCAGGCTGTGGCGCATCGCCGCCATGAAGAACGCCGCCTCGAACAGCGAAAGATCCAGATAGGCGCTTTTCCCCTCGTGCAACGCGGCGAGCACGGCGATCGCCGCAAAGGCGCCGCCGCCCATGTCGGCCACCGGATAGGAGGAGCGCGCCGGGGGCTTGAGCCAGTGCCCCGGAAAGGCGAGGCCGCCCGCCGCGGCGACGTAGTTCACGTCGTGCCCCGGCCGCTCGCGCCACGGGCCGGTCTGGCCGTAGCCCGAGATCGAGCAGTAGATGATTTCCGGGTTGTGGGTCTTCAGCTTCTCGTAATCGATGCCGAGGCGTCTTGCGACACCGGGCCGAAAGCCCTCGACGACGATGCCCGCCTTCTTCACCAGCTTTTCAACGACGTCCTGGGAAGCAGAAGATTTCAGGTCAAGGGCCAGACTCCTTTTGTTGCGGTTCTCGGTATTGAACTGCACCGGCACGTAGGAGCGCCCGGGGTCGCCGCGCGGCGGCTCGACCTTGATAACCTCGGCGCCGAGGTCGGCGAAGATCGCCGTGGCGAACGGCCCCGGCACGAACATCGAGAAATCCACCACCCGTACGCCGCGCAGCGGCAGCCAGGGCTCAGCGGCCATGCTTTTCGAGATAAGGCGGCGAGTAGACGACCAGGACCTTGGCGCGCTCGCTGGTGACGATCAGCAGATGCAGCGCGTCGGCGGGAAAGAAGCAGGCCTCGCCCGGCTGCATCTCGAACTTCTGGCCGCCGACCTCGACGTGCGCGTTGCCTTCGAGCAGGTAGCACACCTGCTCGATTCCCGGGTGCGAGTGCGGCAGCGCGCCCTTGCCGCGCTCGATCTCGCCTACCAAGACTTCCACCTGCTTCGCGCCCACCGTTTCGGGTCCGATCAGGCGGAAATTGCGCGTGCCGGTGTGGTTGGCGGGCGAGTACGGCTGCACGTCGCCCGGTCTGACCAGAAACTTCTTCACAGGCCGGCCTTCGCCCGCTTGGCGGCGAGGCGCTCGCGCGTCTTCGCCGTCTCGACGACGAAGCGCTCATGCGTGCCGCGGCCGACTTCCTCGATCGGGTCGCGAACGGAGAAACGGAACACGACTTTTCTTCTGTCGATCTGCTCTACATTTATCTGGATTGTGACCTGCAGGCCGAGCGGGGTCGCCGCAAGGTGATCGATCGAGACGTGCGTGCCGACCGAATCCTCGCCAGCGTCGAGATGCTGGAGGAGGAAGTCGCGGCAGGTGTACTCCACATCGCTCACCATGCGGGGCGTGGCGTACACCATGCCCTCCTTGCCCATGAAACCGATGCAGCGAGCTTCGTCGACGGTGAGCGTCCGGTTCGCTGAAAGGTCCTTCTTCAATGTCGGCTTCACGGCGTCCCTTTTCATTTCACCAGCAGCACCGGAACCACCGAAAGATGGAGCACCTTGATCGCGGTCGATCCGAGGAGCGCGCTCGCCGCCGACATCCCCCGGTTGCCGATGTAGATCAGGTCGCAGCCGCTTTCCTTGGCCTGCTTGACGATCGTCTCGGCGACCGGGCCGACCAGCACGCGCGCGGTGTACTTGATGCCGGCGGCGTCGAGCTTTTTCTTCGCCGGGGCCAGCCTTGCCTCGCCCTCTTCCTCGTAATAGCTCTGCAGCTGGCTCTTGCCGACCGCCAGGCTGAAGCCCGGCAGCTTGGGAATCGGCAGGTGCACCGTCAGCAGCTCGACCGCGGGGCTTTCGCGGTACCAGTCGGCGTGCTCAACCAGGGAGTCGACTGCGTCGAGCGAGTACTTCGAGCCGTCCACGGCAAGCAGGATCTTCATTGCGTGTTTTCTCCGGTTGGGGGTGGAAATTCTAGCGGATGGCCCACAGTTACTGCGTCATCCCCAACCCCCAGCATAGGAGATCGGCATGTTCAAGCACATCCTGGTTCCGACCGACGGCTCGAAACTGGCCGCAAAGGGCATCAAGGTCGGTGTGCGGCTTGCCAAGGCCCTGGGCGCAAAGGTGACGGGCGTCTACGTCATTCTGCCGTATATGCCTCCCGTCTACGGCGAGATGGGCGTGGTCCTCCCCGGAACGGCTCTGGAGGAATACAGGAAATTCAGCCAGAAAGCGGCCGACAGGGCGCTCGCCGCGGTCAAGCGCGAGGCGAAGGCGACGGGCGTAAGCTGCACGCTGCAAGCCGTTTACGACGCGCCGGCCTGGCGCGGGATCCTGGCCACCGCGCGCAAACGAAAGTGCGACGCCATCGCGATGGCGACGCACGGCCAGGGCGGCATCAGCGGCCTGCTGCTGGGCAGCGTGACCAGCCGCGTCCTCGCCCATGCCAAGATTCCGGTGGTGGTGACGCGATAGACCGCTCTATATTCAGAAAATGAAATACAAGGACTATTACAAGATCCTGGGCGTCGAGCGCGGCGCGAGCGACGAGGACATCAAGAAGGCCTACCGCAAGCTCGCGCGCAAATACCACCCGGACGTGTCGAAGGAGCCGAACGCCAAGGAGCAGTTCCAGGAAGTGTCCGAGGCGTACGAGACGCTCAAGGACAAGGAAAAGCGCGCCGCCTTCGACAGCCTCGGCACGCACCGGCCCGGGCAGGATTTCCGTCCGCCGCCCGACTGGTACGAGCGCTTCGGCGGCGACGCCGGCGAGGACCTCGGCGGCATCGACCTGTCCGACCTGTTCGAATCGCTCGGCGCATTCACTCGCGGCGGCCGCGGCTTTCGCGGCGCGAGGAACGTGCCGCTCCGCGGCCAGGACTACGCGGTCAATGTCGACGTCAGCCTGGAGGAAGCCGCGCACGGCACCGAGCGCCAGCTCGAGCTCGACGGACGCAGCATTCGCGCGCGCATCCCGCGCGGCGTCACCGACGGCGAAAAGCTGCGGCTCACCGGCAAGGGCGGGCCGGGGGCGAATGGCGGCCCTGCGGGCGACCTTTACTTGAACATCACGTTGCGCCCGCATCCTCTATTCAGGGTGGCCGGCCACGACCTGCACCTGGAGGTGCCGATCGCGCCGTGGGAAGCCGCGCTGGGCGCGCAGATCGAAATCCCGACGCTCGAAGGCCGCGTCTCGCTGAAAGTCCCCCCGGGCTCGGCGAGCGGGCAGAAGCTGCGGCTCGGCGGCAAGGGGCTGCCCAGGCCGCACGGCGGCGCCGGCGACCTCTACGCCAATCTCAGCATCGTGCTGCCCGGAACGCTCACCGAGCGGGAAAAGAAGCTCTACGAGGAGCTGCGCGACGCCTCGCGCTTCGACCCGCGCAGCCGCTTCCGCCGGTAAGCGCCGTGGCCTCTCACTCCTGCCGTTCGACAAGCCGGCCCAGCGCGGCAAGGGCTCGCTCGAGCAGCGGCCGGCGCCGCCACTCCTCCAGGCTCACGGCGCGGCTGTTGCTGATATCGGCGGCGAAATCCGCCTGCAGCAGCCTGGATAGCGCCGGGTCGAGCAGCGCGACATTGACTTCGTCGTTCAGCACGAAGGAGCGGTTGTCGAAATTGGTCGAGCCAAGCACGCTCCATTTGCCGTCGATGATCAGCACCTTGGCGTGGATCATGCCGGCCTGGTATTCGAAA
>DATILQ010000162.1:0-4608 GCA_035476235.1 Burkholderiales bacterium
CTTCTAGACGCATTCACGCATCCGTCTACAAAGAGGAGTTTCGGATGCTGACCGAGGACGACAAGCGAGTGATTAGGAAAGCAATCACGGACGTGCTCGAGGCGAGTATTTCGCTAACCCTCAAAGAATTGGGCCTCACAGTAGAGTGAACCGCGACTCGTTAGATTCCGGACGTTGATGTCCTGGCTCATGGCCGCGGTCTATGACCGCTTCATGCGCGGAAGCGAGCAAGCCTGCCTCGCGCAATGGCGCGCGGAGCTGCTGCGCGAACTGTCCGGCGCGGTCCTCGAGGTTGGCGCGGGAACCGGCGTCACGCTGCCGCACTATCCGAGGTCGATCGCGCGGCTCGTGCTGTGCGAGCCGGACGCGCACATGCGGCGCAAGCTGAAGCGGAAGGTTGATGCATCCGCGCTGCGCAATATCGAAATCTCCGACGCGCCGCTCGATTCGCTGCCGTTCAGGGCCGGGGGGTTCGACGCGGTGGTCTGCTCGCTCGTCCTGTGCTCGGTGCCCGAGCAGCCGGCGGCGCTCGCCGCGATCGCCCGCGTGCTCAAGCCGGGCGGGCGCCTGGTGTTTCTCGAGCATGTCGCCGCGGACGGACGGCCCGGGCGGCTGAAATGGCAGCGGCGCGTCGAGCCGGTCTGGAAGCACCTGATGGGCAATTGCCATCTCACGCGCCGCACGGAAGCGGCCATCGCCGCGGCGGGATTCGAGATCGAGCGGATCCAGCGCGAAAGCATCCGCAAGGCGCTGCCCATTGTCAGGCCGAGCATTCGCGGAATAGCGCGCAAGCTCTAGACGTTCACTCTTTGCCCCAACGGCTCAACGAGGAGACCATGGAAGATTCCAGCAGGGACCTGCAAAACGACCATCTCAACAGCCTGGTGCCCGATGTCCGCGTCGACCGGCGCGGCTTCGTCGCCGCCTGCCTCGCGGCGGGGTTCGCGGTCAGCGCGGAGCCGGTGCTCGCGCAGGCGATCAAGACCTCGATGGAGGGGCTGGACGGAGGCGACATCAAGATCGGCGACATTCCGGCGTACTACGCCGTGCCGAAAACCGGCGGCAAGCGCCCGGTGGTGCTGGTGGTCGCCGAGATCTGGGGGCTGCACGAGCACATCAAGGATGTCGTGCGCCGGGTCGCCAGGGACGGCTATTTCGCGGTGGCGAACGAACCTTACTTCCGCATCGGCGAGCTCTGGAAGATGGAGGACATCAAGCAAGTGCTGGCCGGCTCGAACCAGCTCGCCGATGAGCAGGCGTTCAAGGACCTCGACGCGGTGGTCGCCTGGGCGAACAAGCAGCCGCGCGCCAACACCGAGAAGCTCGCAATCACCGGCTTCTGCCGCGGCGGGCGCATGGTGTGGATGTACAGCGCGCACCAGAAGAAGCTCGCTGCCGGCGTCGCCTGGTACGGCGCTCTCAACTCGACGCCGCCCGCCATGCCGCAGGCGCCGGCCGACGTCGCGGGAAATCTGAATGCGCCGGTGCTAGGGCTCTACGGCGGCGCCGACCAGGGTATTCCGCCCGAGGCGGTTGAGAAGATGCGCGCCGCGCTCAAGGCGGCGGGCAAGGACAAGCAGTCGCAGATCCACGTCTACGAAGGCATGCCGCACGGCTTCAATGCCGACTACCGGCCGAGCTACCGCAAGGAGGCCGCCGACGACGGCTGGAAGCGCATGCTCGCCTGGTTCAAGAAAAACGGCGTCGCATAAGGAGATGACCATGCATGCGGGAAGATCGATCGCAGGCGCGCTAGTTGCCCTCGCCGTCAGCGCGCCGGCCGGCGCAGCGATCCGCGAAGAGCCGGTGAGCTACAAGGACGGTGACACCGTAATGAAAGGCTTCGTCGCTTATGACGACGCGACCAAGGCGAAGCGGCCGGGGATCGTGGTCGTACACGAATGGTGGGGAATTACCAGGCATGTGCACGACAGCGCGCGCGCGCTCGCCGCGATGGGCTACACCGCGTTCATCGCCGACATGTATGGCGACGGCAAGACGGCCGACAACCCCAAGGCCGCCGGCGAGCTATCGGGAAGCGTGCGCAAAAACCCGGCGCTCATGCAAGCGCGCTTCAACGCGGCGCGCGCTGCGCTGGCGAAGCATGCGAGCGTCGATCCCAAGCGGATCGGCGCGATCGGATTCTGCTTCGGGGGCTCGGTCGCGCTGGACATGGCACGCGTCGGAGCGGATCTCGCCGGCGTCGCCGCGTTTCATGCCGGCTTGGGAACCAGCACGCCCGCTGCGCCCGGCAAGGTGAAGGCGGAGCTGCTCGTCCAGAACGGCGCCGATGATCCGTTCATCAAGCCCGACTCCGTCGAAGCATTCATGAAGGAGATGGACGCGGCCAAGGCCCGTTATCGCTACATCAGCTACCCGGGCGCAGTGCACGCCTTTACGAATCCCGAGGCGACCGAAGCGGGGAAGAAGTTCAACCTCCCGCTGGCTTACAACGCCGCAGCGGACAAGCAGTCCAAAGCGGAAATGGCGAAGTTCTTCGCCAAGCTCTTCGGCAAGAAATGAACTCTAATCGGCGTAGACCCCGGCCTTCTTGATCAGCGGCCCCCACTTGTCGATCTCGGCCTTGAGGTGCTTGCGCAGCGCATCGGGCGTGGCGCGCTCGGGCGGCATCGTCTCGGCGCCGAGATCCGCGAAGCGCTTTCTCACCGTCTCGTCCTTGACCGACTGCTGGAGCGCCGAGGACAGCTTGTCGATCACCGGCTTCGGCGTGCCTTTGGGGGCGTACAGGCCGTGCCAGATGCCGACCTCGAAGCCTTTGAGCCCTTCCTCGTCCAGCGTCGGCAGACTCGGCAGCGACGCCACGCGCTTCTTCGAGGTCACGGCGTAGGGCTTTACCTTGCCGCTCTTGATCTGCGAAGTGGTGTTGGTGGTCTGATCGCACATGAAGTCGACCTGGCCGCCGAGCAGGTCGTTCATCGCCGGGCCGGTGCCCTTGTAAGGCACGGTGAGGAAGTCGGTCTGGATGGTGCTCATGAACAGCATGCCGCACAGGTGCGACGCCGCGCCGATGCCGGCGTTGGCGTAAGTCACCTTGTCCTTGTTCGCCTTGATGTAGCTGAGGAACTCCTTGAAGTTGTTGGGCGTAAAGGTCGGCCGCCCGATCAGCGTCATCGGCACGTCGTTGATGAGGCCGATCGGCTCGAAGTCGTCGATCGGGTTGAAGCGCAGCTGCCGGTAGAGCCACGGGGTGGTCGCCATGCCGATGTGATGGATGAGGATGGTGTAGCCGTCGGGCCTGGAGTTCTTCACCTGCTCGGGAGCGAGGATGCCGCCGGCGCTCGGCCGGTTCTCGACGATGATCGTCTGGCCGAGGGGCTTGCCCATCGCCTGCGCGATCACCCGCGCGACGGTGTCGGTCGGCCCGCCCGCCGCGTACGGCACGAGCATGGTGATGTTCTTGGTGGGGTATTGCTGCGCCAGCGCGCTCGTGCAGAACGCAATCGATGCGATCAACGACGTAACCAACGAGATCCGCTTCATCATGGGCTCCGGTGGGGAAGGCGCAATTCTACGAAAGGGCAAGGTGGCGCGCCCGGCGGGATTCGAACCCACGACCCTTGGCTTCGGAGGCCAATACTCTGATCCGCTGAGCTACGGGCGCTGCGGAGAGGCGCGCAGGATAGCACGGCAGCGAGCCATGTAAAATCATGCCCTTATCCAATTCGAGGCAGGCCGACGCCGTGAGCGACCACGATCCGCATCCGTCCTTCATCAAGACGCCTAAGCAGTTGATCGTGGTGATCCTGCTTTCGTTCGTGGTGCCGGTGGTCGCCATTATCCTGCTGGTGCAGCTGGTGTTGAGCCATCCCGCCGCCGATCCGAATGCGATGACCGACGAGGCGATCGCGAAACGCCTGCAGCCCGTCGGCCGGGTCGAGTTCGGCGCCGCTGGCGCCGCCGCCGGCAGCCGCACCGGGGAGCAGGTCTACAAAGCGGTCTGCACCAATTGCCACCAGGCCGGCGTCGCCGGCGCGCCGAAGCTCGGCGACAAGGCGGCCTGGGCGCCGCGCATCAAGGAGGGATTGAACGAGATGGTTGCCGATGCCATCAAGGGCGTTCGCGCGATGCCGCCGCGCGGAGGCGACCCGTCGCTCACGGACGAGGAAGTGGCGCGCGCGGTGGTGTACATGGCCAACCAGGCCGGCGCCCGGTTCAAACAATCCGCCGCTCCTTCGCAAAAAGCTGACGGCAAGAGGATCTACGAGACGACGTGCAGCGCCTGCCACGCGACCGGCGTCGCCGGCGCGCCGAAGCTCGGCGACAAGGCGGCGTGGGCGCCGCACCTGATGCACGGCGTGGATCACCTGGTGCAGTCGGCGCTGAAAGGCAAGGACGCGATGCCGCCCAAGGGTGGCAACCCGTCTCTTTCCGACGACGAAGTGCGCGCCGCGGTCGAGTTCATGGTTTCACAGAGCAAGTAGCCTGGACCTGCTTTTCATCGTCGATCCGCTTGATTCGCTCAAGGCGTACAAGGACTCGAGCGTAGCGATGATGCGCGCCGCCCAGGCGCGCGGGCACGCGGTGCACGTCTGCGAGCAGACCAGCCTGCATTGGGCGAACAATCGCGTGGCGGCCGGCGCTACCCGG
>DATILQ010000163.1:0-11759 GCA_035476235.1 Burkholderiales bacterium
TTCACGCCGATCTTCGTCATCTCGCGCTCGAGCGGGTGGTCGGCGCACGTCATCGAGCAGCGCGTCGACGGCAAGATCATCCGCCCGGGTGCCAATTACACCGGCCCGGAAAACCTGCAGTGGATTCCACTCGAGAAGCGCTGAGCATGTACGAGTCCGATCTGACAAGGTTCATAAAGCAGTTCCTGGCCGAGCATCCCGAGGAGGTCGAATCGCAGAAGCAGGGGCGCGCGATCTGGTGGGACAAGAAGCCCGGCGAGCGCGCGCCGGTGCCGCCGATGCGCCACGCGCCGAAGGCCGGGGGCAACGAGTACACCTTCGAGCCGTTAGACGAGGCCGACCTCTGATGTCGACCTTCCTCACGAGCGTGCGGCCCAAGCCTGACAAGGTGCTGACGCTCATCGCGGACTACGCGACGAAGTTCGACATCAAAAGCCGGCCGGCCTACGAGACGGCGCGCTACTGCCTGATGGACACCCTGGGCTGCGGCCTGGAGGCGCTCGAGTACCCGGCGTGCACCAAGCTGCTCGGACCGATCGTGCCCGGGCCCATCGTGCCCAATGGCGCGAAGGTGCCTGGAACGCGCTACCAGCTCGACCCGGTGCAGGCAGCGTTCAATGTCGGCGCCATGATCCGCTGGCTCGATTTCAACGATACCTGGCTCGCCGCCGAGTGGGGCCACCCGTCGGACAACCTCGGCGCGATCCTGCCGGTCGCGGACTGGCTGTCGAGAAACAAGAAGCAGCCCCTCCTCGTCAGGGACGTGCTGACGGCGATGATCAAGGCGCACGAGATCCAGGGCGTGATCGCCCTGGAGAACAGCTTCAACCGCGTCGGCCTCGATCATGTCGTGCTGGTCAAGGTCGCCTCCACCGCGGTCGTCGCCCCCCTGCTCGGCTGCACCTACGAGCAGGTGGTCAACGCGCTGTCGCAGGCCTGGGTCGACGGCCAGGCGCTGCGCACCTACCGCCACGCGCCGAACACCGGCTCGCGCAAGAGCTGGGCCGCGGGCGATGCTGCTTCGCGGGCGGTACGGCTGGCGCTCATCTCCAGGACCGGCGAAATGGGCTACCCGTCGGCGCTCACCGCCAGGACTTGGGGCTTCTACGACGTGCTCTTCAAGGGTAAGGCATTCGAGTTCCGGCGCCCTTTCGGCAGCTACGTGATGGAGAACGTGCTGTTCAAGATCTCCTACCCGGCGGAATTCCACGCGCAGACGGCAGTGGAAGGCGCCATGAAGGTTTTTCAGGAATTAAAAAAGCTCGGGAAAACCGCTGCAGACATCAAAAAACTCAGGATCCGGACACAGGAGGCGGCCATCCGGATCATCGACAAGAAAGGGCCGCTCGCGAACCCGGCCGACCGCGACCACTGCATCCAGTACATGGTCGCGGTGCCGCTGATCTTCGGCCGCCTGACGGCCGCGGACTACGAGGACGAAGTGGCCGCCGATCCAAGAATAGATGCCCTGAGGAAGAAAATCACCTGCGTGGAGGACAAGCGCTTCACCCGCGACTACCACGACCCGAAGAAGCGCTCGATCGCCAACGCGCTCACGGTCGAGTTCAGGGACGGCAGTAAGCTCGAGGAAGTGGTCTGCGAGTACCCGATCGGCCATAAGCGCCGGCGCAAGGAAGGCATGCCGCTCCTGGTCGAGAAATTCAAGACCAACCTCGCGCGGCGCTTCCCGCCGGAGCAGCAGAAGACTATTGTTGACCTGTGCGCGGATCCCGGCCGGCTGCAGAACACGCCGGTCAACGAATTCGTGGATCTGTTCGTCCCATGAGCACCGATCTCGAACGCCGGATCGCCGAGCTGTCGGAAGAGATCCGCAATTATCCGACGCCGATCGCCCGCTGCGACGAGCAGCTCGCGGCGCTGCTGGAAGAGCGCGCGCGACTTTTGAATGAATTGAAAAAGCAAGATGGAGACGTCAATGCCGCATAACCTTCACAATACCCTGCGGAGCTTCAAGCACGGCAAGCTCTACTCGCTGCCGATGCTCGGGAAAGCGCTGAACCTGAAGCTCGAAAGGCTCCCGGTATCGATCCGCATCGTGCTCGAGTCGGTGCTCAGGAACTGCGACGGCAAGAAGGTCACCGAGGAACACGTGCGCCAGCTCGCCGCCTGGCAGCCGAACGCTAGACGCACCGCGGAGATTCCGTTCGTGCTGGCGCGCATCGTGCTGCAGGACTTCACCGGCGTGCCGCTGCTCTGCGACCTCGCGGCGATGCGCGGCGTGGCTCAGAAAATGGGTAAGGACCCCAAGACGATCGAGCCCCTGGTCCCGGTCGACCTGGTGGTGGACCACTCGGTGCAGATCGACCACTACGGCACGAAGAACGCGCTCGACCTGAACCAGAAGCTCGAATTCAAGCGCAACGAGGAGCGCTACCAGTTCATGAAGTGGGGCATGCAGGCCTTCGATACCTTCAAGGTGGTGCCGCCGGGCATCGGCATCGTGCACCAGGTCAACCTCGAGTACCTGGCTCCGGGCGTGCACAAGAAGGAAGACGGCGCTCATTCACCTATTTATTATCCCGACACGCTGGTCGGCACCGACAGCCATACGACGATGATCAACGGCATCGGCGTCGTCGGCTGGGGCGTCGGCGGCATCGAGGCCGAGGCCGGGATGCTCGGCCAGCCGGTGTACATCCTGACGCCCGATGTCGTCGGGGTGCACTTGAAGGGGAAACTGCATCCGGCCTGCACGGCGACCGACCTCGTGCTCACCGTCACCGAGATGCTGCGCAAGGCGAAAGTGGTCGGCAAGTTCGTCGAGTTCTTCGGGGAAGGCACCGAGTCGCTCTCGGTCACCGACCGCGCCACGCTGGGCAACATGGCGCCCGAGTACGGCGCGACCATGGGGTTCTTCCCGGTGGACGAGCGCACTCTGGAATATTTCCGCGGCACGGGGCGCAGCGACGAAGCGGTGGACGCGCTCGCCAGCTACTACAAGGCGCAGGGCCTTTTCGGCATTCCGAAGAAGGGCGCCATCGACTATTCGGAAGAGCTCGAGCTCGACCTGTCGAGCGTCTATCCGTCGCTCGCCGGCCCGAAGCGCCCGCAGGACCGCATCGATCTCGACAAGGTCAAGGACAGCTTTACACGGCTGTTCTCCAAACCGGTGGCCGAGAATGGCTTTGCGAAAAAACCCGAAGAGCTCCACAGAAGCTACCGGACCTTCGACGGCAAGCAGCTCAAGCACGGCGACGTGCTGATCGCGGCGATCACCTCCTGCACCAACACCTCGAACCCCGGCGTCCTGCTCGCCGCGGGGCTGCTGGCGAAGAAGGCGGTCGAGCGGGGCCTGACGGTCAAGCCGCACATCAAGACCTCCCTGGCGCCGGGCTCGCGCGTGGTCACCGAGTACCTCGGCAAGGCAGGATTGCTGCCGTATCTCGAGAAACTGGGCTTCAACCTCGCCGCGTATGGCTGCACCACCTGCATCGGCAATTCCGGGCCGCTCGCGCAGCCGATCGAGGAAGCGATCGTCAAGAACGAGCTGGTGGTCGCCGCCGTGCTCTCGGGCAACCGCAACTTCGAAGCGCGCATTCACCCGAACATCCGCGCCAACTTCCTTGCCTCGCCGCCGCTGGTGGTCGCCTATGCGATCGCCGGTTCGGTTTTGGTCGATTTCAGAAATGAGCCGGTCGGCAAGGGAAAGGACGGGAAAGACGTCTACATCGGCCAGCTCTGGCCGACCCGCGGGGAGATCGACGCTCTGATGAAGCTGGCGATGGATCCGGCGACCTTCCGCCGCCTCTACTCGAACCTGGGCGAGACCAATCCGCTGTGGAAGAAGATCTCGGCGGCCGCCGGGCAGGTGTACAGCTGGCCGAAGTCCACCTACATCGCCGAGCCGCCGTTCTTCCGCGATTTCTCGATGGCGCCCGGACATCCCGGCGACATCGCGGGGGCGAAGATCCTCGGCATCTTCGGCGACTCGGTGACCACCGACCATATCTCCCCCGCCGGCTCGATCAAGCCCACTTCCCCGGCCGGCATCTACCTGCAGGAGCACGACGTCGCGGTCGCCGACTTCAACAGCTATGGCGCGCGCCGCGGCAACCACGAGGTGATGATGCGCGGCACCTTCGCCAACGTGCGAATCAAGAATTTGATGCTGCCGGGCACCGAAGGCGGCGTGACCTTATATGAAAACGAGAAGCTTCCGATCTACGACGCCGCCATGCGCTATATCGCCGAGGGCACGCCGACCGTAGTGTTCGGCGGCGAGGAGTACGGCACGGGATCGTCGCGCGACTGGGCGGCGAAGGGCACGCAGCTCCTCGGCGTCAAGGCGGTGATCGCGCGCAGCTTCGAGCGCATCCACCGCTCCAACCTGGTCGGCATGGGCGTGCTGCCGCTGCAGTTCACCGGCACCGACTCGGCGCAGTCGCTGGGGCTGAAGGGTGATGAGACGATCGACATCGACCTCGCCGCCGAAATCCTGCCCCAGCAGGACCTGTCGTTGCGGATCAGCCGGCCCGATGGCGCGACGCGGGAAATCACGGTCAAATCCCGCATCGACACCCCGATCGAGGTCGACTATTACAAGCACGGCGGCATCCTGCCCTTCGTTCTGCGCGAGCTGATGTCGACGCAAAGACCGGCGAAGGCGAAGGCGGCCTAGCGCCCGAGTGCTGAACTCTTACCTGTCGGCGTCCAAGCCGGCGAGATAGTCGACCAGGACCTCGATCTCCTGGTCCGAGAGCGCCTGCGCGGCCGAGGTCATGTTGCCGTCGATGTCGGCCCGCGTCCCCGCCTTGAAGCCCCTGAGCTGCGCGAGCAGGTAGTCCGGCTGCTGTCCCGCCAGCCGCGGAATGTGCTGCTGCCCCAGCAGCTCGCGCCCGTGGCACTGCACGCAGTTGAACTTGTGCGCGAGAGCGGGCGCCGCGGCGGCGTTTTCCGGGGCGGTGCGGTGCTTGGGCGGCGCTGGCCTTTCGGCGGCGAAGTATTCCGCCAGGTCGTTCAGGTCGCCATTGGAAAGACCCGCGGCGATCGGCGACATCTGCGGGTCCTTGCGGTTGCCTTCACGGAACAGGAACAGCTCGGTGGCAACAAACTGCGCCGGCTGCCCGGCGATCGAGGGCACTGCCGGGTTCGCGGAATTGCCCGCCGGGCCGTGGCAGGCGGCACAGAGCTCGGCCTTGCGGCGGCCGGCTTCGCGATCGGCCCCGGCGACACTCGCCACACCGAGCGCCAGCGCGGCGAGCGCGATCGCCGCGCCGCGCCGGGTGGCCGAAGCGACCGTCACTTCCCGTAGCTGACCCGATAGAGAATGCCGTTGTAGTCGTCGGAAACGAGCAGCGCGCCGTCGCGCATCACCAGGACATCCACCGGGCGGCCCCACATCGGCGGATCGCCCTTCTCGTCCTGCAGAAAGCCGGTCAGGAAGGGTGCCGACTTGACGACCTTGCCCTTGTCGTTGACGACCACGCGCGTCACGTTATAGCCCTGCTTGGTGCTGCGGTTCCACGAGCCGTGCATGGCGATGAAGATGTTGTTCCGGTATTCCGCCGGGAACATCTTGCCGGTGTAGAACTTCATGCCCAGGGGCGCGATGTGCGCGCCGAGCTTGAGCGCAGGCTGCGCGAACTCCGAGCACGACCGGTTCTTGCCGTACTCGGGGTCGAGCGTGTCGCCCTGGTGGCAGAACGGATAGCCGAAATGGACTCCCTTGCTCGTGACGCGGTGAAGCGTGTCGTTCGGCGAGTCGTCGCCCAGCCAGTCGCGCCCGTGGTTGGTGAACCACAGCTCCTTGGTCCTGGGATTCCAGTCGAAGCCGACGGTGTTGCGCACGCCCAGGGCGACGTTTTCGAGCACGCCCTTGCCGGGATCCACGCGCATGATCGAGGCCTGCATGTAGCTCGGCATGACGATGTTGCCGGGGGCGCCGATGTTGAAGTAGAGCTTCCCGTCCGGCCCCATCGCGAGGTACTTCCAGAAGTGCCCCGGCTGCTGGCTCGGATCGAGGCCCTCGACCACCACCTTGCCTGCGCCGGGGTTGTCGAGCTTGCCCTCGATGCCGTCATAGCGCGTGATCTTGTCGCGCTCGGCGACATACAGGGTTCCCCGGCTGAAAGCGATGCCGTTTGGCGCGTTGAGGCCCGTGAGAATGGTCTTCACTTCGCGCGTGGCGCCGCGGTCCACCACGGCGTACACGTTCTTCGACAGGCGATTGCTGACGAACACCGTGCCTTTTTCGCCGCGCGCGAGCGAGCGCGCCTCGGGAATGCCCTCGGCCCAGACTTCGACCTTGAAGCCGGCCGGGACTTTCAGCTTGTCGGTCGGCAGGTCCTTCGCCGCCCGCCCGGTCAGGTTCGGCGCGAACGGGTGGAGCGTCGACTCGCCCATCGCCGGCGGCTTGCCCTGCTGCCAGGGCGGCGGCGGCGCTGCGGCGGGCTTGTCCTGAGCCTGGGCAACGGTGAATACGGCCATGACCGCAGCAGCAACGGCGACGACTCTCATGTTCTTGTCTCCTCGGTAGGAAGCGTTATTAGAACTGAAGGCTTGCCTGGATGCCAATGCTCATGTTGCGGCGCGGCGAAGGCTCGTAGAAGCGGCCGTTCGTCTCGTTGACGATCACCGATCCCACATAGTTCCGATCGGTCAGGTTGTCGATGCGCGCGAACTCCGTAACTCGCCAGCCGCGGCCCTGCTGCACGACGCCGGCCATCAGGTTCAAGCTGGTGTAGGCGTCCGCGAACTCCAGGTTCGGGTCGTTGACCGGGACGCGCGACTTGTGAAGCGCCTCGAGCTGCCCATAGAAAGGCTCGGCGCGGTAGCGCAGCTCGCCGTAGAGCACGCTCTTCGGCACCCCAGGCAGGAAGCTCCCCGCGGGCACGTTGACCGGCGTGTTCAAGGTGTTGAGGACCGTTGTAAAACTTTCACGGAACGCGGCCTTCAGGTACGTATAGGCAACGCGCGCTTCGAACGGCCCTGCGAGCAGCGTCTCCGCGCCGAGCTCGAAGCCTTTGCGGTCGGTATGCCCGACGTTCTTGAACGAGGCGCGCCCGCCCGTGTTCTGGTCGACGACGATCTCGTTCTCGTTCACGATCTTGAACAGTGCGGCGTTGAGGCGCACCCAGCTTGAAACGAGGGTCTTCACGCCGACCTCGCCGTGGCGGCTACGGCTCGCGTCGAGATCGAAATTGAGCCCGCTCTGGCCGGGACCGCGGTTCGCGAGCTCGACGAACGTCGGCGTCTCGAAACCGCGTCCGAGGTTGCCGTAAAGGCTGGTGCGCGGGTTCATCCTGAAAACCAGCCCGGCCACGGGAGTGGTGCCGCGGTAAGACTTGGCCCCGCTGTCGTCGCCGTTGGACAGAAAGGAATCCCTGGAGCGGAACTGCACGGTCGTCGTGCGCACCCCGGCGTGCGCCGCCCAGCGCTCGGCGAATTTCCATTCGCCCTGCGCGAACAGGCCAGTCGTCGACACGTCGTTGTTTTCGTCGCGCTTCAATGCGCCGGCGACGCCGAAGTTGTTGATGAAGCCCTTGCGGCGCTCTTCCATCGTCTCGTATTCGAGCCCGGTGGACAGTCGCACCCTCGAGAACTGCGTGAAATAGCGCAGCGCTACGCCACCATATTTACGATCGAGATTCACCACGCCGCCCGAGTGCGTCGGCGCATTTTGGGCGGCGAGCGGGATGGCGAGATATTGCTCCACAAAGCGTTGCCCGCCGTAGACGGTCGCTTGAACGTTGCTCGCCGGATCGAGCCGATGGTTCAGCGTGAGTCCGAGCTGGTCCTGGGTTATTGTCTTGCGCGTGTTGAACTGGATCGCCTGCGGCGTGACCTGCCGCGGATCCTGCTGCAACTGGTTGCGATCGAGCCCCAATGGGTCCTGGGTTTGCGGCTGGCGGAGCGTGTTGCCTATCACCGCGAAGGAGGTGTCGGGGTTGAGCTCGTATTTCAGCTTGCCATTGACGTGATCGCGGTTCGCCTCGCTGTGCTGCCGGTAACCCTCGGTATGGAAGTGGGACGCATCGACTATGCCGTTGAGCGCTCCCCATTGCCCGCCGTACTTCGCCGCTTCGCGCCAGGTGCCGTAGCTGCCGAGCAGCAGCGCGGGCGCGAAGGTCGGCGTCGGCGGACCGTCCTCCGTCTCGATGCTGATCACGCCTCCTGCCGCATTGCCGTAAAGACTGGAGAACGGCCCGCGCAGCACCTCGATGCGCTGCGCCGAGCCGAGCGCGAAAGTCGCCGCCTGCCCCTGCCCGTCGGGCATGCTTGCCGGAATGCCGTCGGCGATCAGGCGGATGCCGCGCACGCCGAAGGTCGAGCGCGCGCCGAAGCCGCGCGAGGAGATCTGCAGGTCCTGGGCGTAGTTCTGCCGGTTCTGCACCACGATGCCCGGCACGCGGCCGAGGCTCTCCGACAGATTCACCTGCGGCCGGCCTTCGCGAATCTCGTCGGCGTAGATCCGGTCGACCGACGCCGGGACTTCCAGGCTCGGCTGAGGCTGGCGCGTCGCCGTGATCACCACGACGTCGTCCTGCGCCGCGGCGCACGACGGCGCCAGGGCGAGCAGCATGGCCGCGACCCTCCTCCCCTTTCTCACGAGTGATAGGCTACATGCAATGCCCCGCTTCCGCCTAGCGGTCAACCCATGACTGAACCCACGCGCAGCTCCAGCTACCGGTTCGGGACCGTTGAGTTGCAGCCGAACGAGCGCCGATTGCTGGCGGCTGGTGAGCCGGTCGTGCTAGGCCCTCGCGCCTTTGATCTACTAATCGCGCTCGTGGAGCGGCCCGGTCAACTGGTGACCAAGGAGGAGCTGCTGGATTGCGTTTGGCCGAACCTCGTCGTCGAAGAGAACAATCTGCAGGTTCAGGTCTCCGCGCTGCGCAAGATCCTCGGGCAGGAGGCGATTGCAACGATTCCAGGACGTGGCTACCGGTTCACCGTCATGCTCACAGGCAGCAACGCTCCGCTGAAGACGCTGCTTGCGCCCCTCGATGAAGACGTGCCATCGATCGCGGTGCTGCCGTTCGTGAACATGAGCGACGATGCGGCAAACGAATACTTTGCCGACGGCATCGCCGAGGAGCTGCTCAACGTGCTCTCGAAGGTTCGCGGCCTGCGGGTGGCGTCGCACACGTCGGCATTCACCTTCAAGGGCGGCAAGGTCGACATCCCGACGGTGGCGCACAAGCTCAACGTGGCGACGATCCTCGAAGGCAGCGTGCGCAAGGCCGGCAAACGCGTGCGGATCACCGTGCAGCTCGTCCAGGTGGCCACCGACTCGCATCTGTGGTCGGAGACGTACGACCGGGAGCTGGAGGACATCTTCGCGGTGCAGGATGACATCGCGCAGTCGGTGGTGAAAGAGCTGCGATCGGCGCTCCTGGGGGGGAAGCGGGATCCGTCAGCAAGCGCCGCAGTGAAGGCAGAAGTGCAGGCCGCCACCAAGGGGCGCGGGGAGAATGCGGAGGCGTATCGGCTTTACCTGCAGGGACGGGCCTTGGTAACCCGTCGGACACAAGCCAGCGTAACGACAGGCATCGAGCATTTCCGGCAAGCGGTGAGCCTTGACCCGGAGTATGCGTTGGCGTGGGCCGCGCTGGCACATGCCCAGACGATCGAGGCGGGAACAGGGGGTTGGACGCCGTACGAAGAGGGGTTTAGACGCGCTCGCAAGGCCGCCGAACGGGCGCTGGCGCTGGAGCCGGATCTCGCAGAGGGGCACATCGCGCTTGGGCTCGTTCGCATGGGATACGACTGGGATTGGCCAGGTGCGGAAGCATCGATGCGGCGGGCGCTGGAGTTGGCGCCAGGTAATGCGGATGTCGTTCTCGCCGCGGCAGTGGCGGCCGGGAATGTTGGCCACCTTGATGAATCGATCGCGCTTTGCCGGCGAGCGATTGCGCTTGATCGGCTCAACGTGCACGGCCACCGCTATCTCGGACTGTTTTCCCTGTTCGCCGGTCTTCTGGAGCAGGCGGAAGCGGCGCTGAAGGAGGCGCTTGAGCTCAATCCTCTTGGTGGGCTGACATACAAGGGTTTAGGCGACGTCTATCTGGTGCAGGGCCGCTTTCCAGAGGCGCTCGCGGCGTTCGAGAAGGAATCGCACGATGGATTTCGGCTGCTGGGGCTGTCAATGGCGCATCACGCCCTGGGGCAGAAGGGGCCGTCGGCCGCCGCCCTCGAGCAACTAGGCGAACTGCCCATGCACGCCTTCTTGAACGCCCAGGCAAATGCCTACTGCGGCAATGTCGATCTGGCTTACGAATGGCTGGAGCGCGCGTACGCGCAACGTAACGCGGGCCTATGCCAAATGAAGTTTCAGCCTTTGCTGCGCAACCTCCACGGCGACCCGCGGTGGCAGCCGTTTCTGAAGAAGATGGGATACGCCGACTAAGCCTGCGGTCAAGGGATCGTTAGTCATCGCCCCCGTCTTGCAGATCATCCAGAAGGCGGCGGTCGCGCTTCGTCGGCCGGCCTTTCAGCGCCGCGGCCGGCTCTGCGCCCCAGCGGCGAAGATCCATGCGGCGCTCGCGCTCGACGCGGCTAGCTTCGCTTTCCTCGTACAGCTTTCTTGCGTCTTCGGCAGGCCCGCGCCTCTCCGACAGGTTCTTGACGGTGACGCTCCAGTCAAAAGATTCCCTTTTGACCGAAACTCCATCGCCAATTCTGAGTTCCCGCGCCGGCTTGACGCGCTCGCCGTTGACTTTGACTCGACCCGCCGCGACCGCCTGCTGAGCACGGCTGCGCGTCTTGAAGAAGCGCGCCGCCCACAGCCACTTGTCCAGACGGGTCACGCCTTGGCGAAGACTCCAGTCGGGCAGGACACGCCGGTGCCGCCAAGGCCGCAGTAGCCCGCTGGATTCTTGGCGAGGTACTGCTGGTGATAGTCCTCGGCGTAGTAGAACTCGGGCGCCTCCCGGATTTCCGTGGTGATCGGCCCGAATCCTTTTTGCTTGATTGCTCTTTCATACTGCTCTTTCGAGGCAAGGGCTGTCTTGCGCTGCGCGTCGCCGTAGGTATAGATGGCCGAGCGGTACTGCGTGCCGGCATCGTTGCCCTGGCGCATGCCCTGCGTCGGGTCGTGGCCCTCCCAGAAAACCTTGAGCAGCTCGTCGTAGCTCACGAGCTTCGGGTCAAAGACCACCAGCACCACTTCGGCGTGGTTGGTCAATCCCGAGCACACTTCCTCGTAGGTCGGGTTCTGCGTCTCGCCGCCGGCGTAGCCGACTGCGGTCGAGTACACGCCGGGGGTCTTCCAGAACAGGCGCTCGGCGCCCCAGAAGCAGCCCATGCCGAAAACGGCGCGCTGCATGTCCGCCGGAAATGGCGGCTTCAGCGCATGCCGATTGACGAAGTGCTGCGCCGGGACCTGCAACGGCGTCGAGCGGCCGGGCAGTGCGGTTTGCGACGGCAGCAGCGCGGACCTCTTCTTCATGAACGAGAACATTTGCATGACTCCTCGAAAACGTGGTCTGTCCCTGTTTTTCCCTAGAATATCACCATGCGTATTTGCGTCTACGGTGCCGGCGCCGTCGGTGGTCTGATGGCGGCGTGGCTGTCGCGTTCCAAGCACGACGTCTCGGTGGTCGCGCGCGGCGCCCATCTCGAGGCGATTCGCGCGAGCGGGCTGCGCGTGCGCTCGCGCGCGAGCGGCGAGATCTGCACCGCGCGGCCGCGCGCCGAGAGCGACGCGGCCCGGCTCGGCCCCCAGGATTACGTGATCGTCGCTGTCAAGGCCCAGAGCCTCGCCGAGGTGGCCGAGCGGATCGGTCCCTAGGTCGGCG
>DATILQ010000164.1:0-15364 GCA_035476235.1 Burkholderiales bacterium
GAGCAGCGTCTTCAGCAGAAACGGACGCTTCACGGGTCTCCCCTTTCGACACTCGTTGACCTGGACGCAGCTTGACGCCGCAATCTGGCCCGCCCGGGGCGAATCAGGGCAATCCGGGGGCGAATCGGTCAATCATCATCAAAGCCAGTACGTCAGCAGCCAGCCGATCAGTGACCATTGCGAATACTCGCGTGTACGGATCGGTAAAAGTCTGTTCGACATCGGGCCTTCGCCATAGCGGGCTGCGCGCCGCGCGCGTACGGTCGTCACATGAGAACGAATATGCGTTTGCTCGTCGCGGGGTTGATCCTGACGATCGCGTGCGCGGCACGCGCGCAGGATCTTGCCAAGCCGATGGTGCTGGTGGCTTCGCCGGACCTGGAGGGGCCTTACAACCACACGGCGTTGATCGTGGTGCCGATGGGCGACAAGCACATCGGGTTCATTCTCAATCGCGCGACCGAGGCCAGGCTTGCGACCCTGTTTCCCGGGCACGCGCCTTCCGCGAAGGTCGCGGAGCCGGTCTTTTACGGCGGCCCGGAGGCGTCGAACGCCCTCTTCGCGCTGCTGCGGAGGGATCCGGGGCAGCCTTCGATCCACCTCTTCGGCGATCTCTTCGTGACCGCCAGCGGCCCGAACATCGACCGCATCATCGAGCAGACCCCGAACGACGCCCGCTACTTCGCCGGGTTCGTCGGCTGGACGGCGGGCGAGCTCGCGAAGGAGATCGAGGCCGGCTACTGGTACGTGGCCGACCCGGACGCGGCGCTGGTGTTCCGCAAGGACACCGAAGCGATGTGGGAGGAGCTGGTGACGCGGCTCGGCAACGGGCACGCGGCGCGCCGGGGCCTGCAAGCGATCTGACGGGCTGCGTATCAGCCGGCTGAGGGACGGAACTCCCGTTGCCACCCGCCGGGACAGTCCTTCACATCCGGGTAATAGGCGCCCTGGTCCGGGCAGAAAATGTCGTCCTCGGTTTCGGGTGTCGGCGTGCCCTCGAACCTCTCGACGTAAACGGTGGGCAGCGCGTATTGAGGCGTGGTGTAGTCCGGGCCGTAGTAGTAGGGGGGCGGCGCGTAGGCGTAATAGGGGTAGTACGGCGAATACTGATAGCCAAACGGCGCTCCGATGAAGAACCCGCCGCCGGAGCTCGCGCGGTGATGGAATCCGCCCCGTGCGCCGCTCGAATGCGCACCACTCCCCCGGCTGCCGCCGTGTTTACCCGCCCAAGCCCCGTTCGGCGCTGCAACAATCGTCAGCGCCGCGGCGGCCAGGACAGCAGTTCGGATCAGACACTTCATAGCGGTCAGGGCCAATAGGTCAAGAGCCAGCCGGCCAGCGCCAGCGCGGCGATGATCAGCGCCAACCCCCACTTCATCCTGCGGCGCGTAGGGGCCACGGTCAGGTCTTCGTGCTTCAGCAGGTTGCGGTAGGCCGCGGTGCGGTCTCCCGGTTGCGTGCGTTTCGCGTTCATGCGCTCGATAATGCGCCAAATACCTGCCAAGCGGGGATGCGATGAGTACCGATTCACCCGGCTCCGGCCGCAAGGCGCAGATCGACGCTCTGCTCCTCAAGCTCCCGGGCGTCAGCGCAAGGAAAATCAACGGTCTTGACGCCTACTTCGTCAGCGACAGGATGTTCGCCTGCATCAGCGGCCACGGCATAGGACTGCGCCTGCCCGCCGCCACCGCGAGGGAACTGCAGTTCTCCCGAGACAACGTCGTCGCGTTTCAGCCCGGCGGCATGGCAAGCTCGAGGGAATGGATACAGATCAACCGCGCCGAGGCGGCCCAGTACGAGAAGGATCTCGAGCTGTTTCAGGCCTCGATCGAGTTTGTGAAGGCCGGCCGATAGACGCTACGCGCGGCTGCGCGTGCGACTCAACCATTCATCGCTGTGGCGCAGAATCACGCGGTAGTCGTCCTGGCGCAGGAATCCCTCGGAAAACTCTTTTCGAAAGCACCAGAATCCGTCCGGCCATAACAGGATGTCATCTGGATTCTCGGAGGCGATCGGCATCGGCGCTCAGTTCACGCCGTGATTCAGCCGGTCGACGATGACGTCGACTTCCGCCCGCTCGTCCTCGACGTCGAAAATATTCTCGCTGACGCGATCGTCACAAGTGTCCGCCGCATTGGCCCGCAGCGCGGCGGATTCGGCCGCACGCCAGGCGAGCGGAAGCTGGAGTGAGCTGCGGCGCCGAAATGCGCTGCGTTTGGCGGTCCAGGAACGGTTTGCCAGCATCGTCGCAGCATAGGCTCGAAGCCGGCGGCGAACTGTGCGCAAGCACACATTGCGGGCGCGTTTCCCGCGCCTCAGCCGAGCGACTGGTACACCGCCTTCTCGAAGGCGAGGTAGAGCGGGAAAGACTTCTCGTCCACGAAGGGCAGGATCTGCGTGAGGTACACGCCGGCCACGCCGCGCCGCGGGTCGATCCACATGTAGGTGTTGGCGAGGCCGGCCCACGCGAGGCTGCCCGCCGAGCGCCCGGTGGGCGCCTGCTCCTCGTTGATCATGAAAGTCAGGCCCCAGGTCTTCGGCGCGCCGATGAAGAACTCCGCATCGCGCGAGAGCACGGCGTTCTGGGTCTTCAGCATGCTGACGCGCAGGTTGCCGATGTTGTTCTTCGACATCAGCGCAACCGTGTCGGCGCGCAGCACGCGGTTGCCGTTGCCCGCGCCGCCGTTGAGGATCATGCGCGCAAAGCGCAGGTAATCGCCTGCAGTGGAATAGATCCCGCCGCCGCCCGATTCGAACTCGGGTTCCTGCGGCACTTCGAAGCCGGTGACGGTGAGCCTGCCGTCGGCGCCGCGCGAGTGAACCTTGGCGAGGCGCGCGCGCATTTCGGGGCTGATCCTGAAGCCGGTGCTGTCCATGCCCAGCGGCGCGAACAGGTTCTGGCGCAGATACGCTCCGAGGCGCATGCCGCTCGCCGCCTCGAGCATCTTGCCGGCCCAGTCGATGCCGATGCCGTATTCCCAGCGCGCGCCCGGATCGAACGCCAGCGGAATCTGCAGCGCGATGTTGCGCCCCGAGCCTGCGCGCGGCAGGTTCTTCACCTTGGTGTAGCGCGCGATGTCCGGGTCCCAGATGTCGTAGACAAAACCCGAGGTGTGCGTGAGCAGGTTGCGCAGCGTCACCGGCGACCTGGCCGGACGCAGGCGCGGCTCGCCCTTGTCGTCCCAGCCGTCGAGCACCTGCACTTCGCCGAGGTAGGGGATCAGTTTGCCGGCGGGCGCATCGAGGTCGAGCCTGCCCTGCTCGACGAGCTGCATGACCCCCGCGCCGACCAGCGGCTTGGTCATCGAAGCGATCCAGCACACCGTGTCCAGGTTCATCGCCGGCCCCTGGCCGAGCACCCGCTCGCCGAAGGCGGTTTCGTAGAACGCGCCCTCGCGCGTGGTGGCCGCGGCGACTACGCCCGCCACATCGCCCGAGGCGACGGCGTTGCGCAGCAGCGCATCGGCGTTGCCGCGCAGCGCGGCCGGGTCGGTGCGCGCGGCCGTTGCGCAGCCGGTAACAGTACCCGTAGCGAGCAAAGCGGCGCCGGACTTAAGGAACGATCTGCGGTTCGTCTGCATGGTTACTTTGGCGGCTGGGGCACGGCCGACGAATGATGATCCACGATCATCCAGCTAGTCCCCTGCTTTACATAGGTGAAGCTGTAGCGGGCGGGCAAGGTCCTGGATTCGCCGTCCCTGACGAACGAGAAGGTGTAGTACCCGCTATTGACCGCAGTGCCGTCGTAAACGCGGATCAACTGCTCTCCAAACGCAACCTTCAGCCCGGGAAGCGCCTTGAAGGCATTGACAAAATATTCACGCAGCGCCGCCGGATTGGAACGCACCGTCGGAGAAAGCGTTCCCCAAAGAACGGCATCCTTCGCATAAAAGGGAAGCAACCTGTCGGGATCGTTTTCTCCCAGCGCACCCGCCCATTTCATCGAGGCGGCGGCCACATCTTCCTTCGGTCCGGCGAGAGCGAATCCGCCCGTCAAAAGCTGGCAGACGATAACGCCGCTGAGACAGGTGCGTAGGAACGTCCCGATCATGGGTCCCCCCTGTTAAGCGCGTGACCTGTAAAGCTACTACCAGAGCGTAGCGCAGCCACGCCGCCGTTCGCAAACGAGGTTGCATTGGTGCGGCGCACACGAGCAGGATTGGCGAAAACAGCGTCGTCCAAGTCCGTTCTTCGGGAGGAGAGAACAATGCGTCCATTTGTCCGAGCTGCATTCGTGAGCTTGCTGCCGGTCGCCCTTGCAGGCATCGGTGACCCGGCGGAAGCGCGCATCACCCAGGTCCAGATCAAATCCCGCGCAGTGGCCTTCGGCGGCGCCTCGTTCGGTGCCGTGGGGCAGTACGAAACGCTCAGAGGGGTGGCTTTCGGCGAGGTCGATCCGAACGATCCGCTGAACGAGGTGATCACCGACATCAAGCTCGCCCCGCGCAACGCGCGCGGCATGGTCGAGTACAACATGGACTTCTGGATCAACAAGCCCATCGACATGAGCAAGGCCAACGGCACTCTGCTGCACGACGTGCCGAATCGCGGCAACGTGCGCAGCCTCGAGCTCAACGTCGGCGGCGCAGCCGACGCCAACGCCGGCGACGGCTTGCTGCAGCGGCAGGGATATACGCTCTCGGATAACGGCTGGGAAGGCGACTTGTCCACCGGCCTGCAGATTCGGCTGCCCATCGCCAGGAACCGCGACGGCAGCGACATCGCCAACCGCATCCGGACCGAATACATCCTGGGCGCCCCGGCAAGCACCCTGGACCTGTCGACTCCGCCCGCCTACGAGTCCGTCGGCACGAGCAACGCCGGCGCGACGCTGACCCGGCGCGTTCACCAGGACGACGTGCGCGAGCCCATTGCGAACAGCGATTGGGCTTTTGCCGATTGCTCGGCGACCCCGTTCCCGGGCGTGCCGAGCACGAAGAAGATCTGCCTCAAAGGAAACTTCGACACCAACCACATCTACGAGCTGCTCTACACCGCGAAGAACCCCATGGTGCTGGGGCTCGGCTTCGCGGCGACGCGCGACTTCATCTCGTTCCTGCGCAACAGCAACGGCGCGAGCACCGGCAGGTGCGGCCGGAAGGACGATGACGAGGATCGCCGCCGCGGCCGGGACGACGACGACGATGACGGGGCGGACGAGCACGGCCGCGGGCACGGGCCGTGCCCGGCAGCCGGGCCGATGCCGGACAACCCGCTGGGCAACTCGATCCGCAACGCCATCATCTACGGCTCGTCGCAAAGCGGCCGCTATATCCGCACGTTCATCCAGCTCGGCTTCAACCAGGACGAGAACCGCAACCTGGTCCTGGAAGGCGCGATCCCGCACAAGGCGTCCAACCGCGGCGCGTTCAACGTGCGCTTCGGCCAGCCCGACCGCCTCTCCGGCACGCAGCACACCGAGCGCCAGTACCCGGGCGCGGAGTCGCCGCAGACCTGGGGAGTGCTGCACGACAGGATCTCGGACGTGAAGGCCGGCCAGCTCGACCGCTGCCGCAAGAGCCACAGCTGCCCGAAGATCTTCCACACCAACACCGACACCGAGTACTGGCAGGCGTTGATGGCGCTCAACACCACCGACTCGGACGGCAGGCGCGACATCAGGATCCCGAAGAACGTGCGCATCTATCTCTACGCCGGTACGCGGCATGGCGGCGGCGACGTCACCGCGCAATTGCCGACGGTCGTCCCGAACCCGCCGGCGAACTGCCAGCTGCGCACCAACAGCAACCCGTTCATCCATGGCCAGCGGGCGCTGCTGTTCGCGCTGCGCGAGTGGATCGTCAACGGTACCGAGCCGCCGCCGAGCCTGTATCCAACCCTCGATGCGGGCACGCTGGTGCCGCTCTCCGCGATCCACTACCCGTACCTACCGGCGGTGAACTGGACGCTCGCCGGCGTCACTACGCAGAAGTTCTATCTCGACCGGGGGCCGCTGTTCAACGTCGAGGACATCGCGGGCGTCATGCGCGAGCCCCCGGTGAAGCGCGGCGCGTATCCAGTGCGCCAGCCGCAGGTCGACGCCGACGGCAACACCATCGCCGGGTTGCCCAACACCAACATGCTCGTTCCTCTCGCGACGTACCTGGGATGGAACGTGAGGAAAGCGGGCTTCAGCGAAGGCGACTCCTGCGACCTCACCGGCGCGCTCGTTCCGTTCTTCCGCACGCTCGCCGAGCGCCAGGCGGCGAACGACCCGCGTCCCTCGCTGCAGGAGCGCTATCCGACGCACGCCGATTACGTCGCCAAGGTCACCGCGGCTGCCAACAGCCTCGTCGGCCGGCGCCTGCTGCTTGCGGACGATGCGACCTTCCTGATCAACCAGGCGAACGCGGCCGCGGTGCCCTAACAAAGTCTTTCGCGCAATGTTCGCCAGCGTACAGCCGGGGGCTGTCGCGGCGAGACAGAATGCCCGTGCTTCCGCTTCCTGAGAGGTCCGCGATGAACACGATGATCTGGATCCTGGCCGGCGCTGTCATCGGCTGGGCGAGCTTCGCGTATTTGAAATTCAGTGAGGGGCGCGGCATGCTGGCCTCCGTCGGCATCGGCGCGGCGGGCGGGCTCGTTGGCGGGAAACTGCTTGCGCCCATGCTCGGCTTTTCCGCCGCCACTGCCGGGGACTTCAGCGCGGCTGCGCTGCTTCTCGCCTTCATGGCTGCAGCAGGATTGCTGTTCATCGGCGACAGGATCCACGCCCGCTACGGCTTCTGAAGTCAGGCCTGCGCCACCCACTCGAACGTCGCGCGCACGTAGTCGTCTCCGCGCTGCCGGAGCTGCACGCTGCGCAGGTAACGCGCAGCACCCTCGCCCGTCGCCTCGTAGACGCGGCCCTCCTTCCAGCTCTCGGGCGGGACCAGCAAAGTCGGCCTTTGCGCCGCCGCCGCAGTGTCCGAGCGGTCCGCCAGGATGATCGCGCGCACGCGGTTGAAGTCGAATTGCCGCGCCGTGGCCTCCGAGAACACGCTCTCCTCGCCCTCGGCGCTGACCACGCGCAGCTGCACCGCCTGCGAGTCGCGGCCCAGGATGGCGATCTCGGCGTGCAGGCTGCGGCCCCACTGGGCTTGCATGGAGCGGATCACGCCCAGCCAGCACTCGTCGGCACCTTGCATCGAGACGCCGACCACATCGCCGCACCGCGCCCAGCGGCTCGATGGCGGGATCTCGGCGCCGAGCTCGTTGCCGCCGGCGTCCTGCAGGGCCCAGGTCTCCGCGGCCTGCGGCGGGCCCTCCCCGTCTTCCGCCAGCGTCAGCTCGGCCTTGCCGGATCGGGCGCCCGAAAGGCGCTGCCAGACCTGCCCATAGCCATGGACGACCTGCAGGATGCCCGTCGCCGCCGAGCGGGCCGGCGGCGAGTACGGCGACGCTTCGCCCCAGAACGCGAGCAGATGCTGAATGGCCGAAATCTGCACCTCGGGGGAGATGTCCTTGCCGAAGGCCTTGATGTTCGAGGTCCTGGTCGTCGCCAGCTGCTTGTAGAGCTGCTCGAGAGCGTCGTATCCGGTCCCTGCGCCGAAATGCCGGATTTCAGCGCCCGCACCCTGGCCCGCCGCCCGGCTCGGCGCGATTTCGCCCGCCGGATCGAAGCCGAAGGGGTTGTCGGCGACGCCGCGCGGGCGCAGCGTAAAGCCTTCCCCGAGCTGCTCGATCACCCGGTCGGCCACCTCGATCTCCACAGGCGCCATCATCTCCGGCGAGCTTGCGTGCAGCATCAGCAGCCCCAGCAGCTCCTGGGTCGCGCTCGTCTGGGTCTTCTGGGCGGCCTGCGTGCGAACGGGCGTCGCCGCGCAGTCCGCCTTCTCGGCCTCGCCGTGAACGGCATACGCCAGCCGCCAAAGCTTCGGCGGAACGCTCACGTAATGGACGAGAAAGACCTTCGCCAGCATCCGGCAGGCATGAAGAGCCCTCGCCGCGCCTGCCGCCGCGGCGGGACGGAGCGACGGGTTTGCGGCCGCTTCCCTCAGCAGCGCCACGGCCGAGGCGCACAGCGCGCCCGCCAACGCCCTCAGGTAGTTGATGAGGCTGTTCCAAGTCGACTCGCGCGCGGCCTGCTCGCTGGTCGGCCGCGCGATAATCTGCGCCAGCAGCGCGGAAACGTGCGCGCCGCTCGCTTCCTGGATCAGCGACAGCCCCTCGCCGCGGAGTCCTTCTTCGTGAGCGCCCTTGGCCGTGTCGAGCAAGGTGCTCAGGTCGGCCAGCGCCGCGAGCGGCTCGGCGCCGCTCATTTCGGCAATGCCCTTCTTGATCCCGGCCAGCATCTAAAATGATTATATGACCCGCAGCGCGGCGATCGCCGGCAGCGAGAAGTACTTTGACGGCGGCGCGTTCGCGGCCGACCTCGCGCGCCGTGTGGCGATCCCCACCGAAAGCCAGAATCCGGCGCGACAGGGCGAGCTGGCCGCCTACCTCGAGGCCGAGCTGCAGCCGAGCCTTGCGCGCATGGGAATGAGCTGCAGGCTGCTCCCCAATCCTTCGGGCAAGGCAGGGCCGTTTCTCGTGGCCGAGCGCATCGAGAATGAAAAGCTCACTACCGTGCTGATGTACGGGCATGCCGACGTGATCCGGGGCCAGGAGGGTCAGTGGCGCAGCGGCCTCGATCCCTGGGTCCTCTCGCAGGAAGGTGATCGGCTCTACGGCCGCGGCACCGCCGATAACAAGGGCCAGCACACGATCAACCTCGCTGCCGCGGAAATCGTGCTGCGCACGCGTGGCCGGCTGGGTTTCAATCTCAAGGTGCTGATCGAGACGGGCGAAGAGCTTGGCTCGCCGGGACTGAGGGAGTTCTGCGAGCGGAACAAGGAATTGCTCGCCGCCGACGTGCTGATCGCCTCCGACGGGCCGCGACTGCAGCCCGGGCGCGCGACGATTTTTCTCGGCTCGCGCGGCGCGCTGAATTTCAACCTGAGCATCGACCTGCGCAAAGGCGGGCATCACTCCGGAAACTGGGGCGGGCTGCTGCGAAATCCGGGCATCGTGCTCGCTCATGCCATCGCGTCGATCACCGACGCCCGGGGCTCGATCCGCGTCCCGGAATGGCGCCCCGATTCGCTGACGCCGTCGGTGCGCTCCGCGCTGTCCGAGCTTGCCGTGGAGGGCGGAGAGGAGGGCCCCCGGATAGACGCCGACTGGGGCGAACCCGGGCTGACGCCCGCGGAGCGCGTGTTCGGGTGGTGCAGCTTCGAAGTACTAGCGTTCGTCACCGGGGATCCCGAGCGGCCGGTCAATGCGATTCCCCCGCGAGCGAGCGCCTTTTGCCAGCTGCGCTACGTCGTGGGCGTCGACCCGGCCGGCATTCTTCCCGCCTTGCGGCGGCATCTCGACCGCCACGGCTTTTCGCTCGTCAAGATCGAGCCGGCGCGGGAAACCCTGTTCGTCGCGACGCGGCTCGATCCCGAGGCGCCGTGGGTCAAATGGACGCTCGCCTCGATGGAGCGCACCACGGGGAAAAGGCCGGCCGTCCTGCCCAATCTCGGCGGCTCGCTGCCGAATGAAGTCTTCGCCCATGTCCTCGGCCTGCCGACGGTGTGGATCCCGCACTCGTACGCCGCCTGCTCGCAGCACGCGCCGAACGAGCACCTGCTCGCGTCCGTGGCGCGCGACGGGCTGCGGATCATGACCGGCATTTACTGGGACCTGGGCGAATGACGGATCTCCTGCGCCGCGTTTCCCTCTTCTGCGCCATCGCGTTGACGATCGCCCTGCTCCTGGCCGGCATCATGCCGTCCGCGGGACAGGCATTCGGGGGCGACCTTCATCGGAAGGCGCACCTGATCTCATTTGCGGTTCTCGCCCTTGCATGGAGGTGGTCGCTGCCGCAAGTGCCGATCTCGCTGCTCGCGCTGGGCGTGATCGGGTTCGCCTTCCTGCAGGAGACCATCGAAATATTCGGCCACCATCACCGTTTCGAGATGGAAGACGTGGCCATCGATGCGGCCGGGGCGGTCATCGGGCTGATCCTCGCGCAGGTCGCAAGGAAGATCGCCAGCACCAAGCGATGAAAAGCCTGCGCGTTGCCCTCTTGCTCTCCGCGGCGCTCGCGGCGAGCGCCGCCGCGCAATATCCCGCCAAGCCGGTCAGGATCCTCGTGCCTTTCGCCGCCGGCGGCGTCACCGACATCGTCACGCGGGTGGTGGCGCAGAGGATGGGCGCCGGCTCCGGCGGCGTGTTCATCGTCGAGAACAAGACCGGCGCGGGCGGGCGCATCGCCTACGAAGCCGGCGCGAAGTCGGCCGGCGACGGCTACACGCTGGTCGCGGTCGACGGGGCGTACCCGGTGCTGCCCGCCATCTACCCCAGCCTGCCCTGGGACTATGTCGGCGACCTCGTTCCGATCACCATCAGCGCGCAGATGCCGTTCGTCGTCGTCGTGAGCGCGAGCGCCGGGATCAACGCGCTCTCAGAGCTTCTCGCGCAGGCGAAGGCGAGCCCGGCGAAGATCAACTACGGCTCGGCCGGCGTCGGCGGCGCGAATCACGTGGTGACCGAGCTGTTTAAGCGCTCGGCCCGGATCGACCTGACGCACGTTCCGTACCGCGGCATGGGCGAGGCGATGACGGGCCTGATGAGCGGAACGGTCGATGTCCTCATCACCGCGCTGCCCACGGCGATGAGCAACCTGAAGGGCGGCAGGATCGTCCCGCTGGCGGTGACCTCCGTCGAGCGCTCGAAAGTCCTGCCCGCCGTGCCGACGGCGGCCGAGGCGGGCGTGCCGGGCTTCGTCGCCTCGAACTGGGTGGGCCTCACCGCGCCCAAGGGAACTCCGCGCAATGTGATCGACTGGCTGCACGGCGAGGTCGTCATCGCGCTGTCGGCCGCGGACGTCAGGGAGCGGTTCGACGCGCTGGGCGCCGAGCCTTCCGGAATCAGCCCCGAGGAGTTCGCGAAGGTGCTGCGCGACGATGCCAGGCGCTGGGCGGAGGTGATTCGCGCCGCCGGAATCAAGGCGGAGTAGCCGCCAGGCTCTCGATAGCCAAGTCGACCGCGGTGGCCAGATCCATATTTGCGCCGGCGTTCCATGCTTCGTCGAAAGCACCGCCGAGCGCCTCCCGCAGTGCGGCAGTCGTCTCGGTCATCCGTCGCGCGTCGATCGGTTCAAACGCCAAGCCAAGCGTGCTGCACGCCTTCGAGACCGCGCCGCCGAGCCGGGCACCCGCGTCCGGGTCGCCGCGCGCGAGCGCAACGGCGGCGGCTGCGGCGAGGCTCCACGTGAGAGTGTGTGCGTCTCCGATCGAGCTGCTGAGCCCGAGGCTCTCGCGCAGCTTCGCCGCCGCGGCTTCGGTCTCGCCGCCGTGCAGGTCGATCACCGCGAGGTTTCCGAGGCAGCTCGCTATCCCGTACGTGTCGCCGACGGAGCGGTAGCCCTCGAGCGCGCGCTCGATCAGTGGACCTGCGCGCCGGTCGTCGACGCTCATGAGCATGTAGCCGAGGTTCGACCGGACGACCGCAGCCCCTCGAGCATCCCCGCTACGGTCTGCAAGGTCCAGCGCTTCATCGTTTATTGCCGCTGCACGCAGCGTATCGCCTAGGCAGATGTACGTCCCCGCAAGGTGGGTGAGGGCGAGCACCAGCCAGCGCGTGTCACCGATCTGCCGCAGAACATCGGCGGCCTCCTCGAAAAGGGCCCGGGAGCGCTCGAAATCGCCGCCGGCGTCGACCATATGGGCCATCCCGAACAGGCCTCGCGCTCGCGCGGTCGGAGATGCGTTCTGGCCGACGGCGAACGCCCGCTCGTACCAGAGCGACGCCTCGGCGATGCGTCCCCGGTTCCACCAGAAACGCCAGATCGTCCCGGCCAGCATCAGCGCGCGTTCACCGTCGCGACTCTCGCAGGCGTACGCGAGCGCCTCGCGGAGATTGTCGTTTTCCACCACGAGACGGTCGTACCACTGACGCTGCTCGGGCCCGGTCAGCTTCGGCTCGGCCTGCTCGACCAGCTGGAGGAAAAACCCCAGGTGCCGGTCGCGGATTTCGTCCCGCTCGGAACTCCCCTCGATGCGCTCGCGACCGAACTCGCGAATCGTCTCGAGCATGAGAAACCGGCCCTCGCCGACGGGCTTCAACAGGCTCCAGTCGACGAGTGCGGTGACCTGGTCGAGGTCCGTTCGGGCGACGACCTCTGCCGCCTCGAGCGAAAAGCTGCCTGGGAAGACCGCGAGCCGATGGAAGGCTCGCTGCAGCGGCTCCTCCAGGAGGGCGTAGCTCCAACCGATCGTCGCGCGGAGCGTCCGTTGCCGTTCGGGCGCATCGCGCGTGCCGCCGGTCAGCAGCGGGAGGCTGTGAGCGAGTCGCTCCAGCAGCAACGACGGGTCGAGCACCTTGACGCGCGACGCCGCGAGCTCGAGCGCGAGCGGAAGTCCGTCCAGACGCTCGCAGATCGCGCTGACAGCCGGATCGGAGCGCAAGTCGTGCCGTACTGCTCTCGCGCGATCGAGGAAGAGCTCGGCCGCATCGGCTGGCGGCAGCGGATCGAGCGCGTACTCACGCTCGCCGGAGAGCCGGAGCCGCGCGCGACTCGTGACGAGAATCTTGACGTCCGGCGCGAGGGACAAAAGCGTGCTCACCTCGGCAGCCGCTGGCAGCAAATGCTCGAAGTTGTCGAGCACCAGCAGCGCGTCCCGGTCGCGAAGCTCCTTCAGTTCGCGCACTCCTGCGGCGAGCGCGATCGTCGCGGCGACGAGCGCCGGCTCCTGAACCGGCGCGAGGGGAACGAAGATGACTCCTCCGCGGACGCTGTCGACCAGCCCCGCAGCGACCTGCAGTGCCAGCCGCGTCTTGCCGCTCCCGCCCGCGCCCGTCACGGTGACGAGACGCGCGCCGCCGGCCAGCATGCCGCGCAGCTCGGTCAACTCCCGCTCGCGACCGATGAAGCGCGTGCGCTGCTCGAGCAGGCCATGCGTGCTCGCTGTTGAAGCGGCGGCCGGCGCCGCTTCGTTCGCGCCGAGCGACGCGGTGAACCGATACCCCCGCCCGGGAATCGTCGCCACCGCCTGCGGCCCCAGCAGCTTGCGCAGTGCCGAGATCTGCACCTCCAAGTTGTTTTCCTCAACGACCAGGCCGGGCCAGACCAGATCGAGCAGCTCGTCCTTGCCGACGATCCGATCGCGGCGTTCGATCAGCGCGAGCAGGACATCGAAGGCGCGAGCGCCCAGCTTGGCAGGCACCCCGTTCACGAGCAGTTGTCGCGCCTCGGGTCGTACTTCAAAGCGTCCGAATCGCACGGTGTTTACTTCGGGTCGTAGGCCTCGTTCACATTGACGCCTTCGTGCGGCCCGCCGCCGCCGGCGACGTTGGAGCCGCTCACCGCGTAGATCTTGCCGCCGATCTCGCCGACCGCGAGGCCGTGCCGCGGCGTGGGCATCGGCGGCAGCCGCTGCCAGCTGTTGGTTTTCGGGTCGTAGGCTTCGTGCGTGCGGTAAGTCCCCACCAGGTCGTTCAGGTAGGCCTCTCCGCCGAGCACGTGCATGCGGCCCTCCAGCACCGCGACGCCGACCCCGCTGCGCGCGGTCGGCACGCCGAGCGCCGAGGACCAGGTGTCCTTCGCCACGTCGTAGGCCTCGTTGGTGCCGACGTTGGTGGACAGCCCGATGATGAAGGTCGAGCCGACGCGCCCGCCCACGACGTAGATCCTGCCGTCGATCAGGGCGGCGCCGTGGTGGTTGCGCGCGGTGAGCATCGGCCGCAGCGGCGACCACTTGCCGCTTGCGGTGTCGAACACCTCGTTCGTCGCCAGGTTCTCGACCGGGACCGTCGGCCGCAGCTCGGGCGTCGAGTAGCTGGGATTCCTGGCACCGCCGATGGCGTAGATCTTCGCCCCGGCCGCGGTCGCGGTGAGCGCGCCGCGCGGAGTCGGCACCGGCGCGCCTTTCGACCAGGCATTCGCGGCGATGTCGAAGACCCAGACCGAGTTGGTCGGCACCCAGGCCGGCAGTCCCCCGCCCGCCGGGCGCGAGATGGTGAAACCGCCCATTACATAGATCTTGTTGCCGACGGCGGCGACGCCCGGGTGGTGGATGCCCTCGGGAAGCGGCGGCAGCCTGCTCCAGTCGTTCGCGGCCGGATCGTAGCGGAAGAAAATCTGCTTGGGCTCCCAGCCGGGGAAGGCGCCGAGGCCGCCCATCACGTACATCCTGCCGTCGACCGCCACCCCGACGACCTCCTCTTCACCTTGCGGAATCGGCTTCATCTGGCTCCAGCGGCCCTGCGCCGGCGCCGGTCCGGCTACGAGCAGCCCGAAGAGCAACGCGAGCAGGTGCATCGGTCGCAACGGCATGGTCAACCCTCCCTTATTCCGAGAAGCTTCGCGGTCGCAGCGTGGCGGTTCTCGAGCGCAAACAGCGCAATTGCCGTCGCGGCGCCCACGGCATGGCTTTGAGGTACGAGGGCGAACCCATCGAAGTCCGCGCCCGGCAAGGGCGAGAAGCCAAGCGCGATCTCGCAGCCTGTTTTCACCGCCAGGAACGACAACACGCCGAGACAGAGCCACCGATAAGCGCCGTCTTCCTCGATGCCGTGCAGGCACAGATAAGTCGCTGCAGCCATGACGATGCCCGACAGGCCGCCGTAGACGAGCAGCTCAGGCGTCGCGACGTAGAGCACCGAACCGATCAGCGAGCCTGAAGCGAGGCAGAGCAGCGCGAAATGGCGGCGGCGCCCGGTTTCGATCAGCAGCCCGATCGCCAGCAGCGCGACGGCGTCCTTGATGAAATGCGACCCCGAAAAATGAACCAGGTTGCCGCTCGCGAGGCGCCAGATCTCGCCCGCAGCGATTGCTTCGCGGTTGTAGACGAGCGCTGCCTGCAACTGCGGCGCGCCCAACACGACGGCCGCCGCCGCGCAGATCGCCAGCGTCCAGACGGGGATTGGCAGCCCCTTCACTTGCGTCGCCGCCCCCAATAGGCCCCGCCGAGCAGCGCGCCGAGCAAGGCGAGCATCAGGCCGTCGACCATGCCGCCGCCGCGGTAGCTCTCCGTGCGCACGACCCGGTATTCCTCGGGCCGCTCCTTCACCTTTTCCCGGAACGCGAGGAGCTGCGCGTCGAGGTTCTTGATCATGTCCGCGGTCGCCTGGCCGACGCCTGCTTCACTGTCGGTGCGCAGCTGCTCGCTCTGGTTCACCAGGGTGGCGCTGCCCTTGATCTCGCTCAGGCCCGGCGCGCGGAACAGCATCTTGCGGCTGGGAATGTCGTACACCACGGTGTCGAGCATCGTGTGCGTGTCGTTCTTCTGCCCTCGCACGATGTAAGCCCCCACGATGGTCCAATAGGCGATCGACAGCAATCCCTGGTCGGTGAACTGAGTCTGGTCGTACGAGACCAGCGCGATGACGTCCACGCCGTACATCGTGCGGATCT
>DATILQ010000165.1:0-4641 GCA_035476235.1 Burkholderiales bacterium
CGAAAGCGATGCTGGCCCTCAAGGTGCCGGTCGTGGTGACCACGACGTCGGAGGCCATGTGGGGACCGCTGATCCCGGAGCTTGCTGAGGCCCTTCGCGGGGTCAAGACAATCGAACGTACTACCGTGAACGCATGGGACGAGAAGCGCGTTGCTGATGCGGTAAAGGCGACGGGCCGCAAACAGCTCATCGTGACCGGCGTGTCTACCGACGTCTGTCTCGCTTTTCCGGCGATCGCCGCGCTTGCCGACGGCTTCGAGAGCTACGCAGTGGTCGACGCTTCCGGCGGCTTCACGCAGACGCAGGTGGACATGGGGATCTTGCGGATGCAGCAGGCCGGCGTTGTTCCCGTGGGCTACTCGAATGTCTGCGTCGAGATCCTCGCTGATAATGCCGCGCCGGAAGCGACCGCGGTGTACTCCGCGCTCGGCATGCCGTTCAGCGGCCTCGTCTTTGGCCTGCGGCAATATTGGGGACGCGGCTAATCGAATGCAGACGCGATGGAGGTATTCACCATGCTCACGTCACCCGGCAACGTCAAGCCGGCTTTCTCGCAAGCGGAATGGATCGCGCGCCATATGCCGGCCTCGCGCGGCGCCATCGGCAACAAGGAGGTCTTCAAAGGGGCCGACTTCATCTACCAGATCATCGTCGGCCCCAACGCGCGCAACGACTTTCACATCGATCCGTGGGACGAGATCTTCTACCAGCTCCAGGGCCACATCTTCGTGAACTTTGTCGACGAGCAGGGCAAGGTGCAAGTGCAGCGGATCAACGAGGGTGGGCTATTCCTCCTGCCGAAGAACGTGCCGCACTCGCCGCGCCGGCCGCCCGGCAGCATCGGCGTCGTGATCGAGATTCCGCGCAAGCCCCATGAGCTCGACTCGGTGGCGTGGTTCTGCGAGAACTGCAACCGCCTTCTCGAGCGTATCGACTTCTGGTGCGACGACATCGAGAAAGGCATCAAGGACGTCGTCTTTGCCTTCAACGAGGACGTCGCGCGCAGGACCTGCAAGCACTGCGGCTCCGTGCTGCCCGACCCGCGCAAGATCACGCATTGGGACGAGCGCGGCGAGCCGCTACGCGATTGCGACAGGCCGACGCAATAGCGCGTGTTTAGCGGACGATTTGCACGCTGGCAGTGAACATGTAGCCGGCGCCGCGCTCGGTGCGGATAAGTCCAGCTCTCCAACCGCGCGGCTCGATCTTCTTGCGCAGCCGTGTGATCTGGCTGTCGACGGTCCGGTCGTAGACTTCGTCGTTGTGCAGCCGCGAGGAGCCGATGAGCTGATCGCGGGAAAGAACCCGCTGCGGAGCGGCCAGGAACGCGACCAGCAGATTGAATTCGGCATTGGTGAGCGGGACTGTTTCGCCTTGCGGCGACGTCAGTCGGCGCAATCGTACGTTCAGCTCCCAACCCGCGAAGTGGTACGCGCGCATCTTTTGCAGGCCCTCCGCCACCGTCTGCTGCAGGCGGCTGCGGCGCAGCAGCGCCCGAATGCGCGCGAGGAGCTCGCGCGGCGAGAAGGGCTTGGTGAGGTAGTCATCGGCACCCAGCTCGAGACCCATCACGCGATCGGCTTCGTCCCGCCGGGCGGTAAGCATGATGATCGGCAAGCTGGGGACGTCTGCGCGGAGCCTGCGCGCGATTTCCATGCCGTCCTCGTCAGGCAGGCGCAGATCGAGCACCAGGAGGTCGATCTCCTCGCGCGCCATGACCTCCCGGACTTGCTTGCCGCTTTCGACGGCCGTGACGCGGATTTCGTTATAGCCGAGGTAGTCCGTGATCAGCTGCCGCGCCGACGGATCGTCCTCCACCGCAAGCACGTGCGCGACGCTCACTTGCTTCGTCTCCACATTGCTGATCGTAGGCATGTTCTTGATCCGGCCTCTCGCCAGTGCACGCCGATTTATGGCAATTGCCACATTCGATACCTGAGCTTGCGTGCGCGGAGCAATATGGAAATCGCGCAGCCATGTCGCTTCTGAGAGGCCAGCCCGGTTGAACCGTCTGCAGCTTATCTGGCACCGTGCGATTGCATCGGGCGCAGCGCTCAAGACCCTGGTCGCGCACCACGCCACGCGGCGAAAGCTTGCTGACGAAGCCCTGCGCGAATCGGAGAGGCGTTTCCGCAGGCTGGCCGAACTCTCCAACGACTTCTTCTGGGAGACAGATACCGAACACCGCTACACGATGCTCGATTACGGAACCATCCACCGCGGTCAGCATGAGAAGTGGAAGAAGCTCGGCAAACCGCCGTGGGACATTCCGTACACGTCACCGGACGAGGCGGCGTGGGCTGCACACCGGGCAACCATCGCGGCTCGCAAACCCTTCGTCGACTTCGCCATGTCGCGGATCGATCGCGGAGAGGAACGCTTCTACGAGCTCGCCGGCGAGCCGCGCTTCGATTCCGGTGGTGCGTTCCTCGGCTACCGCGGGGTCGGCCGGGAGACGACGTCGCGGATCCGGGCCGAACGGGCGCTTCGCGTATCCGAAGAGCGCCACGCGCGCGCGATGCTCTCGGCAAACGCAGGCTTCTGGGACTGGGATGTAGAAAAGGACGAGTACTACACGTCACCGCGTTTCATCGAGATGGTCGGGTTTGCGCCGGGCACCACCTTCGCCGGCCGCGAGGACTTCCATTACCGAAGCAACTATTTTCCCGAGGATCGCGAAAAGTGGCGCGTAGGGGTGAGAAAGCTTTTCGCGGGCTCGGGTTCGCGCCTGGCGATGGAAGTGCGCGTGACGGTGGCGGGCGAGACGCGCTGGCACGCGATGCATGGAATCTGTTTCCGGGAAAACGGCAAGGTGGTCCGCTGGACCGGCTATGCCACGGACGTAACGGAGCGCAAGCGCGCCGAGGAAGCCCTGCGCCTGTCCGAGGAGCGCTACGCGCGCGCGATCGACGGCGCGGACGTCGGGCATTGGGATTGCGACCTCGTGACGCAGGAGATGTTCGTTTCCGAGCGTGCGCGAGAGATGCTGGCACTGCCCGAGGGGCCGCTGCCCGCGAACTGGCGCGAGATCATGGCGCTCGTGCCGATGCATCCCGAAGATCGCGGGGTCATGGCGGAGCGGGTCGCAGCGTGCATCGCCGCCGGGACTCACGAGCGCGAGTATCGAGTCATACCGCGGCCCGGGGCCGTGCGCTGGCTGCGCACGCAGGGGAAGGTATTCCGCGACGCTAGCGGCGCGGCCGTCCGCCTGACCGGATCAATCGCCGACATTACCGAGCGCAGGCTCGCGACCGAGGCGCTCGCGGTCTCCGAGGCGCGCTATGCGCGTGCGATGGAAGCCTCCGAGGCCGGTCACTTCGAATGGGATATTGCGACGGACGAGATGTTCCTGTCCGCGCGCATGAAAGTGATGCTGGGCTTCGCGCCGGATACACCCTTCGCAAATCGCGCGGAGTTTGTTGAAAAGCAGAATTTCCTGTCCGGCGAGCGCGAGCGACTGGAGCGAGCGCTGCGCGGCAGCTTCGTCGATCCCGAGGGACGCTACGAGATCGACTATCGCATCCGTTTGCCGAGCGGTGAAGAGCGGTGGATGCGATCGCAGGGCAAGCTGTTCCGCGACGCGGACGGCAAGCCGGTGCGCATGGCGGGCTCGATGACCGACGTGACCGAGCGCAAGCGCATCGAGCACGAGTCGCGCAGTCGCCAGGAGATGCTCGAGGTGGCGCAGCAGGCGGCGCGAGCGGTGCAGTGGGAATGGCGCAACGCCGCGGGACCCTGGAGCCAGAAGTGGTCGCCCGAGCTCGAGGCGATGTTCGGTCTGCAACCCGGCGCCTATGACGGCACATTCGCCGCCTGGCGCAAGATGGTCCATCTCGATGACTGGGCCAATGTGAAGTCGGCAATCGCGCACGCCCTCGCCACGGGCGAAATCGACGTCGAATACCGCGTCTTGCATCCGGACGGCAGGGTGCGCTGGCTGAACCAGAAGGGGCGCACTTTCCTCGGCGACGACGGCAAACCCGTGCGCTCGATCGGCTTCATGTTCGACGTGACCGAGCGAAAAGAGGCCGAAGCGGAGCTGCGCCAGCTCGAGCAAAAGCTGCGCCGCTCCCAGCGGCTCGAGGCGATGGGCACTCTGGCGGGTGGCATCGCACACGACTTCAACAATATCCTTCACGCCATCCTCGGTTACGGCGAAATCGCGGCAGGCGCTGCGAAGAATGGAACCCGCTTGCGCCATGCCGTCGACAGCATCGTGGCCGCCGGCGAACGTGGCCGCGCTTTGGTGGACCGCATCCTCGCCTTTAGCCGCAGCGGCGCCGGAGAGCGCACGGCCGTCCCGGTGGAGGAAGTGGTGCGCGAGGCGCTCAATCAGCTGGCCGCCACGCTGCCCGACAACGTGACGGTCGTGCCGCGCCTGAGAGCGGGTCGTGCCGCAATGCTCGGCGACTCGACCCAGGTGCACCAGGTGGTAGCCAACCTCGCCAACAACGCGGTGCAAGCCATGCCGCACGGCGGCGTGCTGCGCGTCGCGCTCGAAGTCGAGCACCTGGACTCGCCGCGCGTAGCTTCCGTCGGCACGATCGCAGCGGGTGACTACATCGTCCTGCGCGTGAGCGACACCGGCACCGGGATTCCTCCTGCCGTGTTCGAGCACATGTTCGATCCGTTCTTCACCAC
>DATILQ010000166.1:0-9040 GCA_035476235.1 Burkholderiales bacterium
GTCCCTGAGCTCGGACGTGGAGGTCACGCTGACCGCGGACTTCTTCACTCAGATGCGCTCCACGATGAACGTGCAGCGCGCGCTCGTGAATCAAATGATCCTCGATACCGGGTTTGCAACGGACAACTGGTGGCCGGCGCAGCCGCCCGGCGTGCCGAACCCGCTCACCACACGCGACGTGCTGCGCTACGCTACCGTCAACGGCGCGAAAGGCCTGCGGCTCGATCGCAAGACCGGCTCCCTCACGCCGGGCAAGGAGGCCGACATCATCATCCTCGACGCGACCGCGCTCAACGTGGCGCCGCTCAACCAGGTGCCGGGGCGGTCGTCTCGCTGATGGACCGCACCAACGTCGAGACGGTGATCGTCGCAGGCAAGGTGCGCAAGTGGAAGGGGAAGCTGCTCGACGTCGACCTGAACAATCTGCGCCGGCAGCTCGAGAACTCGCGCGACGACATCTTTGCCGCGGCAAAGGTTCCGCAGAACCTGTACCGCTAGAGCTGAAGCGCGTCCTTGGCAACAGGACTGCGGGCGGCCCCGGCGGCCCGCAGCCGCCCTACGTCTCCGGCCCGATGAGGATTAGTCTCGCCTTCATAGAAACGGATGAGTCAGCTATGCGCGGCCGACGCAGAGCGCCGGCCGTAACGCGGATGCTATCGGACCCCCGAGGGTAGTAAGATTCCCCTCGGAGGGACCTGGAAATCAGCACCCGACGCCTCGAGCTCGATTATTTCGCCCCGGTCCGCCGGCCGCTCTGGCCGGGGCTGGTGGTGCTCGCCGTTTCCCTGGCCGTGGCCGGCGGCATGCTGGCGCGCTACCGCGATGCGCAGCGCGAGGTGGTGCGCCTCGAAGCCGAGAGCGGCCTGATCGCGCCCGACCGCCGCCCGGCGCGCGCCGTCTCGCGCGAGCGCCTCGAGGAGGAAGCGAAGCTGGCCGAGAGCGTGGTGCGCCAGCTCACGCTGCCGTGGGCAAAGCTCATCGGCACCATCGAGCAGGCGGCCTCGCGCGACGTCGCGATCCTGCAACTGCAGCCCGACGCCGAGCAGCGCCTGCTGCGTCTCACCGCCGAGGCGCGCGACCGCGAGGCGATGTTCGAGTACCTGCGGCGGCTGGGCAGCGCCCAGGGGCTCGCCGAAGTGCACCTCGTCAGCCACCAGGTGCAGCGCGAGGATCCGCAGCGGCCGATCCAGTTCGCCGTGCAGGCGGTGATCACGGACCTGCGATGAGAGCCCGGCTCGAGATGCTGCTCAGGCGGCTCGGCGCGGCGGGAGTTCTAGGCATCGGCGTGCTTCTCGCGTGCGCCGGCTTCTACGCCACGGCGCTCGCGCCGTTGGAGCACGAAGCGAAGGCGCAGCGCCTCGCGCTCGAGCGCCTGCGCGCGCGCACGCCCCATCAGCCCGTGTCTTCGGGCGGGCGCGCCGACGAGCTGCGCCGCTTCTACAACTTGTTCCCGCCGGCCTCCGAGCTGACCGACGACGTCGAGCGCCTGCACCGCCTGGCGCGCAGCTCGGGCCTCGATCTCGCGCAGGGCGAGTACCGCCTCGAGCGCCGCGCCTCCGGCCTGTGGGCCTACCGCGTGACGCTGCCCGTGCGCGGCAGCTACTCGCAGCTGCGCGCCTTCGTCGGCGTGCTGCTCACCAGCATGCCGACCGCCTCGATCGACGCGCTGCGCTTCGAGCGCAAGAAGGCGGCCGACACCCAGCTCGAAGCCCAGGTGCGCGTGACGCTGCACGCGCGGCCTTCCGGAGAAACGCTATGACACGATCGATGCGGTGCCTCGCGGCGCTGGCTTTCATTTCCGTGGCGGGTTGCGCCGGCAACACCGTGGTCGACGAGGCGCGCAAGCGCTTCAACGACGGCAACGGCGACGAGGCGCTCGCGCTGCTGCAGCAGGCGGCGAAGCAGAACCCCAACGACCTTGCGGTGCGCGGCGAGTATTTCCGGCTGCGCGAGCTGATGGTCGCGCAATGGCTGGCGCAGGCCGAGGTGCTGCGCCAAGCCGGGCAGTACGAGGGCGCCGAAGCGCTCTACCGCCGCGTGCAGGCGCACGATGCCGCCAATTCCCGCGCCGCCGCCGGGCTGGCGCAGATCGAAGCCGACCGGCGCCACCGCGCCCTGGTGGCCTCGGCCGACCAGCTGGTGAAGGCGGGGAAATACCGCGAGGCGCAGGACGTGCTCCGCCCGGTGCTCACCGAGAACCCGCAGCAGCGCGACGCGCGCCGGCTGCAGCGGCTGATCGACGAGAAGCTGGTGAAGCCGGTGATCGTCACGGTGCAGCTGCGGCCCTCGATCCTGAAGCCGATCTCGATCGAGCTGCGCGAAGTGACGGTGCGCAACGTGTTCGAGGTGCTGCAGCGCGCCTCCGGCATCAACTTCGTCTTCGACCGCGACGTGCGCACCGACCAGCGCACCAGCATCGCGCTGCGCGACGCGACCATCGAGGACGCCATCCGCATGGCGCTGCTCACCAACCAGCTCGAGCAGAAGATCCTCAACGAGAACACCGTGTTCGTCTTCCCCAACACGCCGCAGAAGCTGCGCGAGTACCAGGAGCTGGTGGTGAAAGGCTTCTACCTCGCCAACGCCGACGTCAAGCAGACGGCGAACATGATCCGCACCCTGGTCAAGACGCGCGACGTCTTCATCGACGAGAAGATCAACCTGCTGGTGATCAAGGACACCCCGGCCGCGATCCGGCTCGCCGAGCGCCTCATCGCCGCGCAGGACCTGGCCGAGCCCGAGGTGATGCTCGAGGTCGAGGTCCTAGAGGTGGCGCGCAACCGCCTGCTCGAGCTCGGCATCCGCTACCCGCAATCGCTCGCCGTCAGCCTGGTCGGCGCGGCCGGCACTCCGGGCAGCGTCACGCTGAGCGAATGGCATAACCGCAGCTCGGACCTGGTGCGCCTGACCTTCACCGATCCCCTGTTCCTTTTCAGCCTGCACCAGCAGGACGGCAGGACCAATGTCCTCGCCAATCCGCGCATCCGGGTGAAGAACAAGGAGAAGGCGCGCATCCACATCGGCGACCGCGTGCCGGTGATCACCACCACCGCGGCGGCGACCGGCGGCTTCATCTCCGAGTCGGTGACCTACCTCGACGTCGGCCTCAAGCTCGAGGTCGAGCCGCAGATTTTCCTCGAGGACGAGGTCGGCATCAAGGTCGGGCTCGAAGTCAGCAACATCGGGCAGACCATCACCAGCACGTCCGGCACGCGGACCTACCAGATCGGCACGCGCAACGCGACCACCAACCTGCGGCTGCGCGACGGCGAGACGCAGGTGCTCGCCGGCCTCATCAGCGACGAGGACCGGCGCAGCGCCGACCGCGTGCCGGGGCTGGGCGACCTGCCGGTCGCCGGGCGCCTGTTCTCGAGCACCACGGACAACACCACCCGCACGGAAATCGTGCTCCTCATCACGCCGCGCCTGCAGCGCACGCTGGCGCGCCCCGATGCCGGCTCGGTGGAGTTCGCCGCCGGCACCGAGTCGCAGACCGGCATCCCGCGCCTGGGCGGGGGCACGGGGATCTCGGCCTCCCCGCCGTTCGAGCCTCCCGTGACCGTCGCTCCCGGCACGCCGTCGGAAGAAACCGGCGCGGCCGGCGCGGCGGCGGCGTCCCAGGCGCAGCCGCCCGCACCGGCGGTTCTCGTGCCCTTCGGCGGCATAAAACCTGCCCCGCAGTGAGATTCGAACGCGGCTTCACGCTGATCGAGCTGGTCATCACGGTGGCGATCGTCGCCGTGCTGGCCTCGGTCGCGCTGCCGCTCAACGAGCTCGTCGTGCAGCGCGCGAAGGAGCAGGACCTGCGCCGCGCATTGCGCGATATCCGCGAGGCGATCGACGCCTACAAGCAGGCGGCCGTCGACGGGCGCATCGTCGTGCGCGCGGGCGAGTCGGGCTATCCCAAGAAGCTGGAGGACCTGGTCGCGGGCGTCGAGGACCAGAAGAGCCCGAAGAAGGAGCGCATCTACTTCCTGCGCCGCCTGCCGCGCGACCCCTTCGCCACCGACCCGAATGCGGGGCCCGCCGAAAGCTGGGGCAAGCGCAGCTACCTCAGCCCGCCGGACGAGCCGCGCGAGGGCGAGGACGTGTTCGACGTGTTCTCTCTCTCCACGGAGACCGGCATCAACGGCCGGCCATATAGGGAATGGTGACGCAGGGAATGGTGCCGCGCCGCCGCGGCTTCACGCTGATCGAGCTGCTGGTGGTCCTGTCCATCATCGCCCTGCTGCTGACGCTGGCCCTGCCGCGCTATTTCTCGAGCGTCGACAAGTCGAAGGAAGCGGTGCTCAAGGAGAACCTCAACCAGATGCGCGATGCCATCTCGCGCTATTACGGCGACAAGGGAAAGTATCCGGAGTCGCTCGACGCGCTCGTCGCGGAGCGCTACCTGCGCAAAGTGCCGCTCGATCCGATCGCCGAAAGCACCTCGACCTGGCAGATCGTGCAGCCCGAGGACCCGCAGAAGGGCGGCGTCTCCGACGTGAAAAGCGGCGCCCAGGGCAAGAGCCTGGACGGCAGCGAGTTCTCGCAATGGTGAGTCGCCGCTCGCGCGGCTTTACCTACCTCACGGTGCTGTTCATCGTCGCCATCCTGATGGGCGGGCTCGCGCTGGTGGGCGAAGTCTGGGACACCTGGGCGAAGCGCGAGAAGGAGGCCGACCTGCTCTTCGTCGGCAACCAGTACCGCAAGGCGATCCAGCTCTACGTGCTAGCAGGGAAAGCCCAGTACCCGCGCACGCTCGATGACCTGCTCAAGGACCCGCGCCAGCCTTCCACGCAACGCTACCTGCGCAAGCTCTATCCAGACCCGATGACCGGCAAGAACGAATGGGGATTCGTGAAGGGGCCCGACGGCGGCATCGGCGGCGTCTACAGCCTGTCCGAGGACAAGCCCCTCAAGGTCGCGGGCTTCAAGCTGCGCGACGCGAGCCTGGAAGGCGCGCAGAAATATTCCGACTGGAAATTCAACTTCTCGCCGGTGGCGCAACCCGCCGCCGGGCAGTCCGGAGCGGCTCAGCCCGCTGCGTCCGCGCAGGCCGGAGCGGCTCAGCCCGCCGCCTCCGCGCAGTCCGGAGCGGCTCAGCCCGCTGCCTCCGCGCAGTAGCTGTTGCCGACCCGCGGGGAAACGTGCATCCTGCTGCTGGGGATACCAACGGAGGGGAGACCATGTTTCTGCGAATCTGCGGCGCCGCCGCGCTATTGCTTGTAATTCCGTTTTCCGCGCACGCAAGACTCAACTGTGACGACATCAAAGCAGCGTTGAGAGACCAGATTGTGGTCTCGGACTTTACGTGCTTCGTAAGCACAGACCTTACTACCAACAACGTGCTGACGACGCCAGCGAATAACTCGCTGCCCGGACTCCCGGGAGGCGCCTTCACGCCTATTACCGATCGCGGTGTGATCTCACCAAATGCTCCTAACCGCACGCCGATCACGAAGGCCGTGCCGGGGCTGCAGATCGACGCGCGCATCGCTTCCGATCCAACCGGCCAGGCGCGGTTCCTGTTGCGGCTGCCGAATGACTGGAACGGCCGGCTGGTGGTTGCCGGGGCTTCGGGCACGCGTAGCGAATTCAACGGCGACTTCGCCTGGAGCGATTACGTCGTGCAGCGGGGCTACGCCTACGCCTCACAGAATAAGGGCGTTCTCAATTTGTTCATCGTCTCGCTAAATTCGCCGACACCGCCAGCGGATCCGCTCGCCTGCAGACTCAATCCGGCGTCTAACGTATGGGTGCATTTCTACGACAACGATCCGGGGCAGCCTTTCACGCGCTGGACCGAGTTCATGGTCAAGGCAGGACAGTTGGCGCGCGAAGGCGCGAAGGCAGCCTATGGCCAACCCCCGCGCCATATCTACGCGGTCGGCACGTCGAACGGCGGCTATCAGGTGCGCCGGGCGATCGAGACCGCGCCGGAGCTTTTCGACGGCGGCGTGGATTGGGAAGGCACCTTTGTCGACGAGCACGCGCCCAATATCCTGACCGATCTGCCGCCGGCCATTCTTAATTTCCCCGACTACGTCGCGTCCGGATTCCTCCCTGCGAGTACCGCGGCGAAGAACATCATGGCAGCCGGGTATCCGCCCGATATCGTCACCGCCAGCAATACGCTCTGGAACACCAATTGGCTTTCGTTCTGGGAAGTGACGCTGTGCCAGTGGCAGAAGCGGCTCGACCCTGCGTACGACACGTACGGCAGCGGAACGGGTACGTATAACTACATCAGCCGCCTCTCGAAGTCCGACGTCGGCGCCCAGCTGGCGGCATTCGCGAATACAGGGGTAGTTCGCCGCCCGCTTATCACGGTCGCCGGCACCATGGACGCGTTGCTGCCCATCGACCACCATGCGCGCGCGTACGCGCGCAAGGTCGCGAGCACCTCGAAGCGCGACGACGACGATGATGAAGATCGCGACGGCAAGCGTGGAGCCTATCGCCTGTACGAAATCCAGAACGGCAACCACCTCGAGACCAACCAGGTGCTCTTCCCGCAGCTCGAGCTGATCCAGCCGCACGCCCAGCGCTCTTTCGATCTGCTGGTCGATCAGGTCGAGCGCGGCGCGGCGCTGCCGCCGAGCCAGTGCATCCCGCGCGGTGGCGCCATCGCCGCCGCGCCGGCGCAGCCCGGACACTGCGCGAGCCTGTTTGTGCCCTGAGAAGGTGCCGGACCGGTAAAAAAGGCGGCCTCTGGCCGCCTTTTCATTTGTGACAAGCCGCGGTAGACGGATCACAAAATCTTCTGCCAACATCGGGAAAACGACCTTGGAGGGCTTCCCGATGCGCCTTGCTCGTCTGCTGATCGTCGCGACGTTAGGTTCGCTCGCTACCCCAGGCTTCGCTCAGGACGCATGCAGCGAAGTGAAGCTCGCGCTGCTGGCCGAGACTCAGAATGTCGAGTGCACGGCGAGCGCCGACCTCACGACGGCGAATCCCGACACCACTCCGCAGGACAACTCCCGTGCCGGGCTGCCGCCCTCGGCGTTCACGCCGCGCACGGACGCGCAGGCGGTCTCCCCGGACGCGCCGTACCGCACGACGCTCACGCGCGCGGTGCCGGGCCTGCAGGTCACCGGCGGCATGGCGGATGATCCCGACGCGCGCTGGGTGCTGCGGCTGCCCGAGGCGTGGAACGGCAAGCTGGTCGTGGGGGTGCCGGGCGGAATGCGCAGCGAATTCATGGGCGATTACATTTTCAGCGACTTCGTCGTGCAGCAGGGCTACGCGTACGCTTCGACCAACAAGGGAACGCTCAATTTCTTCTTCACCGCGCCGCTGGCCGACCCGCTCGCCTGCCGGCTGTCGCCGCCGCCGGCAGCGACTTCGCTTGCCTACGTGCACTTCTACCTGGCCGAGCCGAAAGACACGATCACCGAGTGGTTCCGCCGCACTCGCGAGGCGACCGAGCTGGCGCAGGCGGCGCTCGAGGCGTACCAGGAACGCGCCGCCGACAGGACCTACCTGATGGGAATTTCCAACGGCGGCCATGTGGTGCGCCGTCTTCTCGCAGAGTCGCCGCAGATGTACGACGGCGGTATCGACTGGGAAGGCGTGTACTGGGCGCCGCCCGGGCCGAACATTCTCATCGACCTGCCCGCCGCGCTGCGCCCGTTCCGCGACTATGTCTTGTCCGGCTACAGCCGCACGAGCGCGGCGCACCAGGCGATCGTCGCCGCCGGCTACCCGCCCGATATCTTCGCCAGCCCGCCGACGCCCGCCAACAGCTTCAGCCCGCTCGTCGGCTCGCTGTACGAGACGCACGCCAACAACTACTGGGACGTCACGACCTGCGTGTTCGCGAAGGAGCTCGACCCGGCGTATCAGGGCGAGCCGCAGGACTACGACTATGCGGCGCGGCGCCAGCCCTTCCATCTCTCGCCGCGCATCGGCCACATCTCGACCGACGGCAGCATCGGCAGGCCGCTGATTACCCTCCAGGGCACGATGGACGCGCTCCTGCCGATCAACCGGCACGCGCGGCCTTTCCGCGACGCGGTGGTCGCCGCAGGCAGAGCCTCCCAGCACCGCCTCTACGAAGTCCAGAACGGCAACCACATCGAGCGCTACCGCCAGAGCTGCTGCAACTTCACGCAGCTCGAGTTTCTGCAGCCGCACGTGCACGACTCGTTCCGGCGTCTGGTCGGCTGGATCGAGAGCGGCATCGTGCCGCCGGCGAGTCAGTGCATCCCGCGCGGCGGCGCGATCATCGACAATCCGGGCGTGGCGAGTCGGCCGGAGCGTTGCTCTACGCTGCTGGCGCCGTAGCGAGTCGGATCGTCGGATATCGCTGGAATAGTTGCGCCGCCCTGCTGTTCGCCGTAGGCAGTTCAACGCGTAACGGGAGGAGGTTCCCATGAACACACGCGCCATTACGGCTGTGCTGGCGTTCGCGGCGCTCGGCTACGGGCTCCCTGCCAGGGCGGACGATTCCCTCGCAAGCTTCGACAACGGTTTCGGTGTGCATCCGGTTGCGGGCATCGCCAACAATGCACCGGTGCTCAACACGGTTCGCGGCGTGACGCCGGGCGGGCGGCCGTGGGCCATCCATAAGCTCAGGGCGCGCGTGGGGGCCGACGGCAACATTTCGGTCAAGGGCGAAGGCTTGGTGCTCGCCGGAAGCGACAACATCGGCACGCGCGCCGGCATTCTTCAGGTTGCCGCGAGCCTGTTCTGCGGCGCGGCGCGCTTCGATTCCCCGGCCGCCGATATCAGCATAGGCGGAGACTTCGAGATCCGCGGCATGTTGAGCGCAATTCCGCCCGATCCGTGCACCTCGCCAGCCTTGCTGATCCGCAACGCTACCGGCGGCGTGCTCGGCAGCTGGTTCGCCGGCGGTACGCTGGCCGATCCGAAGGACGATTAGCCAAAAAGGCGGCGTTACTGGCACGCATAGCTCGAGGCCTGGCTGATGTCGCCGGAGCCGCTGTAGCGCAGCGTCTTCGGATACGGGCACAGCGGCCGGCTGCGCGTGGCATTCGACAGGCCGGTGTACGCGCCGGGCGTCGCCTGGAAGCGGTTGCCGGTCGCGATGATCTCC
>DATILQ010000167.1:0-5805 GCA_035476235.1 Burkholderiales bacterium
CGCCGAAGGCGAATGCCAGCTCGAGCGCCAGCGCAAGTTGCGGCCTCTTGTTTCAAAGCAACTGTCCGAGGGAAAGAGAACGGTTCGCGTGAAGTACGGCGTCGACGAGGACACCTGCACCGGGGACCACTCGTGCATCCGTCTTTCCGGCTGCCCGACGCTCACGGTCAAGGACAACCCCGATCCGCTGCGCACCGACCCGGTGGCGACGGTGATCGACGGCTGCGTCGGCTGCGGGCTGTGCGGCGAGAACGCGCATGCGGCGGTGCTGTGTCCTTCGTTCTACAGGGCGGAGGTGATTCAGAACCCGAGCCTGTGGGACCGGCTGGTTTCGAAAATCCTGTGAATCTTCCGCAGCGCCCGATCACCATTCTCATCGCCGCGCTCGGCGGCGAAGGCGGCGGCGTGATGGCCGACTGGCTGATGGAGGCGGCGACGGCGAGCGGATATCCCGCGCAGGCGACCTCGATTCCGGGCGTGGCGCAGCGCACCGGCGCGACGACCTATTACCTCGAGATCTTTCCCGCGAAGAAAGAGCAACTCAACGGGAAAGAACCCGTCCTCTCGCTCACGCCGAGCCCGGGGAATGTCGACGTGATGGTCGCCTCCGAGCTGGTGGAAGCCGGGCGCGCGATGCACAACGGCTTCGTCAGCCCCGAGCGCACCACGCTGATTGCGTCGACGCACCGCATCTACGCCACGAGCGAGAAGATGCAGATGGCCGACGGGCGCTTCGACAGCGCTCGCGTCCTGGAAGCGGCGCGCCACCTGGCGAAGGCGAGCGTGCTGTTCGACATGCGCAAGCTCGCCCAGGAGAGCGGCACCGTGATCAATGCGGTGCTGCTCGGCGCCATGGCGGGGAGCGGCGTGCTGCCGCTGTCGCGCGAAGCCTGCGAGCGGGCGATCCGCGGCGCGGGTCGCGGCGCCGAGGCGAGCCTGCGTGGATTCGCCGCCGGCTACGACATCGCCGCCCGCGCGCGGCCCGCGCCGGCGGAGCCCGCGCCGCCACGGCGGGCGCGCGATTTGGAAGAAGTGATGCAACTGGGGGTCGAACGGCTCAAGGATTATCAGGGAGAGGGGTACGCAAGACTCTTCATCAAGAGGATGGAACCTTTCGTCAGGGGCGATCGGAAGCTCGCTGCAACCGTAGCCCGGCACCTCGCGCTCTGGATGGCCTACGAGGACATCATCCGCGTCGCCGATCTCAAGACGCGCGCCAGCCGCTTCGAGCGGGTGCGCCGCGAAGTGGGCGCGAAGGACGGCGAGCCGGTGGTGGTCATCGATTACCTGAAGCCGGGAATCGAGGAGTTCGCCTCCGTTCTTCCCCGTTTCCTCGGGAAAAGACTGGTTGCGTGGGCGCAGCGCCGCGGCAGGCTCGATGCCTACAACGTCGGCATGCACATCAAGACTTCGAGCCTCCTCGGCTACCTGGTGGTGCGCTCGCTCGCCTGGATGAAGCCGTGGCGGCCGCACAGCTACCGCTACGGCGAGGAGCAGCAGCTGATCGAGCGCTGGCTGGGCCTCGTCGCCGCGGCGGCAAGGCGCGATGCCGGCCTTGCCTTCGAGGTCGCCGAATGCGCCCGCCTCATCAAGGGCTACGGCGAGACGCATCGGCGCGGCAAGGCGAACTTCCTCGCCATCGTCGATGCGCTGGTGGAAAACCCGGACACTGCCGACGCGCGCGCGCAGGCGGCGTCCATCCACAAAGCGCGCGAGGCGGCGCTCGCCGACCCCGAGGGCAAGACGCTCGGCGCGGCGCTCGGCAAGCCGGTGGTCTGGCTCAGGCCGGTCGCCAGATCGTAGAATCTTCTTTTTTGGAAATCGCCATGGCCAGCGTTCCCCAGCCTACCGTCGGCGCCGCGCGGCAGGAGCTGTACCGCCGCATGGACAGGGACAACCTCGCCCCGCTGTGGGAGGTGCTGCACGAGCTCATTCCCAACGCGCCGGCGACGGCTTGCCGGCCCGCCCTGTGGAAGTACCGCCAGGCGCGGCCCTACCTGATGGAGGCGGGCAGGCTGATCACCGCCAAGGAGGCGATCCGGCGCGTGCTGATCCTCGAGAACCCCGGCATGCGCGGCGAATCCTGCATCACGCAAAGCCTGTACGCCGGCCTGCAGCTGATCCTGCCGGGGGAGATCGCCCCGAGCCACCGCCACTCGCAGTCGGCGCTGCGCTTCATCGTCGAGGGCGCGGGCGCGTACACCGCGGTCGACGGCGAGCGCACCACCATGGTCCCCGGCGACTTCATCATCACGCCTTCGTGGACCTGGCACGACCACGGCAACCCGGGCAGTGAGCCGGTGGTGTGGATGGACGGCCTCGACATCCGCATCGTCCAGCTGTTCGCCGCGCAGTTCCACGAGGTCTATCCGGAAGAGGTGCAGCCGGTGTCGCGCAGCGAGGGAGCGTCGGCCGCGCGCTACGGCAACAACCTCGTTCCGCTCGCCGCCGCCGCGCCATTCGGCAAGACCTCGCCGATCTTCAACTACCCGTACGCGCGCAGCCGCGATTCGCTCGACAAGCTCTCTCGGGACCAGGCTCCCGATCCCTGTCACGGCTGGAAGATGCAGTTCATGAACCCGCTCACCGGCGGGCACGCGATGCCGACCATTGCGGCGTTCATCCAGCTGCTGCCGAAAGGCTTCCGCTCGCAGGCCTATCGCTCGACCGACGGCACGATCTACAGCGTCGTCGACGGCGAAGGGCGCGTGCAGATCGGCGATGAAGCTTTCGAATACGAGGCGCGCGACACTTTCGTGGCTCCCTCCTGGGCGCCGCTGCGCTTCGAGGCGAAGGGCGAGACGGTGCTGTTCTCGTTTTCCGATCGCCCGGGACAGGAAGCGATGGGACTGTGGAGGGAAAAACGCGGATGAACGCGCCCGATACGCTCAGCCGGGAATACAACAACCGGGCGCTGGTGCCGGAGCATCCGCAGTTCTTCGCGCGCTGGAGCGAGAGCTCGGCGCGCGCGCGCGGCACCATGACCTGCTATCTCGAGCGCCGCTACGGCGACATGCCCGGCGAGACGCTCGACCTTTTCCCGGCGCGCAAGGGCGACGGCAGCTGCATGATGTTCATCCACGGCGGCTACTGGCGCGCGCTCGACAAGCGGGACTTCTCGTTCCTGGCCCCGGCCTGGGTCGACGCCGGCGTCTCGCTCGCGGCGGTGAACTACGACCTGTGCCCGAAGGTGACGATGGAGGAGATCGTGCGCCAGATGCTGCGCGCGAGCCGCTGGCTGTGGCTGCATGCCGAGGAGTACGGCATGGACCAGGACCGGCTGTACGTCTGCGGGCATTCGGCGGGCGGGCACCTGACGGCGATGATGATGAGCGCGCTCTGGCAGGTGTTCGACGCGCGGCTGCCGAAAGACCTGTGGAAGGGAGGGCTCGCGGTCAGCGGCCTGTACGACCTGCGGCCGCTGCCGCACGTCGATTTCCTCCAGCCGGACCTGCGGCTCGACGAGGCGTCCGCGCTCAGGCTCTCGCCCGCCTTCCTGCCGCCGGCCACCCGCTGCCCGGTGATGACCTGCGTCGGCGGCGACGAGTCGAGCGAGTTTCACCGCCAGAACGCGCTGCTCGGCGAGCGCTGGCGCGCTGTGTTCGCGGGCGACATCGCGATGCCCGGCACCAACCATTTCTCGGTCGTCGACGGCCTCGCCAACCCGTCGAGCGCGCTGTTCCGGGGCGCCTGTCGCCTGATGAAGCTGGATAAATGAAGGAATTCCTCCGGCCCGGGCGCTACATCGACAGCGCCCACCCCGCGGTCATCCGATTCTCGAAACAGAATTCCCAGGGTTCCACCGCGCGCGAGCGCGCGGTTTCGCTTTACTACGCCGTGCGCGACAAAGTCCGCTACAACCCGTTCCTCGATTTTTCGAATGAGGAAGTCTTCAAGGCGTCGTCGGTCCTCGCCGCCGACCAGGGATTTTGCGTCGGCAAGGCCGCGCTGCTCGCCGCCTGCGTCCGTGCGGCGGGCATTCCCGCGCGCGTGGGCTTTGCCGATGTCAAGAACCACCTGACGACGCCGCGGCTCGCTGAAACCATGGGCAGCGATCTGTTCGTCTATCACGGCTACGCCGACCTGTACCTGGAGGGCCGCTGGGTGAAAGCCACGCCCGCCTTCAACCTCGCGCTGTGCACCCGGTTTCGCGTCAAGCCGCTCGAGTTCGACGGGCGCAGCGACTCGATCTTCCATCCCTTCGACGCGGACAACCGCCGCCACATGGAGTACCTGCGCGACCGCGGCCGCTACGCGGACGTGCCGGTCGAAGAGATCCAGCAGGCGTTCCGCGAGGCCTATCCGAAGTTCTACCGCCTCGGACCCGACGCAGCGAAGGAAACGTTCGCGCCGACCTGATGCGCGCGCTGCTGGAAGAGAGCTTTCGCGCCGCGGTCGCCGCGGCGGACCCCCTGCGCATCCTTGCTCCGCACCTGCCCCCGCCGCCGAAGGGCCGCACCTTCTTGGCTGCCGCGGGCAAGGCCGCGGCTTCGATGGCCCTCGCCGCCGAAAAGAACTGGTCTTCCAACCTGGAAGGCATTGCGATCACCCGCTATGGCCATGGCCTTCCGACCAGGCGCATCCGGGTCGTCGAGGCTGGCCATCCGGTGCCTGACGAGGCAGGTGAAGCCGCTGCGCGCGAGATTCTCCAACACGTGAAACGCCTTGAAAAAGACGATCTACTGCTGGCGCTCCTTTCAGGCGGCGGCTCGAGCCTGCTGTCGCTGCCCGCCGAGGGAATCTCGATGGCGGATCTCAAGGCGGTGACGACACAGCTGCTGCGCAGCGGCGCCACCATCCAGGAGATCAATACCGTGCGCAAGCACCTCTCGGCCGTTCAAGGCGGCAGGCTCGCCGCGGCGTGCCGCGCGCCGGTCCTGGCGCTCATCATCTCCGATGTCACCGGCGACGATCCCACGCACATCGCTTCCGGGCCGTGCGCGCCCGATCCAACCACCTACCGCGACGCCCTCGACGTATTGAGGAAGTATCGGATTTCTCCTCCAGCAGCGGTCAAGGCAAGGTTCGAAAGGGCGGCTGACGAAACCCCCAAGCCAGGCGACCCCGTTTTCAGGCGCGTCGAGAACCGCGTCATCGCCACGGCCCATCGCTCGCTCGAAGCGGCGGCAGAGGTTTTTGCGAAACGGAACATCCAACCGGTGATTCTCGGCGACACCATCACCGGGGAAGCAGCCGAAGTTGCCAAGGTGATGGCAGGGCTGGTTCGCGAAATCCGCAAATACTCGACTCCTTTTCGCCCGCCGGTGGCTCTCATTTCGGGCGGCGAATGCACGGTGACGGTTCGCGAAGAGGGCGGCCGCGGCGGTCGCTGCGCCGAGTTTCTTCTTTCACTGGGCATCGAGCTTGAGCCAGGCTTGCATGCCATGGCAGCAGACACCGACGGCATCGACGGCTCGGAGGACAACGCAGGGGCCTTTTTGTCCCCGGACACGCTGTCCCGGGCGAAGGCCAAGGCGCTCGACGCGAAGGCTTTACTCGCGAAGCACGACAGCTACGGCTTCTTCTCGGCGCTCGGCGATCTGCTCGTCACCGGGCCGACCCGCACCAACGTCAACGACTACCGCGCGATCATCGTCACCTAGAACTTCTGCTGCGCCAGAGGAGGGTCTGCTCAGACCGCGTTCAGGTTAGTCCTGAGCACACCCGACGTCTTGACCCTCGGGGCAGATGTCAGCCCAGCCAGGGAACGACTCGGCAGAGTAGATGTCGCCCTTGTGGTGCAGCAGCCACTTGGGCGACAGGTAGCGCTTGAAGTTCACGCCGTCCTTCTTGTCGCGCACCGTG
>DATILQ010000168.1:0-2650 GCA_035476235.1 Burkholderiales bacterium
TTCCTGATAGCGTGCGCCATTCCAGATTTCGCGCAGACTCTGTTGGGTGGCGTCGCCAAGCGTGAAGCTGTCGTAGCCGCGCATCGAGAACGGAGCGATGCAGCAGGGCAGTGCTTTGCCGTGCGCCGTGAAATACATGAGGGTCCAAGGGCGGCGGCATAGCGACCAGGGCTGCTTGTCCCGCTGCTGTCGGAGGCTCGAGCCGGGCTCGGTCGCACCCGAAGCGTTGAAGGCGATGCCCAGTTCTTTCGCCAGCGCCTCAGCTTCGCGGATATGCGCTTCTTCGCTCGCGTTGACCTGCTCGAACAGGGCCGATTCGGGGCGTGCGAGACCCTGTCCCTCGGGGAAGTAGACCAGCCGCTGCAGATAGACTTCGAACACCCCGAGTTCGCGCGCGAGCCGCACGAAGGCCGGCAGCTCGACGATGGTTTCCTTGAGGCCCGTCAGCCACAGCGAGACGCGTGGCGTGGTGCACTGCAATTCGCCCTGCAAGGTGGTGAATGCGCGGACATTGCGCCGGATGCGAGCAAACAAATCACGGCCACGCACGAGCGCGAAGGTCTGTGGCGAGGCGGCGTCGAGCGAGACGCGCAGCTCGTCCAGTCCGGCATCAATGAGTTCGCGGCCCGCGCGCTGCGTGAGCAGTGTACCGTTGGTGTTGAAGAGCACGTAAACGCCCCGCGCCTTCAGGTAGCGGATCATGCGCGGCAGCGCACGCACCATCATCGGCTCGCCCACCCCGTGCAGAACCACGCGCGCGATACGTGGGAATTGATCCACGATCGAGGTGAAGAGCTCCCAGCTCATGTCGGCCGGCGGCTCGAGATGCTCGAAAGTTCTCGGACAGGTGGTGCATAGGAGATTGCAGCGATTGGTCGTCTCGAGATAAAGGCACACGGGCTCGGCCTCGGCCAGCGGACCGCGGCGTTCGTCCACATGCTCGAAGTATCGCGCCGGGCTCGGCGCCCGCCCGCCGGCGGTGGCAGTGTTACCGCTCATGCCACCCCTCTGGTCCAGCTGACGCCGTTTCTTGCCGAACGCTGCCGCCAGAGCTCGAAGGCAACGAGCGCCGCAAAGGGTCCGTAGATCGCCCACTCGAAGGCCATGCGCGCGCCTTCAAGGTTCCCCCCACCGGGCACGAAATAGAGCAGCGGGCAAGCCACCGTCAGATACAGGACCGATGGACGAGGTGTGAAGCAGATGAGCGGCACGATCCAGGCGAAGTACCAGGGGTAGTGGGGCGACACCAGAACCATCGCCGCGACCGCGAGCGTCATCGCGGAGGCCAGATAGCGGCCCGCGGCTGTGAAGAGGCTATGGAGCGCGAGCGACACGAGAACCGCGGCGGCCAGCGCGAGGTACAGCGCCGGCCCCACGCCCTCCACCGGTGCGACGCTCTTGAGGAGATTCCAAAGGAAAAACCCGGCGCCGCTGTGTAGCCCCTCTTCCTGAAGGTAGCCGGGCAGGAAGCCGAGCACCGCGCTGCCGGCGCCGATGAAGGGCACGTACGCGATGGCGACGGTCGCGGCTGCTGCAACGGGCATCTTCCAATCCCAGCGGCGGTAGAGCGCCGGTAACAGGACGGCCGGGAAGAATTTCACGAGCGCGGCGGCCGCGAGCGCGCTGCCCGTGAGCCACGCCGCCTCTCGCCTGCGCGCCCAGAGGGCGAGGGCCAGAAACGTCACGACAGCGGCATCGACGTGGCCGCTGCCCGCAAATTCCCAGAGCGTCAGCGGGTGCCACGCGTAAATCAGGATTCTCTCGCGCGGCAGGCGGCAGTCGTCGAGCAAGCGAAGTAGCAGCAGCACCCCTGCCAGCTCGAAGACAAGCAGGGTCCCCTTCATCGCGGTCACCGATTCGCGGAGGCGCGTGCCGAGATAGAAGATGTACTCGGCGACCGGTGGATAAATCGTTGGCGCGTAGTCGCTGCGGTTGACGTTGGGGAAGATCCTCTCGTCGCGCAGGGCCGCGAGGTGTGGGTCCGCCGGGATATACCGGTAGGGATTGATACCGGCTGCCTCCACCCGACCATCCCAGACGTAGCGATTGATGTCGTCGGAAAGATAGGGCGGGGCCAGCAGCACCGCGATGCGCATGAGCCCTGCCACTGCCAGCACCGCGATCAGTGCGCGCCTCGACAGCCCACCGCGCCATGTCAGAGCGACCGCCATGAGATAGAACGCGCCCTGCACCAGAGCGAGGATGGTAAAGCCGTCGGTGTCGTAGATGTGCTGGCGCCAGAGGCCGACACCGGTCAGCAGGAGAAGCATGGCTCCGATGGCCGTCAGTGCCCATGTGCGCCTTCGGTCCGCATTCATGGCTAGACAGGCTCCACCGCGAAATTCATGCCGAGCCGCTCGCCACCGGCGGCCATCAACCCGCGCAGAAAGTCGCGCGTTTGGGAAGCAACGTAGCCATCCAGCGTGCATTGCGGCGGCCGGCGACCGCCGAACAGCTCTCGGCACAGCCAACTGAGGGAAGCCGCATCGTCGACATCGTACCAAGCGGGCAACGTCACGACCTCGAGTCCGCTGCTGGCCGCGCGTTCAGTGGTCTGCCGATATACCCGTTCCGTGCTCCAGGCGATGTCATGGAAGAGCTGCCTGTGTACATGTTTGAGCCCAATCAGATAATAGCCCCCATCGGTGGC
>DATILQ010000169.1:0-8234 GCA_035476235.1 Burkholderiales bacterium
CAGACTTCCACCCTGTCCGGCGTGACCTTCGCGGTCGCACTCATGGGCTCCATCGTGGCGTGGGCGAGGAACGGCGTGCTGTAGACGGCTTCCACTTTCTTCGCGGCGCCTTCGATCGCCTTGAGCGCATCGCCTTCCTGCCATCCGGCGAGCGGCTCGCCGCTCGCCGTCAATCCCTCCTCGAGGCGCGCAGCGATCGTCGCGCTCGATTGCGTCGCGCCGGCGCCTTCATCCCAGACGATCGGCAGCGCGTCGAGCGCCGTCTTGGCCCGCCACCAGGTGCTGGCAACGACGCCGACCGTCGAGTCGTTCACTTTCACGACGCCGCGCACACCGGGCCGCCCCGTCACCTTGCTTTCGTCATAGCTCACCAGCTTGCCGCCGAATACCGGGCAGGCTTTCACCGCGGCGTGCAGCATGCCGGGCAGCTTGAGGTCGATCGAATAGATCTTGGTGCCGTTGAGCTTGTCGGCGGTGTCGAGCCGCTTCATGGGCCTGCCGGCGATCTTCCATTCCTTCGGGTCCCTGAGCTGGATGCTCTTGGGGTCCGGAGGGGTCAGCCTGGCCGCCGCGCCGGCGACCCTGCCATAGGTGGTCGAGCGTTGCGAGGCCGCGTGCGTGATGACGCCGTTCGCCACCGTGACTTCGCCGACCGGGACGTTCCACTGGTCGGCCGCCGCCTGCAGCAGCATCATGCGCGCCGCGGCGCCGCCGCGGCGGACATAGTCCTGCGAGATGCGGATGCCGCGGCTGCCGCCGGTGGACATCTCGCCCCACACGCGCTTGCGGGCAAGGTTCTGCCCGGCGGTGAATTGCTCGGTGGCGACTTTTTTCCAGTCGCACTCGAGCTCCTCGACGACCAGCTGGGCGAGGCCGGTAATCGTGCCCTGTCCCATCTCCGAGCGCGCGATGCGGATCACGCAGGTGTCGTTGGGCTTCACGAACACCCAGGCATTGATCTCGGCTCCGCCAGCGGCCGCAGCCTGCGCACCGGCGGTGGAGACGCCGGATGGCAGGTTGAAGCCGAGCGCGAGGCCGCCGCCCGCGGCGGCCGCGGAGTGGAGGATGAATTTACGGCGATTCATGTCAAACCTTCTTTCCAGCGGCCAGGTGGACCGCCGCGCGGATACGCTGATAGGTGCCGCAGCGGCAGATGTTGGTCATCGCCTCGTCGATGTCCTTGTCGGTCGGCTTCGGGTTCTTCTTCAGCAGCGCCGCGGCCGCCATGATCTGTCCCGACTGGCAGTAGCCGCATTGCGGCACGTCGAGCGCCGCCCATGCCTCCTGCACGGGGTGCGAGCTGGTGGCCGAAAGCCCCTCGATGGTGACGATCTTGTCGGCGAGCTTCAGCGTACCGACGGGAATGGAGCAGGAGCGCCGCACTTCGCCGTTGATATGCACCGAGCAGGCGCCGCACTGCGCGACGCCGCAGCCGTATTTGGTGCCGGTGAGGCCCACCTGCTCGCGGATCACCCAGAGCAGGGGGGTGTCGGCCTCCGCCTGCACGTCACGGATCCTGCCATTGACATTGAGCTTGGCCATCAATGCTGCTCCTCCAGGATTGACTGGTTGGCTACCTTACGCCCGCCGGGGCGCCGAGGCAATTGCTAGCGCGCTCTGGGTTTGCGCAGCGCCGGATTGAGCCTGTCGATATCCGCCTGAACTTGCTCGCGACTTCGCTCGTAGACGATCTCGCGCCCCATGACCTTGCCGACATAGGCCATTGCGTTGCGCGTCGGAGTGAGCTGGCACTTGACGCTGTGGATGCCTTCGCCGAGCACTACGTCGATCCATTCCGCCCGCTTGTTCAGGACCACCACCTCGATGGTCTGGCCGCTTTCGGTGCGTACCTTGATTTTTTCATCGTGCATGAAGTTTCAATTCTCCATGAAGGCGTTCAACTGCGGCGTGGTCAGCGAACGCTCGAGATAACCGAAGCTGCCTTTTTCATTGACTTCCCGTGCCGCGTCGTGCAGGCCCCTCATCGCCGCGCGATACAGCGAAGTAGCGAGGCTGATCCGCCGCACACCGGCCTCCTGGAGCTCGGCGACACTGAACGACTTGCCTTGGATGCCGGCCATGAAGTTGACCGGCTTGGACAGCGCGGCGCACACCGCGCGCACCGCGGCGAGGTCCGGCAGGCCCGGCGCCATCAGCACGTCCGCACCCGCCTTCTCGAAGGCCTGCAAGCGCCTGATCGTGTCCTGCAGGTCGGGCTTGCCGCGCAGGAAATTTTCCGCGCGCGCGGTCAAGGTGAACGCGAAAGGCAGTGCCCGCGCCGCCTCGGCCGCCGCGGCCACGCGCTCGGCGGCGTGCTCGAGGTCGTAGAGCGGCTGCTCCTTGTCGCCAGTTGCATCCTCGATCGAGCCGCCGACCAGCCCGACCGCGGCGGCAAGGCGGATCGTTTCCGCCACCGCCGCCGGCGCGTCGCCGAAGCCCTTCTCCAGATCGGCCGAGACCGGCAGATCAGTCGCCGTCACGATGGCGCGCGCATGCGCGAGCGCCTCCTCGCGCGTCACCTTGCCGTCGCGCTTGCCGAGCGTGCCGGCGCAGGCGCCGCTCGACGTCGCGAGCGCCTGGAAGCCAAGCCCGGCGAGGATGCGCGCGGAGCCTGCATCCCACGGATTCGGAATCAGAAAGGCGCCCGGTCCCCGGTGCAGCGCGCGAAAGCGGGCCGCCTTGTCGCTTTGAGAGGCCGTCATGAACAAAGCACCAGGTTGGCGAATTCGATCAGCATTGCCGGCTTGAGGTAGGCCGAGAAAGCGGCCGCGGTGACGAACGCGAGCAGCGCCACGGCCAGGGCTTTCACCCAGAATTCCTGCTTTGGGCTCATGCCGCCGAGTCTAGCTCAGCCCAGGAAGTAGCGCGGGATCAACTGTCGAGCTTCTCCACCTGCGGCAGGTTGCAGGCCAGGATCGCCTTGCGCAGCGCCTCGATCGCTTCGGGGCGCGGAAAGCTGCGCCGCCACGCGAGGGCGACGCGCCGCACCGGCACCGGCCGCGCGAAAGGCAATACGCGGATCAGGTCGCCCGTGCCGCCCGCGCCGATGGAAGTCGCCGGCAGCACGGTGACGCCGACGCCGCCCGCGACCATCTGGCGGATCGTCTCGAGCGATCCGCCCTCCACCGTGCGGGCGATCGGATTGCGCTCGCGCGAGCGCACGGTGTGGCAGATCTCGAGCACCTGGTCGCGGAAGCAATGGCCTTCGCCGAGAAGCAGGAGGCTCTCGCGCGTGAGCTCGTCCGAGGTCACGCGCTTCTTGCCTTCCCACCGATGACCCTTGGGCACCGCGACGAAAAATGGCTCGTCGTACACCGCGCGTATCTCGACGCCCGGCTCCTGGAACGGCAGCGCGATCAGGATCACGTCCACTTCGCCGCTCTTCAGCGCCTCGGCGAGCCGGTGCGTGAAGTTCTCCTGGATGTGCAGCTGCATGGCCGGCGCCGTGCGGCGCAGGATCGGGATCAGCTTGGGCAGCAGATAGGGCCCGATGGTGTAGATCGCGCCGAGGCGAAGCGCCCCGGCGAGCGGATCGCGGCCCGCGGCCGCGATCTCCTTGATGCGCGCCGACTCCTCGAGGACGCGCTGCGCCTGCTCGACGATTTTCTGCCCGGCGGGCGTGACCGTGACTTCCGCCGAGCCGCGCTCGAAAAGCGTCACGCCGAGCTCCTCCTCGAGCTTCTTCACCGCCACGGAGAGCGTCGGCTGCGACACGAAGCAGGTCTCCGCCGCCCTGCCGAAATGACGCTCGCGCGCCACGGCGACGATGTAGCGAAGCTCCGTCAGCGTCACGTTTTTCTCTTGGCCAGGAAATAAAGCGGGATGCCGGCAAGCATGATGACCAGCCCGGCGAGCACGGGCACGCCGAATTCCACGGCGAAGCGCACGTAGTTCACGCTCGAGTAAAGCATGTAGGCGCACATGCCGCAAAACGCCAGCGGCACGACCGGATAGAGGGGAACGCGGAATGCCGGCGTGCCGCCTCCTTTCCGGAAAATGAACAGCGTCAGGCCGGTCAGCAGAAAAAAAGTCCAGAACACCGGCGCGGTATAGGCCACCATGGCGCTGAACCCGTCGGGTGTGAATGATGCAATCAGGACCAGCGCGAGCGCGATTACGCCCTGGAGAAGCAGCGCGTTTCCAGGCGTGCTTCCCGCTTCGCGCCAGCTGCCCAGGCGCGCAAAAAGCGCGAAATCGCGCCCGAGCGCGTAGTTAGTGCGCGCGCCGGTGAAGATCGCGGCATTGACCGTAGTGAGCGCGGCAAGGCAGACGATCAGGGCGAGCAGCAGCGCGCCCTTCTCGCCGGTCACGACGCGCATCACGTCGGCGGCCACGGCCTTGGATTGCCTCATGCCGCCCAGGCCGAGCGCGGCGAGATACCCGAGGTTGACCAGCAGGTAAAGCACGGTGACCGCGAGGATGCCGCCGACCAGGATGCGCCTCATGTTGCGGCGCGCATCGCGCACCTCGCCCGCAAGATAGGCCGCTTCGTTCCAGCCGCCGTACGTCAGCAGGACGAAAATCATCGCCAGCCCGAACGAGCCGCCGCTGGCCGGCGCCGCCGGCCTGGCGGGGGCGCCGGCCATCAGCAGCCCTCCGGCCGCGATGAAAAGCAATCCGGCGAACAGCAGGACCTGCATGATCTTCTGCAGCGTCTTCGATTCGACGGTGCCGGCGAAATTGAGCAGCGTGAGCGCCACCACGCCGAGGGCGGCGTAGATCGCCGAGCTGTTGTCTCCAAGACGGAGGATCTCGGAGGCGTAGTCGCCGAACACGAACGCCACCGCGGCAATCGCGCCGGTCTGGATCACCGTCATGCGCGACCAGGCGAAGACGAACGCCGCGCCGCGGCCAAAGCCGCGCGTCAGATAGGCGTACTCGCCTCCCGTCTCGGGATAGCGCGCGGCGAGCTCGGCGTACACCAGCGCGCCGCACACCGAGACGACTCCGCCGAGGATCCAGGCGAAGAGGAATTCCGCGTTGCTCGAGGTATTGGCGGCGACGATCGACGGCGCCTTGAAAATGCCTGCGCCGATCACCATGCCGGAAATCAGGACGATGCCGTCCGAAACGGACAGCAGCTGTTTCGGCGCGGAACTCACTGCGCTCGCGTCGCGTGCCATGGATGGACTTTCGTCACGTTGCCGTCGGACACGGTCACCTGCCCGTCGATGCGGTCGCCGCGCAGCGTGCCGGCGAACAAGTGATGCCAGGCGTGGTCGTTCACCACGCCGGTGACCACCAGCTTGATTTCCTCGCCGCGCAGGCGGCTCGCGCGGACCAGAAGGTCGCGCCCTTGAGCCACCGCGGTCACATCGAGCATCTGGAATTTCTGCGCGATGTTGAAGCGCCAGGGGCCGCCATGCTGGGCGAGGTCGCTCGACCATGCGCCGTGCGCGTCGGCGGGCACGATCCATAGCTCCACTCGCGACAGTCCGCCGACGCCGACCGTCTTTTCCGGCGCGCGCATCTCGAGCCACTCGTCGGGCGGCCAGTCGCCGATGCCGCCGTCATGCGAGACGATGCGCGTGCCGGGCTTCAGCCTGAGCAGCCGCGGCAGGAGCTTGGCGTTGAACTCGGGCAGAAGGTACATCGTGAGCACGCTCGCCGGCGACAGGTCGGTGTCGAAGATGTCGCGGGTCTCGAAGCGCGCGCGGTTGGCGACACCCGCCTTCCTTGCATTCTCGGTCGCCGCCTCCACCAGCCGCGGGTCATAGTCGACGCCGAGGCCGCGTGCTCCGCGCTTGGCCGCCTCGATGACGATGCGGCCGTCGCCCGAGCCGAGGTCGATGACGAAATCGCCGCTCTTTACCTCAGCCATGCGCAGCATCCGCTCAACGATCTCCATCGGCGTATTGACGTACGGCACGCTGCCGTCCTCCCAGCCCCAGGCCTGCGCCTGCGCGTGCAGCGGGAGCAAGGCGATGAATACCCAAGCGGTAAAATTGCCGGACGCGCCCCGGTAGCTCAGTGGATAGAGCAGTCCCCTCCTAAGGGACAGGTCGCACGTTCGATTCGTGTCCGGGGTGCCATGGCAGGTCAAAGACTCGCGCTCCAACCGCGAAAGTCTACCCAAGTATCTCCAGCCGGTCGTTGACAGACATTTACGTTGTGGCGCCAGGATCAATTGCTTTTCCGAGGACCCTAAACTACGATCAAGTGCCTGTTGCCGTTGTTTTATTGGCAAAAGGGGAGGCTGGCCGCGCCCGGGATAGGCGACGGCCGGTGTGAACGGGCCGCGAGCCCAGGCACAGAGGCGCAACAATAAATACCGAGAACTGCAAGTCACGCCGCAGCCGGGCGTTTCCATGGCGCGCCTTCGTCGCCGCGCTCCTTTGGGCGTTCGCGCTGGCGGCCTGGGCTCAAGGCGACATCGTCGCGCAGGGCGAGGCGCTGGTGCGCGCCGGCCGCTATGCCGACGCTTACCAGCTGCTCGAGCCGCACGAGGACAGGCTCGCCGGCGACCTCAAGTTCGACTACCTGCTCGCCCGCTCGGCGCTCGAGACCGGGCGCCCGAGCAAGGCGAGCTTCATCTATGAGCGCATCCTCGCGCAGGAGCCGAACTATGTCGGCGTCCGCCTGGAGATGGGGCGGGCGTACCTGGCGCTCGGCGACTACGCCCGCGCCAAGCTCGAATTCGAGACGGTGATGCGCTTCGAGAATCTGCCGCCCGGGCTGCGCGAGCAGGCCCAGGTCTACGGCAAGGCGGCGGATGAATACATCGCCGGCAAGAAGACTGTCGGCTACGGCTATGCGGAGTACGGCTTCGGGTACGACTCGAACGCCCAGTCGGCGACCAAGACCAGCGAAATCAGCCTGGTGAACGGGAACACGCTGATCCTGCCCCCAGCCTCGCTGAAGCGCAGCGACCACTACAACGCGTTCTCGCTCGGCGGCGAGCTGGTCCATGCGCTGACCGAGCGTTTCACGGCATTCGGGGGCGGAGATCTGCGCGCGCGCTCGTACAACAAAGTCGATGTCGCGGATTTTTCTACAGCCGATGCGCGCGCTGGCGTGGGGTATAGCGAAGGCGCGACGAATGTACGCATCGGCGTAAACGGCGGACGGTACTGGCTGGACCATGAGAAGACCCGCGACAGCTATGGATGGAATGCGGACTACCGTTATCTCCTGACCAAGCAGGACCAGCTCAGCGTGAATGCCGGGGCAACCCGCTTCCGGTTCATCCCCGAGTCGTTCCAGGTCAACAACTTCGACTTGTACCAGCTGGCGATCGGATGGCTGCGCGGGGCGGCCGACGGCCGCGGCGCGTTCGGGCTTACTGTCCTAGCCGGGCGCGAGAATGCGACGAACGGCCGCGCGGATGGCGACAAACCTTTTTGGGGCGCCCGGTTCACGGCTCAGACCGCCTTGGGCGAAAGCGTTGGGGCATTTTTCCTTGGCGGAGTTCAGCGCGGAAAGTATTCTGACGTCAATGTACTTTTCGATACGCGGCGCGTGGACAGCCTCTACGACGTTACTGCCGGAATAACATGGTCTTTCGCGAAAAACTGGTCGCTGCGCCCGCAGCTTGTGTACTACAAGAACAAAAGCAACCTGCCTTTGTTCGAGTACGACCGGACCGATGTTTCGGTCAACTTGCGGCGCGATTTCTAGCGCCGCGGGAGGATAGCGTGCAAACAATTGTCAAAGTTCGCTGGCACCTGATGCTCTTCGCGGCGCTGGTCGCGACTGCGGGTCCACTTTACGCGCAAGGCACAGAAGCCGGTCGATTCCTGGCCGTCGTCGGCGACGTGCGCGTAGGCCGCGAGGGGGGGCAGCAGCGTGCAGCTCAGAGGGAAGCGCAGTTCTACGAAGGTGAATCCATCGTTACCGCCACCGGGTCGCTCGCCCAACTGCGCATGTCCGACGGCGCGCTGATGTCGGTGCGCGGCGATACCGAGATCAAGCTCGAAAGGTTCTCTTACGCTGGCGAGCAGGACCGCAATGCCAGCTTCCTCATGTCGGTGCTGAAGGGTGGACTGCGCACGATCACGGGCGTGATCGGACGCCAGAATCGCGAACGCTACCGGATCGCGACGGCGACGGTGACCATCGGGGTGCGCGGCACGGACTTCGAGATCGTTCACGTGCCGCCGCAGGCGGCCTCCCAGCAGGTGCCTGCGGGCACCTACGACCGCGTCTTCCAGGGCGTGACAAGCATGCAGAACAAGGCCGGCGTCATGTTGCTGGTCAGCCGCGATCAGACCGCCTTCGCCGCGCTGCAGGGCACC
>DATILQ010000170.1:0-2957 GCA_035476235.1 Burkholderiales bacterium
CGCGCATCGCAATCAGCGCCAGCTCCGCGGAGTTCGAGGCGCCGAGCTTCTGCTTGATGTTGTACAGATGGGTGCCGACGGTGCGGGGACTCAGCGACATGACCTCGGCGATCTCCTGCACCGACTGCCCGCCCGCGAGCGCGAGGAACACCTTGAACTCTTTCTCGCTCAAGGTATCGAGCGGCTCGGCTGCGCCCGCGACCTGCCGCAGCGCAAGCTCCTGCGCGATCTGCGGCTCGAGGAAAGTCTTGCCCTGGCACACCTCGCGGATCGCCTGGATCAGGGCCTCCGCGGCGCTGCGCTTGGTCAGGTACCCGGCGGCGCCGGCCTTGAGAACGCGGCGCGCGTGCATCGCGTCCTCGTGCGCAGACAGGACCAGGATCCGTGCCGCGGGCTCCTTGGCGAGGATGCGGCGCACGGCCTCCAGGCCGCCGATCCCGGGCATGGAGATGTCCATCACCACGACCTCGGGCCGCGACTCGTCGATGCGGCGAATCGCCTCCTCGCCGCTGTCGGCCTCGGCGACGACGCGCATGTCCGGTGCCGCGTCGAGCAGCAGCCTGAAGCCCATGCGCACCACGGCATGGTCATCGACCAGCATCACGCCGATTCTGGCGCCAGCCATGAGCGTGATGCTACTCCTGGCGGCCCTCGTTTGCGGCGCGGCGGGCGCGGCGCAGCCGAAGTCGCTCACGCTCATGGACTTCGAGCTGATCGACGACATGCGCGACTTCGCCAGCGAGCAGGCGCGCTCGGAGGTCGACCGGCGGCTCGTCCTGATCAGCACCGAGCTGGCGAAAGAGCTGGAGCGCCGCGGCATGTATCGCGTGCTCGATGGCGACAAGGCGGCCGGTGCCGAGCGCATCGCGCGGTGCTGGGTGCAAAAGGTGAGCAACCTGATCCTCAACATCAATATCGAAGTGCGCAGCGTGGCGACGGAGGAAACCGTGTACGCCGCGTCGGTCGACATCCGCGGCAACACCGACGAGACCTGGCTGCGCGGCGTGCGCCGCCTGGTCGACAATATCCAGGAACGCAACCACCATTTGCGCTGAAACGCCCGCGCTGTTCCAAATCGGGACAGCCGTGCACGCGGGCCTGGCTTGCCTGAACCGCATCATCGGGTGCAAGATGCGCGGTTCGAAGAGGAGGGATCAGCATGGCTAGCGTCAAGATACATCCGGCGGTCGACGGTGGATTGAAGCCCGCGGCAAAGAATTTTGCTGGCGGAACGCTGTTTTGCAACTGCTCGCAGAACAGGGTCGAGATAGCGATCAAGGGACAGTCGGCGCACAACCACGTGTGCGGCTGCACCAAGTGCTGGAAGCCGAAAGGGGCGCTGTTCTCGCAGGTCGCCGTCGTAGGGCGCGACAACCTCAGCGTCAAGGCGAACGGCAACAAGCTGGCGATCGTCGATCCCAAGGCGGCGATTCAGCGCTATGCCTGCAAGGACTGCGGCGTCCACATGTATGGCCGCATCGAGAACCGGGGCCATCCGCTGTACGGATTCGATTTCATTCACACCGAGCGCTCGAACGAAGCGGGCTGGTCGCCGCCTGAATTCGCGGCGTTCGTTTCGTCGATCATCGAATCGGGCGCGAGCCCCGACAACATGGGCGCGGTCAGGGCCCGGTTGAGAGAGCTGAAGCTCGAGCCCTACGATTGCCTGTCCCCGCCGCTGATGGATTTCATCGCGACTCAACTCGCCAAGGCCTCCGGCGTGCTGCGGGCGTGAAATCGAAGGTGGTCCTCGATAAAGCTGGCGATGAAAAAGTAGCTGTGGTCGTAACCCGCTTGCAGGCGAAGGTCGAGGGGCACACCGGCCCGCCTGCAGGCTTCCTTTAGCAGCTCGGGCTTGAGCTGGCTTTCGAGGAACTGGTCGTTGGTGCCCTGATCGACCAGAAGCGCGGGCCCCTTCCAGCCGCGGCTCTCGATCAGGGCGGTCGCGTCGTAGTCACGCCAGAGGGCGCGATCGGCTCCAAGATATCCCGTCAGCGCTTTTTCTCCCCAGGGGCAGCGCATCGCTGAGCAGATCGGGGCAAAAGCCGACACCGATTTGTAATAGGCCGGATTCTTGAGCGCGATGGTCAGCGCGCCGTGTCCGCCCATGGAATGGCCGAAGATGCCGGTGCGCGCGGGGTCGATGGGAAACTCGGACTCGACCAGCCGCGGCAATTCCTTCGTGACGTAGGAATACATCCGGTAGCCTCGCGACCAGGGCGCTTGAGTGGCGTCGACGTAAAACCCGGCGCCCACGCCGAAATCGTAGCTCGCGTCTTCGCCTGGAATCTTCAGCCCGCGCGGGCTGGTATCGGGCACGACGATGGCGAGCCCGAGCTCCGCCGCAACGCGTTGCGCGCCTGCCTTGACGATGAAATTCTCTTCCGTGCAGGTGAGGCCGGAAAGCCAGTAGAGCACCGGCACCGCGTGCGCCTGCGCCTGCGGCGGAAGAAAAACGCCGAAGCGCATGACGCACGCGGTCTCGCGCGCTTCGTGGCTGTAGACAGCCTGCGTGCCGCCGAAGCATTTGCTGCGGGAAACGGTGGTGATCAGCAGACCCTCAGTACACAACGACCGAGCGGATGGATTTGCCTTCGTGCATCAGGTCGAAGCCCTGGTTGATGTCGGCGAGCTTGAGCTTGTGCGTGATCAGGTCGTCGATGTTGATCTTGCGCTCCATGTACCAGTCGACGATCTTCGGCACGTCGCGCCGGCCCCTCGCGCCGCCGAACGCGGTGCCTTTCCATACGCGGCCGGTGACGAGCTGGAACGGGCGCGTCTTGATCTCCTGGCCCGCGCCCGCGACGCCGATGATTACCGACACGCCCCAGCCCTTGTGGCAGCACTCGAGCGCCTGGCGCATCACCTCGACGTTGCCGATGCATTCGAAGCTGTAGTCGGCGCCGCCCTTGGTCAGGTTCACCAGGTGCGCGACCAGATCCTTGCCGGCTTCCTTC
>DATILQ010000171.1:0-10138 GCA_035476235.1 Burkholderiales bacterium
GAGGACGCCATCGCCTGGTGCCCGCAATCGGACTACGCCGCCAACGTCCAGCTCGCCGAAGCCGTTGCTCCGAGGGAGCCGCGCCAGGGACCGGCGGAAAAGATGCAGAAGATCCCGACTCCGGGCAAGACGAAGTGCGAAGACGTCGCCCAGTTCTTAAAAGTGGATCTGAAACGAACCCTGAAAGCAGTCGCGGTGGTGCACGACGATGCCTTCCATCTGCTGCTGCTGCGGGGCGATCACGATCTGAACGAGGTCAAGACGCAGAAGCTGATCGGCGCGTTCCGCTTTGCCACCGACAAGGAAATCGAAGCCGCCTTGAAGTGCAAGGCGGGCTACATCGGCCCGGTCGGGGCGAAGAACGTCAGGGTGATCGCCGACCGCGCGGTCGCCGCGATGAGCGATTTCGTGTGCGGGGCGAATGAAGAGGGGTTCCACCTCACCGGGGTCAACTTCGGCCGCGACCTTGCCGAGCCGTCGCAAGTCGCCGACCTGCGCAATGTCGTCGCCGGCGACCCGAGCCCGGACGGCAAGGGGCGGCTGGAGATCGTGCGCGGCATCGAGGTCGGCCACATCTTCCAGCTGCGCACCAAGTACTCATCCGCAATGAAAGCCGGCTTCCTGGACGCGGCGGGAACGGAGAAACCTTTCGAGATGGGTTGCTACGGCATCGGCGTCACGCGCGTGGTCGCTGCCGCGATCGAGCAAAGCAACGACGCGCGCGGCATCGTCTTTCCGGCGCCGCTCGCGCCTTTCGCCGCGTGCCTGGTGCCGATCGGCTACCAGAAGAGCGCCGCGGTGCGCGAGGCGGCGGATCGCCTGCACGACGCGCTCGAGCAGGCGGGGATCGACGTGCTGATCGACGATCGCGACGAGCGACCCGGGGTGCTGTTCGCCGACATGGACCTGATCGGCATCCCGCACCGCGTCGTGCTGTCCGAGCGCGGGCTCGCGGCGGGCAACGCGGAGTACAAGGGCCGGCGCGACGAGAAGCCGCGCGACGTTCCGGCGGCATCCATCGTGAGCTTCCTGAAGGAGCGTCTGTCCTCGACATGAGAGGTCTGCTCGCCCTGCTTTCATTCATTCCGCTCGCCGCACTCGGCGGCGCGCAGGAGTACGAGAAACTCACTGAGCCCATGCGACAGCGGCTCGCCGACTGGGCGGGCGACCGTGCCGTGCCTCGCCTTGTATTCAGGAACAGTGACGAAGGTCACAAATGGATATCCGAGATGTCGGAGCGGCTGACGACGCAAATTCCGGACCGGAAGGAACGTCTTGAGCTGCTGAGGACGATCCATTTCGAGGCCGTGCGCGCGCAGCTGGATCCGCAACTTGTCCTCGGCGTCATCGAGGTGGAAAGCGCGTTCAGGAAATACGCGGTGTCACGTGCCGGCGCGCGGGGATACATGCAAGTCATGCCATTCTGGCCTGTCGAAGCCGGGCGTCCCAGGGACAACCTGTTCAATTTGAGGACCAACCTGATCTACGGCTGCTGGATACTGCGCCACTATCTCGACCAGGAGAACGGCGATTATTTCAGGGCGCTCGGACGCTATAACGGCAGCCTCGGGAAACCCGAATATCCGAACATGGTGCTGGCGGCGTGGAGAGGCCGCTGGAAGTACGACGGACCGACCGCATGATCGGCGCGCTGATCGAGCGCCATCCGCGCTTCGCCAACTGGCTCTACGGCTTCACGCCGCCCGAGCACGGCAGGGTGCTGCTGGTGCATCGCCGCGTCTATATCGTGCCGGCGCGCCTCGGCTGGCTGTTCGCCGCGACGCTGGCCATTCTCCTCATCGGTTCGATCAACTACGCTCTGTCGCTCGGCTTCGCGCTCACCTTTCTCCTCGCCGGGCTGGGGCTCGCCGGGATGGTGCACACCGCGCGCAATCTGGCGCGCATCGCGATCAGCGTCGGCCGCGCCGAGCCGGTGTTCGCCGGCGAATCGGCGCAGTTCCGCCTGTACCTCGACGGCGGGCCGGGATTCGACCGGCCGGCGATCCTCGCGCGCCACCTCGCCGCCGGTTCGCAATTGGTGGTCGACGTGCCCGCCGGCGGGCTCGCCGAGGTGGTGCTCGCCGTGCCCGCGGCGCGGCGCGGCTGGCTGCCGCTCGGGCGAGTGATGCTCGAGACGCGCTTTCCGCTCGGCCTGTTTCGCGCGTGGAGCTACATCGAGCCGGCTGCGCGTTGCCTGGTCTATCCGAAGCCGGAGCGCTCGGCGCTGCCGCCGCCGAGCGCCGAGGCGGCGGCCGGCGCGCTGCGCACGCAAACCACCGGCAACGACGATTTCGCCGGCCTGCGCGGCTACCAGCCGTCGGACTCGCCGCGGCATGTGGCGTGGAAGGCGGTGGCCCGCAGCGACGTGATGCTGACCAAGCAGTTCACGGGCGAGGCGGCCGCCGAGCTATGGCTCGACTGGCGGCTGCTGCCCGCGCGCATGGGCCCCGAGCAGCGCCTGTCGCGCCTGGCGGGATGGGTTCTAGCCGCCGAGCGCGCCGGCGCGCACTACGGCCTGCGGCTGCCTGGATTGGAGATCGCGCCGCGTCGCGGCGACTCGCACAGCGCCGCCTGCCTGCAGGCTCTCGCGCTCTACCAGGCCGCATGACCCAGGCGGCGCACCCGCTCGCCCCCGAAGTGCGCCTGGTCGGCACGCGCGATCTTGCCTGGTTGATCGGCTCGCTGCTGATCGTGATCGCGCCGCACACGCTGCGCGCGCCCTGGTGGCTGACCGTGCTCACGCTGTGCCTGTTCGGCTGGCGCTTGTATTGCACGCTCAATCGCGCGCCTTTGCCTTCCCGCTGGCTGGTGATCGGCATCGCCGCCGTCGCGATGCTCGGCGTCTGGGTCGAGTATCGCAGCCTGTTCGGGCGCCAGCCGGGGATCATCCTGCTCACGCTGTTCGCCGGGCTCAAGCTGCTCGAGACGCGCACCCACCGCGACGCCGCCGTAGCGGCTTTCCTCGGCTACTTCCTCATCATCACCAACTTCCTGTACACGCAATCGATGCTCACTGCGGTCGTAATGTGCGGCGCGTTGTACGCGATCACCGCGACGCTGATCGGCTTCAGCGCGCCGCAGCGGCCGCCGCGCGCGAACCTGCGCACCGCGGCACTGCTGCTCGCGCACGCCGTGCCCGCGGCCCTGGCGCTGTTCTTCCTTTTTCCGCGCGTGCAGGGCCCGCTCTGGGGCCTGCCGCAGGACGCTTACAGCGGCATGACCGGGCTGTCGGACAGCATGAGCCCCGGAAATCTCTCGCAGCTCGCGCAGTCCGACGCCATCGCGTTCCGCGCCGAGTTCGAAGGCGACACGCCGCCGCAGCCGCTGCTCTACTGGCGCGGTCCGGTGATGTGGGATTTCGACGGCCGCACCTGGTCGACGGGGCCGACGCTGCTCGCCGCTTTCACGCCCCCCGAAGGCAGGGGAAGGTACCGCTACGGCGTGGTGCTGGAGGCGCACAACCGCAACTGGCTGTTCGCCCTGGAAAGCGCAGCCACGTTGCCCGATCGCGCGCGCTACACCGCGGATGGCCAGCTGCTCGCCCGCTCCCCGGTGCACGCGCGCATGCGCTACGACCTCGTTTCGGTGATCGCTCCGGAGGGCCTTGGCAGCGACGAAGAGCCGGCCAGCCTGCGGCGCGCGCTGCGCAGGCCGCCGGGGTTCAACGCGCGCACGGTCGCGCTGGCGGAAAAACTTCGCGCCGCGTCCAGCTCGGACGGCGAGGTGATGACGCGCGCCATCGGTCTTTTCAGGCAAGGCGGTTACGCTTACACGCTCGAGCCGCCCCTGCTCGGCGCCGACTCGGTGGATGAATTCCTGTTCGAGACCAAGGCCGGCTTCTGCGAGCACTTTTCCTCGGCGTTCGTGTTCATGATGCGCGCCGCGGGAATCCCGGCCCGGGTGGTCACCGGTTACCAGGGCGGGGAACTGAACCCGGTGGACCAGATCATCACCGTGCGGCAATCCGACGCCCACGCCTGGGCGGAGGTGTTCCTGAAAGGCCGCGGCTGGGTGCGAGTCGATCCGACCGCCGCCGCGGTGCCGGGTCGCATCCAGTCCGGCCTGGCGCGCGCCCTGCCCGCGGGCGAACCGCTGCCGCTGATGATGCGACCGCAGCTCGAGTGGCTGCGCGCCATGCGCTTCCAGTGGGACGCGCTCACGCACAAGTGGAACGTGTGGGTGCTCGGCTACAACCCGGAGCGCCAGCGCGACCTGATGCTGCTGCTGGGCATTCGCGACGCCGACTGGCGCAGCCTCACCGCCACCCTGTTCACGCTTCTGGGCGCCATGACGCTCGTCCTGCTCGCCTGGTCACTGCGCCAGCTCGCGCGCCCGGATCCAGTGCAGAAGGCCTGGGCGGCGTTCTGCCGCAAGCTTGCGGCGCGCGGCGTCGAGCGCGTGCCGCACGAAGGGCCGCGCGATTACTCGGTGCGCGCGGCACGCGCGCTGCCCGGCTCGCGGCGCGCCATTCTACGCATCGCCTGGCTGTATATCGGCTTGCGCTACGGCTCCCAGGCGCGCACGCCCGCGGTGGCGCGGCTGCGCCGCCTGGTGCGCGAGCTGCGTCTCACGTGAAGCGCGTTTTCGTCGCTTTCCTGGCGCTGATTTCCCCCGCGGCTGCGCAAGAGCCCGGCTATGCTGAACGCCCGGAGGTGCGCGCGTTCGTGCGCGAGCTGGTCGAGCGCCACGGTTTCGTCGAGCGCGAGCTCCTTGCCATGTTCTCGCGCGTGCAGCGCACCGAGTCGGTGTTGCAGGCGGTGCAAGCTCCGGCGGAACGCCGCCCCTGGGAGGAATACCGCGCGAACTTCCTCACCGAGCGGCGCATTGCCGACGGAGTCGCGTTCTGGAACGCCAACCGCAAGGCGCTCGAGCGCGCCGAGCGCCAGTACGGCGTGCCGCCCGAATACGTGCTGGCGATCCTCGGCGTGGAAACCTTCTATGGCCGCAACACCGGCCGCTGGCGCGTGGTCGACGCGCTGACCACCCTCGCCTTCGACTACCCGCCGCGCGCGCCTTATTTCCGCGACCAGCTCGAGCATTACCTGCTCCTCGTGCGCGACGGCGGCATCGATGTCTTCTCCGTGCGCGGCTCCTACGCCGGGGCGATCGGCATCCCGCAGTTCATGCCGGGCAGCACGCGGCGCTTCGCGGTCGATTTCAACGACGACGGCGTCATCGATCTGCGCCGCAGCGCGGCCGATGCGATCGGCAGCGTCGCCAACTTCCTCAAGCAGCACGGCTGGGAGCCCGGGGGCGAGGTGGCGCGCGAGGCCCGCGTCACCGGAGACGCCTACCGCGCGTATACAGGCGGCCTGGAGGCCAAAAATGCGCTCGCCGAGCTGATCCGGTCCGGGGTGCAGCCGCTCGGCAAGGATCTTCCGGGAGAGGCGCGCGCGGCGCTCGTCGAGCTCGAGACGCCGGCGCGGCCGAGCGAGTACCGCATCGGCTTCAAGAACTTCTACGTCATCACGCGGTACAACCGCAGCGCGTACTACGCCGCTGCGGTCGACGATCTCGCCAAGGCGCTGCGCGAAGCTCAGAGCGCGGGCAAATAGCGCAGCGGATCGACGGCGGCCGATCCCTTGCGGATCTGGAAGTGCAGCTTCGGGCGCTCCGCGTCGGTGCTGCCGATCTCCGCGATCTTCTGGCCGCGTGCCACGCTTTGCTGCTCCTTCACCAGGATGTCCTTGTTGTGCGCGTACACCGTGATGAAGCCGTTGTCGTGCTTGATGACGACCAGCTTGCCCAGGCCCGGGATGCCGGTGCCGCTGTAGGTGACGCGGCCGGCGGCCGCCGCGACCACCGGATCGCCGATCCTGCCCTCGATATCGATGCCCTTGCTTCTCGGCTCGGCGAATCCGGCCAGGATCTTGCCCTTGGCCGGCCAGATGAACGCGATGGCCTCCGCGTCCGGCTTGTCTTCCTTCGAAAGGATCGCGACGTTCTCCCTGGAGTACGGCAGGCGCACCGCCTTCGGCTCGGTTTTCGCGGCGCCGTCGCCGCGCCCCTGCTGCGGCACCGAGTCGAGAGGCCTGGCTTCGACGCGGCCCGCGCCGCGCGCCGGCGCCACCTGCACTGCGCCGCGATCCTCCGGGGGCCTCACTCGCAGCACCTGCCCGATGCTGATCTTGGTCGGATCGTCGAGGCCATTCCACTGCGCCACCTCGCGGTAATCGGCGCCGTTGTCCAGGGCGATGCTGTAAAGGGTGTCGCCGCGCCTCACCATGTAGGAGCCCGGCGGCACGGGCAGCGCGGCCGCAGCCGCCGGCGGCGCCGCGCGGCCGCGATCCACCACCGGCGCCCAGCGGCGTGTGGTGCACCCGGCGACGCTCAGCGCCACGACCACGATGCACGCCAGTCCTGCCGCTCGCGTCATGCCTTGCCCGCCTCCATTGGAACGAAGCGCACCGCATCGAGCCCGGACTCGATGAAACCGCGCCCGCTGCGCTCGATCAGCACCAGCCGCTGCGCCTCGCGCCCGGAATTGCCGGCGTGCAGCGGCAATATCATTCTGCCACCGGGAGCGAGCTGGCGTAACAGGGCATCGGGAATCTGGCGCGCCGCAGCCGCGACGATGATCGACTGGAACGGCGCCGCCTTCTCGAGACCGGCGTAGCCGTCGCCGTGCGCGAGACGCAGGTTCCTGAGCCGCAGGCCGAGGAGATTCGCGCGCGCGCGCTCGAGCAGTCCCTTGATGCGCTCGATCGAGTAAACCTCGCGGAAAATGCTCGCCAGCACGGCGGCCTGGTAGCCGCAGCCGGTGCCGACCTCGAGGATTTTTTTTGCAATTTTCTGTTCAATCAATGCTTCGATCATGCGAGCGACGACGTAAGGCTGCGAAATGGTCTGGCCGAAACCGATCGGCAGCGCGGTATCCTCGTAGGCGCGGCTCGCCAGCGCCTCCTCGACGAACAGGTGCCGCGGCACCGCGCCCAGGGCGCCAAGGACGCGCTCGTCGCGTATGCCCTGTTCGCGCAGCCGCTCCACCATGCGCGCGCGCGTGCGCTGCGAGGTCATGCCAATGCCGGCGGCATTCCTGTTCTGGCTGGCTGCGTTCTTCACTGCTCCAACCACTTTTTGACCAGCGGCAGCTGCGCGTTGTGGGTCAGATCCATGCGCAGCGGCGTCAGCGACACGCGGCAGTGGTCGACGGCGTGGAAATCGGTCCCCGGCCCGGCGTCGGCGGCGCCGCCCGCAGGGCCGATCCAGTACGCGGTCTCGCCGCGCGGCGTCTCCAGCCTCACCACCGGCTCGGCCTTGTGGCGCCGGCCGAGCCGCGTCACCTCGACGCCGCGCAGCTCGGCCGGCGGCACGTCGGGCACGTTGACGTTGAGCAGCAGCGGCTCGCTCAATGGCGAGCGCTTGAAGCGCTCGACGATCTGCAGCACGACGCCGATCGCGCTGTCGAAATGCTCGCCCGTCCCGCTGGTGAGGGAAACGGCGAGCGCCGGGATGCCGAGCAGGTAGCCTTCCGCCGCCGCGGCGACGGTGCCTGAATAGATCGTGTCGTCGCCCATGTTGGCGCCCAGGTTGATGCCCGATACCACCATGTCGGGGGTGAATTCGAGCAGCCCGGTGACTGCGATATGCACGCAGTCGGTCGGCGTGCCGTTCACCGAAAAGTAGCCGTTGGGCGCGCGCCGCACGATCAGCGGCCGGTCGAGCGTGAGGGAATTCGAGGCGCCCGAGCGATCGCGTTCCGGAGCCACGACCGTCACCTCTCCGACCTGGCGCAGCGCCTCGGCGAGCAGGCTGATGCCCGGCGCGAAATAGCCGTCGTCGTTCGACACCAGGATTTTCATGCGAGCGATTCTACAGGCCGTCCGGACCGGACCAGGCGGCGCTCGCGGTCGGCTACAATATTTTGGAGGAGCAGACCCCATGCACAATTGCGTACCCCGCGCCTTTTGGGCGGCGGCGCTCGCCGCAGCGCTCGCCGCGGACGCCGGCGCGGCGAAGCAGACCGTCAAGATCGCCTACATCGGCCCTCTGACCGGGGGCGTATCCGCGAACGGCCTCGGCGGGCGCAACTCGGCGGACCTGGCGGTGCGGCTGAGGAACGCCGACCCCAGGGCCAAGTACCGCTACGAGCTGGTGAGCCTGGATGACGAATGCAAGCCCAACATCGCCGTGCAGGCCGCGACCAAGGCGTCCTCCGACAACTCCATCATCGCCGGCGTCACGCACTACTGCTCCGTGGCGGCGATCGCAGCCGTGGACACCTATCACAAGTTCGGCTTTCCCGCGGTGGTGTGGGGCGCGGTGCTTCCGGACATCACCTACCGGAACAACTACGCCGAGGTACATCGCGTCAACGGCACGATGATCAACCAGAACGACGTCGCGGCGAAGTTCATGACCGGACTGAAGTACAGGCGCTGGGTCATCATTCACGACACCACCGACTACGGCAAAGGCCACGACAAGTACTTCACCGAGTACCTGACCAAGTACGGCGGCCAGGTCCTGGGACGCTTCGGCGTCACCGCCGACCAGCAGGACTTCACCGCCGAGCTCACCAAGGCGAAGGAGCTCAGGCCCGAGGTGATCTATTTCGGCGGCCTGACGCCGATCGGCGTGCGCATCCGCTCGCAGATGGAGCGGCTCGGCATCGATGCGGTGTTCGAAGGCACCTCGGGCATCAAGTCCGATTCGTACATCGATGGACTCGGCAAGCTCGCCGAGGGCAGCCTGTCGTTCATCGAGGGCGCGCCGTGGGAAAAGCTGCCCGGCGGCCTCTACTTCATCGGCAAATACGCGCAGCAGAAGTACGACCAGGGGCCGGAGGCCTACGGCCCGTTCGCCTTCACCGCGGCGGGCCTGATCATGGACGTGATCGAGCAGGTCGGCCCCAACCGCAGGAAAGTCATCGAGGAGCTGCGCAAGACCCGCGACAAGGATTCGATCGTCGGCAAGATCAGCTTCGACGACCACGGCCAGAACGTCGTCCCGCTCATCACGAAGTACGTGGTGCAGGACGGCAAATGGGTGGTCTGGGAAGACAGCGAGTACGCCTCCGGTCGCCGCAAGCTGAAGTAGATCCGTTCAAAAGGTGGACGTAGGCCTCTTCGGGCAGTACGTCGCCAACGGCCTCATGCTAGGCGTGATCTACGCCATGGTGGCCGTCGGCTTTACGCTGTTCTTCGGCGTGCTCGACGTGATCAAGTTCTCGCATGGCGACGTACTCACGGTCGGGGCATTCACGGCGCTGGCGACTTTTCTGGCGCTCAAGGCGATGCAGATCGCGTCGCCGTGGCTTCAGCTCATTGCCATGTCGTTCGCCGCCATGACGGCGATGGCGCTGCTCGGCGCAGCCATCGCCAAATATCTGGTGCTGCCGCTGCGCGCGGCCCCTGCCCTCAACACGCTGCTGATCACGCTCATGCTCGGCACCGTGCTGCGCGAGGGCGTGCGGCTGATCTTTCCCGACGGCTCCAACCCAAAACCGTTCCCGCGCCTGCTGCCGAGCGACGCCTTTTCCTGGGGCGCGTTCACGCTGCGGATGGACACGCTGATCCTGCTGGTGGCGGGCCTGGCGATGATCGTCGGCGTCCACCTCGTCATCAACCGGACCAAGCTCGGCCTCGCCATCCGCGCGGTGGCGCAGGACGGCGAGACCGCCATGACCATGGGCATCAACTTCACGGCAGTCGTGCTGATCACGTTCGCGATCGGCTCGGGGGTGGCGGCGTTCGCCGGCGTGATGAACGGGCTCTACTACAACGAGATCAATTTCGGCATGGGCCTTTTGCTCGGCGTCATCGGCTTTTCCGCCGCGGTCGTCGGCGGTCTCGGCAACATCTACGGCGCGATCCTCGGCGGCTTCCTGTTCGCCGCCCTGCAGACCATCGGCGCCGCCGCGCTGCCGTTTGCCAGCGCCTACAAGGACGTGTTCGCGCTCGCCGTCATCATCGCCATCATGACGTGGCGGCCGACCGGCCTGATCGCCGAAAAAACGAGCGAGCGGGTGTGAGCGCGCCGACGAAACCGCCCACGCGCCTGCCCGCACTCGGCTGCGCCGCGGCCGCGACCGTCTACGGCATCCTCTTCCTGCACGCCGAGAGCCAGCTCGCGGTCGGCGCGCTGCTCGCCGCCGCGGCGGCTGGCCTCGTGCTCGCGGCCCGCTTCGGCGTGATCG
>DATILQ010000172.1:0-2257 GCA_035476235.1 Burkholderiales bacterium
ATGCCCGGGGCGCGCTGGTTCCCGAATGCGAGGCTCAACTTCGCGCAGAACCTGCTGCGCCGCCGAGACGGCGCCGAGGCCATGGTGTTCTGGGGCGAAGAGCGCATCAAGCGGCGCATGACCTACAAGCAGCTCTACGACCTCGTCTCGCGCATCGCGCAGGCGCTCGCCGATGTGGGCGTCGGCAAGGGCGATCGCGTCGCCGGTTATCTGCCCAACCTGCCCGAAGCCGCTGCCGCGATGCTCGCCACCGCCAGCCTCGGCGCAGTGTGGTCGAGCTGCTCGCCCGACTTCGGCGTGCAGGGGGTGCTCGATCGCTTCGGCCAGATCGAGCCGAAGGTGCTGTTCTGCGCCGACGGCTATATCTACGGCGGCAAGGAGTTCGACTCCCAGGAGAAGGCCTCCGCGGTGGCCGACAAGCTGCCCAGCGTCGAGGAGCTGGTGGTCATCGACTACATCGGCGAGAGCGAGACCGCGGGCACCTCGCTCTACGAGTTCCTCGAGCCGTTCAACGCGCAGGAGATCAAGTACCAGCCGGTCGCGTTCAACGACCCGCTGTACATCCTCTATTCGTCGGGCACCACCGGGGTGCCCAAGTGCATCGTGCATGGCGCCGGCGGCACGCTGCTGCAGCACCTCAAGGAGCACCGGCTGCATAGCGACGTGCGCGTCGGCGATCGCCTGTTCTACTTCACCACGCTCGGCTGGATGATGTGGAACTGGCTCGTGAGCGGGCTCGCGTCCGAGGCGACGCTGCTGCTCTACGACGGCTCTCCCTTCATCAATCACGGGCGGCTGCTCTTCGACTACGCCGACGCCGAGCGCATGACGCATCTCGGCACCTCGGCCAAGTTCATCGACGCGCTCGCCAAAACCGGCTTGAAGCCGCTCGAGACGCACCCGCTGAAGAAGCTGCGCGCGGTGCTCTCGACAGGCTCGCCGCTGCTGCCTGAGGGGTTCGACTACGTCTACCAGAACATCAAGAGCGATGTGTGCCTGTCGTCCATCTCCGGCGGCACGGACATCGTGTCCTGCTTCGTGCTCGGCAATCCGGCCGGACCGGTGTGGCGCGGCGAGATCCAGGCGAAGGGCCTGGGCCTGGCGGTCGAGGTTTTCGACGAGCAGGGAAAACCGGTTGTAGGCGAAAAGGGCGAGCTGGTCTGCACCCAGCCGTTTCCCGCGATGCCCATCGGCTTCTGGAACGACCCGGACGGCGCCAAGTACCGCGCGGCTTACTTCGAGAAGTATCCCAACGTCTGGCGCCACGGCGACTGGTCGGAGATCACCGCGCATGGTGGCGTCATCATCTACGGGCGCTCGGACACGGTGCTGAAACCCGGCGGCGTGCGCATCGGCACCGCCGAGATCTACCGCCAGGTCGAGCAGCTCGAGCAGGTGGTCGAGTCGCTCGTCATCGGCCAGGACTGGCAGGGCGACGTGCGCGTGGTGCTGTTCGTCAAGCTGCGCGACGGCCTCGCTCTGGACGAAGTGACGGTCAACACCATCAAGCGGCGCATCCGCGACAACGCCACGCCGCGCCACGTGCCGGCGAAGGTCGTGCAGGTGAGCGACATCCCGCGCACCAAGAGCGGCAAGATCGTCGAGCTCGCGGTGCGCGATGTGGTGCACGGCCGCGCGGTGAAGAACCTCGAGGCGCTCGCCAACCCCGAGGCGCTCGAGCAGTTCAAGAACCGGCCCGAGCTGCGCGACTAGACGCGCCCGCTATCCAACGAGCCGTCTAGGCCGATTAGCGTGCGCCGCAGACGCTTTCTTTGCATCGGGATCGCGGCAAATCTGCTGCTCAGGCGCGCTTCCGCGCAATCGCTCGCCGGCAAGCCGGTGCGTCTAGTCGTGCCGTTCCCGCCAGGCGGCCCGACTGACATCGTGGCGCGGCCGCTTGCTCAGCTTCTCGGCGAGGCGATGGGCACGGCCGTGATCGTCGATAACCGCGGTGGCGCAGGCGGTAGTGTCGGCGCCGATCTGGTTGCGAAAGCCGCAGCGGACGGCACGACGCTGCTGATGGCAACCGTCGGCACGCACGCCATCAATGCCGCGCTCTACAGGAAGCTTGCGTACGACCCGGTGCGCGATTTCACACCGATCGCGCTCGTCGCTGCAGCACCTGTGGCAATCGTGGTCCATCCGTCCACGGGCGCGGCCAGCTTGGCCGAGCTCGTGACGCTCGCGAAGCAAAATCCCGGCAAGCTGACCTACGGCAGCGCGGGCAATGGCACACCTGGGCATCTCACAGGCGAAA
>DATILQ010000173.1:0-8500 GCA_035476235.1 Burkholderiales bacterium
AGTCGCTGCGCGGCATCTACATCGACTGCGGCTGGCGCGACCAGTTTCACATTCACTACGGCTCGCGCATCCTCTCGCGGCGCCTGCACGAGGCGGGCATCGCGCACACTTACCAGGAATTCGACGACGATCATTCCGACATCGATTACCGGATGGACGTGTCGCTGCCTTTCCTCTACCGTGCGCTGAAGCCCTGACGTTGACATCGATCAGGCGGCGGCGTAGCGTGGGTTGAACTAAGCCTTTATCCCGCTCGCGCCGTAGGCCGCCGAGCTCCCATGGCAATGGGATGTGCGCAACGCCGCTTCGGTGCTAGCGTGGAACTAATAATTACAGGGGGAGGATCACCATGCTGCGAACGCTCGCGCTTTGCCTTTCGCTCTGCATCAGCGGAGCAATACTCGCTGAAACGCCACAACGCCTTGCGGGTCTGCAGGACGCGGCAAGAATCACGATCGACGACGAAGGCATCGCCCATGTCCGGGCCAGCAACGAACATGACTTGTATTTTATGCAGGGCTGGGTGCACGCCGGCGATCGGTTGTTCCAGATGGACTACAACCGGCGGCTCGCGAGCGGCACGCTTGCCGAGCTGGTCGGCACGGCGGCGCTCGCGAACGATGTGCAGCTTCGCACCCTCGGGCTGCGGCGCGGCGCGCAGCGCTCGCTCGACGCCGCGTCGCCACGCTTCCGCGCGGCCCTCGAGGCGTACGCCGAAGGCGTCAACGCGCGCCTGCAGGCGCAGACTTCGCTGCCGCCAGAATACGGCGCGCTTGCGCTGGGGCAGGTCGCGCCGTGGACGCTGGTCGACAGCATCGTGATCGGCAAGCTGCTCGCCTTTTCGCTTGCCTTCGAACTGGATATCACGCGCACCGTCGCGTTGCAGTCCTACACGGCAGTGTTCGGGCCCGCGCGTGGCGTCACGCTGTATTCGCAGGACCTCTGGCGTTCGGCCGGATTCGAGCCCAACGCCACCGTTCCGGACGCCATGATCGCAGCCACGCACGCCGCCGCGCGCAACAACGACCAGCGCGGCATGGAACGGGCGCACGAAGCCGTGCACGGGGATGACCACGTCAAGCTGATGCGCGATTACCTGGAGCGCGTGCGCGACATCCCGGTCTTTCGCGGCATACTCAATGCCGAAGCGCGCGGGAGCTCGAACCTCTGGGCGGTGTCCGGAGCGCTTACCGCAGACGGGCGTCCGCTGCTTGCAAACGATCCGCACCTCCCGCTTCCCACGCCTGCGACCTTCTATCCCATGGGCCTCGAGATCGAAGGCGAGCCGGTGTTCGGCAGCACGGTTGCCGGAACTCCGGGCGTCACCCACGGCTACAACCGCTGGATCGCATGGGGAACGACGAACAATCTGGTCGACGTCACCGACACGTTCGCCGAGCAGATCAGGCCAGACCCGGCGTCGCCAAGCGGACTATCCACCGTGTACCTGAACAGGCTCGAGCCGCTGATCCCCATCCCGGAAACATTCCGCGCCAACGTCGGCGGCACGCTCGCCGTCATTACGGCGGGCGTTCCGACCGCTACGCTCATCGTGCCGCGCCGCGACGGCGGGCCGATCATTTCGTTCAATCCTGCCACCGGCGCGGCCCTGAGCGTCCAGTACGTCGGCTTTGGCCCGACGCAGGAGCTCGAGGCATTTCTTCTGATCAATCGATCGCGCAACCTCGATGACTTCAAGGACGCGCTGCAGCGCATGGACGTCGCGCAGAACTTCGTCTATGTCGACGTACAGGGCAATATCGCCTACTTCACTTCCGGCGAGATACCGGTGCGCGAGGATCTGCAGGCAGGCACCGTCAACGGCGTGCCGCCGTGGTTCGTGCGCAACGGCCAGGGCGGAAACGAGTGGCTGCCGGTGATCAATCGGCAGCCGCAGCAGGCGACCGCGCACGAGATCTTGCCGTTCGCCGAGCATCCGCAGATCGAAAATCCGCCAGCCGGATACTTCGTCAACGGCAACAATGACCCGGCGGGAGTGACGCGCGACAACAATCCGCTCAACCAGCTGCGACCGGGCGGCGGGCTTTCTTACATGGCGTATTCGTGGAACCGCGCTTTCCGCGCCGCGCGCATCGAGAAGAGGCTGCGCGAGCTGCTGGAAACCGGCAACCGTCGCGTGTCCTTCAAGGAAATGCAAGCGATCCAGGCCGATGTGATCCTGCGCGATGCCGAGGTACTCACCCCGTACATCGTTCGAGCGTTCGATCGCGCCTCGACCGACCCGGCCGCCGCGGCGCAACTGCGTGCGCTGGCCTCCGACGCAGGAGTGGCCGAGGCGGTGGGGCGCCTCCGTGGCTGGAACGGCTCGACGCCGACCGGAATCGCCCAAGGGTACGATGCCACCGACAGGCCGGGCGAGCTGGAGGCGCCTTCCACAGCCGAGATCCAGGCGAGCGTCGCTGCATCGATCTATTCCACGTGGCGCTCACGCATTCTGTCGAGCGTCATCAACGGCACGCTTGGCGGTCTGCCGGCGCCCGACGACATGGATAGCCTTGCGGCGCTTCGTAATCTGCTCGATAACTTTGCCGCCAATGGGGGAATCGGCGCTTCTGGCGTCGATTTCTTCGCCGTGCCGGGAATCGCAGCGGCTGCCGATCGGCGCGACTTCGTGATTCTCAGGAGCTTACGCGCAGGCCTCGACCTGCTCGCTATGCCCGCCTTCTTCGGTTCGGCAAATCAGAACGACTATCGCTGGGGACGCCTGCATCGCGTCGTATTCGCGCATCCGCTTGGCTCGGTGTTCAGCATTCCTCCGGCAGGCGGTGCTTTCCCCGCACCGCTCGCCGGGGCGAGGGGCATTCCCACCGATGGCGGGTTCCAGACCGTCGATGCCTCGACGCATAACGCGCGCGGGCAGACGGCCGACGACTTCATGTTCCGCGACGGTCCGGCGCATCGCACCGTTGTCGAAGCGCGTGCCGGCGCAATGCGCGCCAAGTCGATCTGGCCGGGCGGAACCAGCGGCGTGCTCGGCAGCCCCAATTACTTCCAGTTCCTGGAGCGCTGGCTCACGAATGAAACCTTGACGCTGCGGCTCGGCAACAACGAAGTGATGCAAGGGCGCGTCGCCGTCGAGAAGTACATTCCCGTCGAGCCATAACAGCGCGCTTGACGTTCGGCGCAAGGGGCGCCCTTCGGGCGCCCTTTTCATGCCGGCACTATAATCACGTGCATGGGGACGATGCAGGAGGTGAGGACGATGGGGGCGGTCGAGGGCGCCGCGCGCATCGACCTGGCCGCCGCGTTCCGGCTCGCCGCGCGCATGGACCTGCACGAGGGGGTCTGCAACCACTTCAGCCTGATGCTGCCCGAGGGCAAGCGCTTTCTTCTCAACCGCTACGGGCTGCACTGGAGCGAGGTCACGGCCTCCAACCTTCTCGCGCTCGATGCCGATGGCAACGTTCTCGAAGGCGAAGGCGAGTTCGAGAAGACCGCTTTCTACATTCATTCGCGCATCCATCTCGCCAATCCCAGGGCGGCGTGCGTGCTTCATACCCACATGCCGTACGCCACGACGCTGACTCTCATCGAGAACGGCCGGCTCGAGATGGTCGAGCAGAACGCGCTGCGCTTTCACGAGGACATTGCCTACGACGACACCTACAACGGCCTGGTGGTCGACAATGCCGAAGGCGACCGCCTGGCCCGCGTCCTGGGCGGCAAGCGCGTCCTGTTCCTCGCCAATCACGGCGTGATCGTCGTCGGTCCGACGGTCGCGGAAGCCTTTGATTCCCTTTACTACCTCGAGCGCGCCTGCCGGCTGCAGGTGCTGGCGCGCTCGATGGGCGCGAAGCTGAGGGCTGTGCGGGCGGAGGTGGTGCGCGAGACCTGTCGCATGATCCTCGCCGACACGCCGAAGTACGCCGGCGCGCATTTCGGCGCGCTCAAGCGCATCCTCGATCGAGAGGAGCCGGGTTATTCTCGCTGAGGCGGTGCAGCTGCGGCCGGCCGCGGCGGAGCACATCCCGGCTGTGCACGCGATCTACGCGCACCACGTGCTGCGCGGCCTGGCGTCGTTCGAGGAAGAGCCGCCCTCGCTCGAGGAGATGCGGCGGCGCTACGAGGACGTCACCGGCCGCGGCCTGCCCTACTTCATCGCCGATTTCGCCGGCGTGGTCGCCGGCTACGGCTATTGCGCGCCTTATCGCTCGCGCTCGGCCTATCGCTACGCGCTCGAAGACTCGGTCTACGTTCGGGACGACATGCAGGGCCGCGGCGTCGGCGGGGCGATCCTCGGCCAGCTCATCCGCCGCTGCGAAGAGCTCGGCTACCGGCAACTCATCGCGGTGATCGGCGACAGCGGCCACGCCGCATCGATCGGCCTGCACGCGAGCCACGGCTTCTTGCGCGTCGGCACCCTGCGCTCCGTGGGGTTCAAGTTCGGCCGCTGGGTGGACGGCGTCATCATGCAGCGGCCGCTGGGTCCGGGCGACGCTACACCGCCAGCACCACTTTCCCCTTGACCTGGCGCGCGGCCATCAGCCGCAACGCGTCGGCCGCTTTTTCAAGGGGAAAGATTTTCGAGACATGCGGGCGCAGCTTCCCCTCGCGGAACCACCAGCCGAGCTGAGCGATGCTGCCGGCGAAGGCCTTCGGCTCTCGGCGCGCGAAGTCGCCCCAGAACACGCCCACCACCGCAGCGCCCTTGAGGAGCGCGAGGTTCAGCGGCAGCTTGGGGATCTCGCCGGCGGCGAAGCCGACCACGAGCAGCCGTCCCCGCCAGGCGATGGAGCGGAACGCCGGCTCGGTGTAGGCGCCGCCAACCGGGTCGTAGATGACCTCAACCCCCTGTCCCCCGGTCAGGCTTTTGATGCGCTCGCGCAGATCTTCGGCGGCATAGTTGATGGTCGCGTCGGCGCCGTGCTCTCGGCAGACCGCGAGCTTCTCGTCGCTCGAGGCGCAGGCGATGACGCGCGCGCCGAGCGCCTTGCCGATCTCGATCGCGGCAAGGCCGACGCCGCCGGCCGCGCCGAGCACGAGCAGGGTCTCGCCGGCCTGCAGGGAGCCGCGGTCGCGCAATGCATGGTCCGAGGTGCCGTAGGTGAGCACGAATGCCGCCGCGCTCTCGTAATCCATGCCCTCGGGAATCGGCAGCAGCCGCGCCGCGTCGGTTTTCACCTCCTCGGCAAACGCGCCGTAGGTGGTGAAGGCCATCACCTTGTCGCCGGGCCGCACGCTGCTCACGCCCGCGCCGACTTCCTTCACCACGCCCGCCAGCTCGCTGCCAGGGGAGAACGGCAGCGGCGGCTTGAACTGGTACTTGTTCTGGATGATGAGCACGTCGGGAAAGTTGACGCTCGCCGCCTTGACCGACACCACCGCTTCGCCCGGCCCGGCGCGCGGCGAGGGCAGCTCTTCGACCACCAGGGTTTCGGGCGGGCCGTACTGCTTGCAGAGAACCGCTTTCACCGACATAGAATGCCACAATGAACCCGCTCATTACCGCGGACGACGGCGTGCGGCTTTACTATGAAGAAGCCGGCGCGGGTACACCTGTCTTATTCGTCCACGAGTTCGCGGGCGATCATCGCAGCTGGGAGCCGCAGCTGCGCCATTTCTCGCGCCGCTATCGCTGCATCGCGTATAACGCGCGCGGCTACCCGCCCTCCGACGTTCCGCAGGACGTCGAGCGCTATTCGCAGGCGCGCGCCCGCGACGACATCCGCTGCGTGCTCGATGCGCTCGGCATCCAGCGCGCGCACGTCGTCGGGCTGTCGATGGGCGCCTTCGCCACGCTGCATTTCGGCATGGCGTATGGCTATCGCGCGCTTTCCCTCACCATCGCCGGCTGCGGCTACGGCGCGCACCCGGCGCAGCAGCAGAAGTTCCAGGACGATTCCCGCGCGCTCGCCAGGCTGATGCTCGAGAGCGGCATGGCGCACGCCGCGGCCACCTACGGCCAGGGCCCGGCACGCGTCCAGCTGCAGGAGAAGAACCCGCGCGCCTTCGCCGATTTCGCGCGCCACTTCTCGGAGCATTCGGCGCAGGGCTCGGCGAACACCATGCTCGGCTACCAGGCGCGACGGCCCTCGCTTTACAAGCTGATCGACGAAATGGCCCGCATCGACGTGCCGGCGCTGATCGTGGCGGGCGACGAGGACGAGGGATCGCTCGAGGCCTCGGTTCTCATGAAGCGCACCATCCCCACGGCGGCGCTGGCCGTGCTGCCCAAGAGCGGGCACGTGCTCAACATGGAGGAGCCGGCGGTGTTCAACCGCTTGCTCGAGGATTTCTTCCATCAGGTCGAAGCCGGCCGCTGGACGCCTCGCGACCCGGCGACGAAACCGCCTTCCATTTACGGCCCATCCGGCAAACCGTGAGCCTGAAAGTCGAAAAGCAGGCGAACGTCGGCTGGATCGTCTTCGACAATCCGCAGCGGCGCAACGCGATCAGCGGCGTCATGTGGCGCGGCATCCCGGAGGCGATGGCGCGCTTCGACGCCGATCGCGAAGTGCGCTGCGTCGCGTTCCGCGGCGCCGGCAACGAAGCGTTTTCCGCCGGTGCCGATATCTCCGAATTCGAGACAGCGCGCTCTGAACAGGGCGCGGTATCGCAATACGACGACCTGCTCGACCGGGTGCTGCACTCGATCCAGGGCTCGCTCAAGCCCTGCGTGGCGATGATTCACGGCTTCTGCCTGGGCGGCGGGCTCGAGGTGGCGCTCGCCTGCGATCTGCGCTACTGCGGCGAATCGGCGCAGTTCGGCATCCCGGCGGCGAAGCTCGGCCTCGCCTACAACGTCGAGGGCCACAAGCGCCTGCTGGAAACCGTGGGTCACGCGCGTACGCGAGAGATCATGTTCCTCGGCCGGCGCTATTCTGCAGCGGAGTCGCTCGCCATGGGGTTGGTGCATCAAGTGTTCCCCGACGCCGAGCTGCAAAGCGCGGTCGGGGACATTCTTCAGATCCTGTGCGATAACGCGCCGCTGGCGATCGCCAATACCAAGACGGTTCTCGAGGAATACGTGAAGGCCTCCGGCGCGCCGGACGCGGGGCGCATGCGCGCGGCGATCGAGCGCTGCGCGAAGAGCGAGGACTACAAGGAGGGCCGGCGCGCCTTCATGGAGAAGCGCAAGCCGCGCTTCGAGGGGAAATGAAACTGAAGGTCGAGAGTATCCGGACCCGCGCGGTCGCCGCCCCCATGAAGCGGCCGCTCGCCACCAGCACCGGAGCGCTTACTGCCGCCGCGCTGCTGCTCATCGACCTGCAGACCGACGGCGGCATCGTCGGGCGCTCGTACCTGTTCGGCATCGGCAAGCACAACCTGCCGCCGATCGCCGGGCTGGTCGAGGCGATGGCCGAGATGCTGAAGGGCGACCCGGTGGCGCCGTTCGACATCGAGCGCAAGCTGCGCGCGAAGTACACGTTGCTCGGCGTGCACAACATCGTGCTTTTCGCGATGTCGGGGATCGACATGGCAGCCTGGGACGCGGCCGGCCAGGCGCTCGGCCTGCCGCTCGCGCGCCTGCTGGGCACCACGCCGCGGCCGATCCCCGCTTATAACTCCAAGGGGTTGGGAATCATGCCTCTCAAATCGCTGGCCGCGGAGGCGCAAGAACTGGTGAACGAAGGCTTTACTGCGGTAAAGCTGCGGCTCGGACGGCCGGAGGCGCGCGAAGATCTGCAGGCTCTGCGGGAAGTAAAAAAGGCGATCGGGCCGAACGTCGTCCTGATGGTGGACTTCAACCAGGGGCTGAGCGTCGCCGAGGCGCTCAGGCGCGGCCGCATGATCGACGAGGAGGGCGGCGTTTGCTGGATCGAGGAGCCGGTGCGCGCAGACGACTTCGCCGGCTGCGCCCGCCTGGCGCGCGAGATCGCGACGCCGATCCAGATCGGCGAGAACTTCATGGGGCCTGAGCAGATGGCGCAGGCATTGGCCGCCGGTGCCTGCGATTTCGTCATGCCGGACGCGCAGCGCATCGGCGGCGTCACCGGCTGGATGCGCGCCGCCGCGCTGGCGCAAGGCGCGGGCGTGGAGATGTCGAGCCACCTGTTCCCCGAGGCGAGCTGCCATCTGCTCGCCGCCACGCCGACCTGCCACTGGCTCGAGTTCGTCGACTGGGCAGAGCCGGTCCTGCGCGAGCCGATGCAGGTGAAGGATGGCCATGTGCCGATTCCCGAGCGGCCCGGCCTCGGCATGACCTGGGACGAGAAAGCGGTCAAGCGCTTCGCCGTCTGATGTTTACCAGGCATTACGCGCATTGGCCGCCGGGCCTGCCGCACACTCTGGAAGTGCCGCGGGCGAGCGTGTACGCGAACCTCGCGGCGAGCGCCGACCGTCACCCGGGCAAGACGGCGATCGATTTCTACGGCACGAAAATCACCTATGCCGAGCTCGAGCGCGAAGCCGACGCGCTCGCCGGCTTCCTGCAGAAGCGCTGCGGCGTGCGCCGCGGCGACCGGGTCCTGATGTACCTGCAGAACAGCCCGCAATTCATCATCGCCTATTACGCCATCCTGCGCGCCGATGCGGTGGT
>DATILQ010000174.1:0-9741 GCA_035476235.1 Burkholderiales bacterium
TGATGTTGATGCGGTGCTCCGGATAGGGCATGGACATGTCCTTCCAGTAGCACGTGGTCGCCGCGGAAGTGATGGTGATGCCGCGCTCCTGTTCCTGCTCCATCCAGTCCATCGTCGCGGCGCCGTCGTGCACCTCGCCGATCTTGTGGTTGACGCCGGTGTAATAGAGGATGCGCTCGGTGGTCGTGGTCTTGCCGGCGTCGATGTGCGCCGAGATGCCGATGTTCCGGTAGCGTTCGATGGGAGTCTTGCGAGCCACGGCCACTGTTCCTTGATCCTTCCTAGAACCTGTAATGCGAGAAAGCCTTGTTGGCTTCCGCCATGCGATGCACTTCCTCGCGCTTCTTCATCGCGCCGCCGCGACCCTCGGCGGCTTCCTGCAGCTCGCCGGCCAGCCGCACGGTCATCGACTTCTCGCCGCGCTTCTGCGCCGCCTCGCGGATCCAGCGCATGGCGAGCGCGATGCGCCGGACCGGCCGCACCTCGACCGGCACCTGGTAGTTGGCGCCGCCGACGCGCCGGCTCTTCACCTCGACCACCGGCTTCACGTTCTGCACCGCCAGCGTGAACACCTCGATCGGATCCTTGCCCGACTTCGACTTGATGCTGTCGAGCGCGCCGTAGATGATTCTCTCTGCAACCGATTTCTTGCCCCGGGTCATCAGCACGTTGACGAACTTGGCGACGTCGACGTTATTGAATTTCGGATCCGGCAGGATCTCGCGCTTCGGGACTTCTCTGCGACGCGGCATGTTCCGCTCTCTCCCTTAAGCCGACTTGGGCGCCTTGGCGCCGTACTTGGAGCGCGCCTGCTTGCGGTCCTTGACGCCCTGCGTGTCGAGGGAGCCGCGCACGATGTGGTAGCGCACGCCCGGCAGGTCCTTGACTCGCCCGCCGCGGATCAGCACCACCGAGTGCTCCTGCAGGTTGTGGCCCTCGCCGCCGATGTAGCCGATCACCTCGAAGCCGTTGGTGAGCCGCACTTTTGCCACCTTGCGCAGCGCCGAATTCGGCTTCTTGGGCGTGGTCGTGTAGACCCGCGTGCAGACCCCCCGCTTCTGCGGCGAGCCGGCCAGCGCCGGGACTTTCGACTTGGCGCGCTTCGCGGCGCGCCCCGCACGCACTAACTGGTTGACGGTGGGCATGTTTTTACGTTTCCAGAAACGAACCGGGCGGCATTCGCTGACTCTGAATAGCCGCCCCGGGGCTGAAAAAGAGGCCGGATTATAAAGAGGAAATCGGGTCAGCGCAAGGAAACTCGCGCTGCGGAAAGCGGCGAATGCTAGGGCTTCGGCTCGGGAATGAACCCGAAGCGCAGCGGCACCTCCGCGCGGGTGATGCGCGCCAGAGACTCGGCCCGGTCCGCGAAACGAGCGAGCTCCCGATCGTCGAGCAGGGCGACTCTCCCCCCGGCGGCGATCAGCACCGAGCCCTCGTCGTCCTGATAGATCGTGTCGCAGCCGAACGGCCGCCCGCAGTGGTCGAACAGCCGGTCCGCGTCGTAGCGCACCACGAGCGGCGTATACGCGAGGCTCACATACACGCGCTGCGGGCCGTTCTGGAAAAACCAGCGTCCCTGCGCGTCGCATTCGTAGTTGCGGGCGATGAACTCGCGCAGCGCGACATTGCTGATCCGCTGTCCCTTGATTCGCCAGTTGCCCCGGCGGTCGAGCGCGAGCCAGCCGTAAACCGCGGGCACGTTCGGCCATTTGGCGAGGCTGCGCGCGACGAGCTCGTCCATCACGCTAGAATCTTCGATCGGAGGAGGTATGGGCGCAAGCGAGCGCTATCTGTCCCGCCCCTGGCTCAAGCACTACCAGGAGGGCGTGCCGGCCTCGGTCGAAGTGCCGCTGAAGTCCGTCAGCCGGATATTCGACGAGGCGACCGAGCGCGCCCCCGAGCGCACCGCGGTGGTGTTCTATGGCCGTTCGATCACCTACCGGGAGCTGCGCGAGGCGACCGACCGCCTCGCCTGCGCGCTCGCCGAGCTCGGCGTGAAAAAGGGCGACCGCGTCGCGCTGTACCTCGTCAACAGCCCGCAATTCATCATCGCCTATTTCGCGGCGCTGAAGTGCGGCGCCACGCTCACGCCGATCAGCCCGGTGTACACCAGCCACGAGGTGCGCTACCAGCTCGAGGACAGCGGCGCGAGAGCCGTGATCTGCCAGGACGTCCTCTACGAGAAGGTCGCGAAAGCGGGTGTCGTCATCGACCTGCTCGTAGTGACCAACGTGGGCGAGTATCTGCCGGCGTTGAAACGTCTGTTCTCGAGGAAGATGCAAACTCCTGTGCAGGCGCATCAGCTGCAGGATCTGTTGAAGCGCTATCCGCCGCGGCCTCCCGCGATCGCTGTCGACCCGAAAACCGACATCGCCGCGCTGCCCTACACCGGCGGCACGACCGGGAATCCGAAAGGCGTCATGCTGACGCATTACAACCTCGTCGCGGCGCTGGCCGGCGCTCAAGCGGCTTTCACGGGCTTCGAACCGGGCAAGGAGGTGATTCTCGCCTTCCTGCCGTTCTTCCACATCTACGGCCAGGCCGTGATCATGCTGAACGGCCTGTGCCAGGGAAACCTGCTGGTCCTGCTCACCAGCCCCGACACCGAAGCGATCCTCACGGCGATGGAGCGCTACCAGGCCACGGTGTTTTACGGCGTGCCGACGCTATACGAGTACCTGAAGGACCACAAGGACACCAACAAGGTCGACTGGCGGCGATTGAAGCTGGTGCTCTCGGGCGCCGACACCCTGCACGAATCGACGCTGCGCGCCTGGGCGCGGCGCACCGGGTCGACCATCATCGAGGGCTATGGCCTGTCGGAAACCGCATCGCTGAGCCACCTCAATCCGCTGCAGCGGCCGAAGACCGGGAGCTTCGGCTGCCCGGTGACCAACATGCAGGCCGCGGTGATCGATCCCGAGACGCTCGAATTCGCCGCCGAGGGGGAGACGGGCGAGCTGGTGCTCGACGGCCCGAACGTGATGCTCGGCTACTGGAACCGGCCCGCGGAGACCGCGCGCGCCTTCGTCGAGAAGGACGGCAAGCGGTGGCTGCGCACCGGCGACATCGTACGCATGGACGGCGAAGGCTACTTCCACTTCTACGACCGCTCCAAGGACCTGATCAAGTACAAGGGCTACTCGATCTTCGCCAAGGACGTGGAGGACGTGCTCTACGGCCATCCCCAGGTGAAGGCGGCCGGCGTGATCGGCGTCGCCGACCCTTCGGTTGGACAGCGGATCAAGGCAATCGTGGTCCTGCAGGCCGACGCGCGCGGCAAGCTGAGCGAGGACGAGATCAAGGCGTACTGCAGGCAGCAGCTCGCCGAGTACAAGGTGCCGCACATCGTCGAGTTCCGCGGCGAGCTGCCGAAGACCGACGTCGGCAAGGTGTCGCGGCGCGAGCTGAGAGAGGAAACGGGCTCTTAGCGCGCCGGCTCGGGCGCGAAGGAATCGACCGGGTGAGGCTGGTAGATGCCGAAGCCCTGCGCGTAGCCCACGCCGAGCGCCTTGAGCCGCAGCAGCACCGCCTGATCCTCGACGAATTCCGCGACCATGGCGAAGCCGAGCGCCTCGGCCACGCGCAGCAGCGCGTTCATCTTCGCCTTGGCAACGTCGCTCGTCAGGAGCTTGCGGGTGATGGCGCCGTCCACCTTGACGTATTCCGCTCCGAGCGCCTCGACCGCGTTGAAGGAGACGGACCTGCGGCCGAAGCCGTCGATCAGCAGCTTGCCGCCGAGCGCGCGGTAGGCGTTCGCGAAGCGCACGGCGGCATCCAGCCGCGCGAGCGTATCGCTCTCGTCGATTTCGAACAGCAGCGCGCCCGCCGCCACGCTGTTCGACGCCAGCTGCCCTGCGACGAAGCGCGGAAAGTCCGCGTCCTCCAGCGTCTGCCCGGACAGATTCACGGTAAAGCGAGGAATGCGCGAGCCGCGCGCCAGGCGCTTGACGGTAGTGCGCACGACCCACCGGTCGAGCTGCGGCATCAGGCGGTAGTGCTCGAACACCGGCAGGAACTCGCCCGGCGGCAGCAGCGCCCGTTCCTCCTCGCGCAGCCGCACCAGGATTTCCGCCATCGGGTAGCGCTCGGCGCCGGTGAGCGCCAGGATGGGCTGGCAGAACAGCGTGAACTCGTCTTTCTCCAGCGCCTGTTGCAATCGCTCGGCCGGATGCGCCCAGCCGGCGAGCTCGGCGCCCATCTGCTCGAGGAACTTCTTGTCGTCCACGAGGTATTCTAGCCGCATGTCCGCGCCGCTCCTGCGGGTCGACCGCCTCACCAAGCGCTTCGGCGGCCTGGTGGCGGTCGATCGGATCAGCTTCGAGGTGCGGCGCGACGAGATCGTCGGGCTGATCGGCCCGAACGGCGCCGGCAAGACCACGCTGCTGCGGCTGATCACGAAAATCCTCAAGCCCGATGCGGGAAGCATCGTGTTCCGCGGCGCGGACATCACCGCCCTGCGGCCATGGGAAGTGGTCGAGCGCGGCATCGCCGGCACGTTCCAGAACACGCGGCCTTTCCGCCACCTGCCCATCATCGCCAACGTCATGGTGCCGCTGGTGGCGCCGCGCGCGCGCCGCGGCGGTGAATGGGTCAAGAGCATCGAGGCGAAAGCGATGGACGCGCTCGAGTTCGTCGGCATCTCGGACATGGCGCTCGAGCCCGCGGCCGCGCTGTCGCAAGGCGATCTCAAGCGCCTCGAGCTGGCGCGCGCGATTGCCACCGAGCCCGAGCTGCTGCTGCTCGACGAGCCGCTCGGCGGCCTGAGCCCGGCCGAAGCGGAGCTGCTCGCCAAGTCGATCCGCCGCCTGCACAAGGGCGGCCGCTTCGGCCGGCTGCATTCCGAAGGTCCCGCGGTGCTGATGATCGAGCACAAGCTCAAGGAGCTGATGGCGATCGTCGACCGGGTGATCGTCGTCGACTACGGCGAGATCATCGCCGACGGGGCGCCTGCCGAGGTGGTGCGCAATCCGAAGGTGATCGAGGCCTACCTGGGGAGCGAGCATGCCGCTGCTTGAGGTGAAGGAGCTCGGCGTGCGCTACGACAAGGCACAGATCCTGAACGGCGTGTCGCTCGCCGTGAATGACGGCGAGTTCGTCGGCATCGTCGGGCCCAATGGCGCCGGCAAGTCGACCCTGCTGCGCGCCATCTCCGGGCTGGTGCGCTTCGAGGCGCGGATGAAGCGCGGCGCCGGCGGCGACATCGTTCTGGCCGGCGAAGTACGCTTCGGCGCGGAGCGCATCGAAGGCCTGCCGGCACACGAAATCCGCCGGCGGGGACTGGTGCACTGCCCGGAGCGCAGGCGGCCTTTCCGCGAGCTGACGGTGCTGGAGAATCTCATGGCCGGCGCTTTTCTATCGAGAAGCAGTCTTGACACCCGGCGCCGTCTGGACCGCTCCTTTGCCTTGTTTCCACGCCTTGCCGAGCGCAAGGACCAGATCGCCGGGACGCTGTCCGGCGGCGAGCAGCAGATGCTCGCGATCGCCCGCGCCCTCATGTACGAGGCGCGGCTCCTCGCCGTCGACGAGCCTTCGCTGGGTCTCGCGCCGCTCATCCGCGAGGAGCTGTTCGCGGCGATCCGGCGCGTCCACGGCGGGGGAACCGCGGTCCTGCTGGTGGAGCAGGAGGTGGGGCAGGTGTTCCGGATGGCCGACCGCAGCTACGTGCTGTCGCAAGGCCGCATCATCGCGCAGGGCAGCGCGCGCTCACTGATGGCCGACGAGACGCTGCGCGCCGGGTACCTGGGCCTGTAGCGCGGCGCCACACAATCTGCAGATTTTTCTGTAAAAGGCGTTTCTCTGCTTGCAGCGCGGGCATTGGGTCTCGATCTTGTCGCGCACCCAGGGCGCGAGGCCGCGCGGCATGAACAAAAGCACCAGCAGCACGACGACGGCGAACAGCAGCAGCCTGAGCTCGCCGAAGGTCCTGAAGCTGCCAAGCCACTCGGTGAGCGGGTACAGGATGAAGACGGCGGCGACCGGGCCGTAGATCGTGGCGCCGCCGCCGAAGATTCCCCAGATCACCACCTGGAACGAAAGCGCCACCTCGAGCGTGGACGGGCCTGCGACGCGCAGGTAATGCGCGAACAGCGCGCCCGCAAAGCCCGCTGCGGCGGCCGAGGCCGCGAACGCGATCAGCTTGTAGCGCGGCGTGTTGATGCCGGAGGCGCGCGCCGCCACTTCGTCGTCGCGGATCGCATGCAGCACGAGGCCGAACTTGGAGTCCGCCAGCCGCCACAAGCCGAACACGATGAGGAGCATCGAAACCGCCGCGACGTAGTAGTTGCCGGTCGCGCTCGGCGTCAGCCGGCGCAGCCCGGAAATGCCGAGCTCGCCGCCCGAAAAATCCGGAAACGCGAACAGCAGCCCGAGCGCGATCAGCGGAAACGCCAGGGTGGCGAGCGACAGATACGAGCCGCGCAGCCGCAGGCAAAGGTAGCCGGCCAGGAACCCGAACAAAGTCGCCACCGCGGCGCCGGCGAAAACGCTCGCCCAGGGAGTGACGCCGAGCTTGAGCGAAACGAGCGCCGAGGCATAGGCGCCGGCGCCGAAGAACAGCGCGTGGCCAAAGTTGACCTGGCCGGTATAGCCGGCCAGCAGGTCCCAGCTCGCCGCGAAGATCGCGAACAGGCAGCTCATGGTGAGGATGCGCATCACGTACGGGTCGCCGTAAACCGCCGGCAGCGCGAGAAGCGCCACGACCCAGGCCAGCACCAGTGTGCGCGAAGGCAGGACGAACACCTCGTTGCGCAGCTCCGCCCACGCCCTGCGCAACCAGTACATCAGCGTTCTTCCTCGAAGGCAACCCCGAACAGTCCCTCCGGCCGCACCAGCAGCACGATCACCATGATGAGGAGCGCGACCGCTCCCTTGAGATACGCGCCTGCCGGCACCGCGAACACCGTGATCGCCTCGACATAACCGATGATCAGCGCGCCGATCAGGCTGCCCTTGAGGCTGCCCAGGCCGCCGAGCACCACGATGGCGAGCATGGTGACGAGCGGCGCGAGCCACATGAACGGGTCGACCACGTACACCGGCGCCACGACTACGCCGGCGATCGCCGCCAGCGCGACCGAGATCGCCACGGTCGCCATCGCGATCCTGTTGACGTTCATGCCCATCAGGTTGGCGACCTCGAGATCATTCGCCGTGGCGCGCACGGCCAGCCCCAGGCGCGTCCTGTACAGGACGAACCAGCAGAAAATCAGCATCGCGGCCGCCACCACCAGGATCAGGAGCCGCTGGTAGGGAATGCTCACGCCGAAAAGGCGCACGCCGCCCTCGAGCGTCGACGGGATGCCGAGGTAGTGGCCGCCGAAGCTGTAGAGCATCAGCTCCTGGAAAATGAGCGCGAGCGCGATGGTGGCGATGAGCACCGCCGCCTCGTGCTCGCGCACCGGCTCGATGACCAGCCGGTAGCAGATCACCGAAAGAGCCGTCACCGCCCCCACCGCGACCAGCGCCGACAGCACGAAGCCGAGCCCGACCTTCACCATCAGCGTGTAGAAGCAGTACGCGGCGAGCATGTAAAAGGCGGTGTGCGCGATGTTGACGATGCGCGCGACGCCGAAAATCAGCGAAAAGCCGATCGCCAGCAGCGCATAGACGCCGCCGTTGACCAGCCCCGTTACGAGGATGTCCTGGAGAATCTAGAAACCTACTGCTTGGGCATCTTGAAGGGCTGCATGCCCTTCACCTGCGGCGGCCAGAACGGCACTTTCTTGCCGTCCTGCCATTGCACCGCGATGCCGGCGGTCTTGCCGACCGCCCACACCAGGTCGTGGCGCTTGTCCCAGGTGTCGATGCCCGCCGTGCCGACGTGCTCCATCTTCTCGATCACCGGCACCAGCTTGTCGGCATCGGTGCTGCCCGCCTGCTCGATCGCCGCCTTGAGGATCATGATCGCATCGTAGGTCGCCGCGTTGTAGGTCGGCGCCTTCTTGAAGCGCTCCTTGAACGCGCGCACGAACGGTATGGTCTTGGGCGTCATCTCGACCTCGGAGTAAGTGTCCAGCGTCGACACGAACTGCGCCTTGCCCGCAGCCGCCTGCCAGAACTCCTCCTTCTGCCCTTCGACATTGATGCCCCAGGCGACGGCCTTCATGTTGCGCTCGCCCATCTGCCTGCCGACCGAGATGCCGACCGGCCCGGAGAGCAGAGTGAACACGATGTCCGCGCCGGACCGTTCGATCGCCGAGAGCTCGGCGGTGACATCGGTCGCGACCGCGGAAGGCTGCCAAGTGCCAACGAGATCCATATTCATCTTCGGCAAAGTCGCCTGAACGGCCCTGACGATGGGCTCCGTCCACACCGCCTTCTCCGCGATCAGTGCCACCTTGGGCTGATCTTTCTTAAGCGATTGCCGAACCTGATCGCCAATCGTGTTGAGGACCGCCATCAGGGTGCGGAAAAGGTCCGGCGACTTGACGGGTGTCACCCGAAACCAGTATTTGTACCGATCGTAATTTTTCTCGACGTTCTCGCCGAGTCTGGCGTCGGCCGCGCCCGCGCCGAGGAAAATCTTCTTGTAGTCCATCGCCACTTCCTGCATCGCGAGCACCGCCTCGGAGCGGAAGCCGCCGATCAGGAAGTCGGCCTTGTCGCGCGTGATGACGCGCTCGGTGGCGTTGGTCGCGTCCGGCACCGACTGGATCTCGTTGGTATCGGCCCGGATCAGCTCGACCTGCAAGCGCCGAGCGCCGACATTGATGCCGCCCGCCTTGTTGATCTCGTCGCGCGCCATTTCGGCGCCCGCCCAGTGGTTTTCGCCCTGCACGAAAGCCATCGGCCCGAGGATCGCGATCTTGACCGTGCCTTGCGCCGCGGCGACGGCCGCGACGAGCGCAAGGGTGACTGCCAGCAATGCCGAGCGCAGCATGGGATCTCCTCCTCGTTTACACTTTAGCCTGTTGTCACGCAGGTAGCAATTTTCCCCCATGCCGAGAGCGGATTTCGTCTGCGCGCCGCGGCTGCGCGTGCGCTGGGCCGAAGTGGACATGCAGAAGATCGTGTTCAACGGCCATTACCTCACCTACATCGACACCGCGATCGCCGAGTACTGGCGCGAGATCGGCTTGTCCTACCCCCATGGCTACGTCGAGCGATACGCCAGCGACGTGTTCCTGCGCAAGGCTACCGTCGAGTACCTCGGCTCGGCGCGCTACGACGACGTGCTGGCGGTCTGCTGCCGGGTCGCCAGGCTCGGCCGCTCGAGCATCACCTTCCACTTCGAGATCTATCGGGAAGCCGAGGAGGCAGCGCTGGTCACCGCCGAGCTGGTGTACGTGAACGCCGACCCCTCGAGCATGAAGGCCGCGCCGCTGCCCGATGAGCTGCGCAGCCGCGTCCGGCGCTACGAGCGCACGGCGCCGCAGGCATGATCTGGTGGGAGGATTTCAAGGTCGGCGACAGCGCGGAGATGGGGCAGCACAGCTTCACCGCGCAGGAGATCGTCGAGTTCGCTCGCCGCTTCGATCCGCAGCCATTCCACGTCGACGCGGCAGCGGCCGGCAAGAGCTTGTTCGGCGGGCTGATCGCAAGCGGCTGGCATACCTGCTCGGTCGGCATGCGCCTGATGTGCGAGAGCTATCTCAATCGCAGCAAGAGCCTGGGCGCGCCAGGGCTCGACAATATTCGCTGGCCCAATCCGGTACGCCCCGGCGATACGCTCGTCTACCGGCGCACCGTGCTCGCCGCGCGCGCTTCGAGCAGCCGCCCGGGCGTCGGGCTGGTGAAGCA
>DATILQ010000175.1:0-3002 GCA_035476235.1 Burkholderiales bacterium
CTCCGACGCGGCGCGTGTCGGCTCCTCCGGCGAGGCGGTTTACTCGGCGTGCAAGGGCGGCATCATTTCCTTCAGCAAGACGCTCGCCCGCGAGGTGGCGCGCAAGGGCATCACCGTCAACGTCGTCTGCCCGGGCCCGACCGACACGCCGATCCTGCGCGGCTTTCTTGGCGAAGGCGAAGCCGGCCAGAAGGTCTACGACGCGCTGGTGCGCGCCATCCCCATGAAGCGCGTCGGCCAGCCGGACGATATTCCCGGCATCGTCGCCTTCTTGGCGTCGGACGAGGCGGCCTTCATAACCGGGCAGGTGATCAGCGTTTCAGGCGGCCTAACCATGGCTGGTTGAGATCGGCTGCCGGAAAGTCACCCACCAGAGCAGTACGGCGATCGCGGCAGCGGAAATCAGGTGTTTTAGCGTGTGTCCGCTCAGCAAGTGGCGGGTCAGCTCGTAGATTTCCGGATCGCGCAGCTCGCACAACTTCGCAAGCCCATACAAAGCCGTCACGAGGAAAACTACCCAGCCCTGCGAAAAGCGCGACGGGTACCAGGCGCACAGCAGGACGATCGCGGCGAGCGAACCGAACTGCGCGAGCGCATATGGGCGCAGGTCGTCAAAGACGCGCCAATAAACCACGCTCGCCGCGCCTAGGACGGCGAGCGCCGCCAGCAGCGCCCGGCCGTGCGAGATGCGCAGCCGCTCGGTTAGCAAGGCGCTCAGCAGGCACATGAACGCGACCGCGATAGGCATTCGATCCCAGGCGAGCCTCGCATCGTCCGGAGCAAGGTGATAGTACGCTGAGCCGATGCCTGCGAGCGCCACGGCGCAGAAGAACCACCAGTAGCCCCGCCACTCGTCGGAACTGGAAAACCGGCCGGCCGAACTCCGCCAGAGCAGCAGCACGCCGGCGATACCGACCAGCACGAAGGCGAAACTTGACGCCACGTCGGCAAAGTTCTGCACGCCGAGAAGAACGCGCCCATCCGCGAAGCGGTGATACGCCTGGTCCTGGTGTATCGGCCCGAAGGCAATGCCCGTCATGCCGGCGCCAATGATGATCACGTTCATGGATGTTCGCCCAGCAACCGCAGCTGCACGGCACGCATCACCGCGCCGGCTGCACAGTGCACCTGCAACTTGCGATAAAGGTTCTTGATATGCGTCGTGATGGTGTGCGGCGACACGCCGAGCCGCTCGGCGGCCTGCGAATAAGTGCAGCCGGAAGCCAAGAGCCGCAGCACTTGCGCCTCGCGCGCAGTCAGTTTTTCGCTCATCGGGTCAACTCCGCAAGGCCAGTGGCGAGCCAGGGAACAAGCGGCACCGCGAGCAGCGCGGCCGCGAGCACTCGTCAATGCTCGTTTTCATGTTGTGCTCCCCTGCCGGCGTCATTGCCGGCTGGATCTATTGAGCACCGGCTGTGCCAGCGCCTAAGTGCTTGACATCTATGGAGTCGCCTCATGCGGCTAGAGCGTCGAGTTGCATGACGTGTTGGGGAGACATACATTTCTTGCATGTCATCCCCATTCGCCGGTGCCGAGCGTGAGCTCCTGTCCGGCCTAGCGGACGTCGTCTTCGGCAATCCCTTCACGCCGCAGCGAATGGCGCTCATCCGACGGCTCGCGCCCGACGCGCCCGGTGACCTGACCAGCGATCGCGAGGCGCTGGCGCGCGTGGTGGCAGCGAAGCTCGGGCCGTTCTTGCGCGACACCGTGCTCTCGCGCCTGAGCGCCGAGGATCGTGGGCTACTCGAGTCGGCGCTGCTCTACCTGGCCTACCACCGTTGTGTCCCCCAGCTCGATGCGCACATCGAACGTCAGGCGAAGCAGGTGGGCGAGCCTCTCGGCGTGGCGTTCGGCGATGACGCGGTGCGCGAGCTGGTCCAGAGCGGCTTCAACGAAGAGCGCGCAGCGCGCTTTTTCGCCTTTTTCTTCCAGTTGCGCCGCGCGTTCTATTTCATCGATCGTGCGCTCGCCGGCGCTAGCGCCTCGATGCAGCGGTTGCGCGAGGCGCTGTGGAACAACATGTTCACGCACGACATGCGCGCCTATGAGGCGGCGCTGTGGAACCGCATGGAGGACTTCTCGACGCTGCTGTTTGGCGAGACGGGCACCGGCAAGGGGTCCGCAGCTGCGGCGATCGGCCGTTCCGAGTTCATCCCATACCTGCCCAGTGCACGCCGCTTCGCCGCCAACTTCGCCGAGAGCTTCATCGCCATCAACCTCTCGCAATTCCCCGAGACGCTGATCGAGTCGGAACTCTTCGGCCATCGCAAGGGGGCTTTCACCGGCGCGATCGATCACCATCAGGGCGTGTTCGAGCGCTGCAATCCGCACGGGGCGCTGTTCCTCGATGAAATCGGCGAAGTCGCGGTGCCCGTGCAGATCAAGCTGCTGCAGGTGCTGCAGGAGCGCACTTTCACGCCGCTTGGCGGCCGCGAGAAAAAGCGCTTCTCCGGTCGAGTGATCGCCGCGACCAACCGTCCCATTGCCGAGCTGCGCCAGGGCGGCCGCTTTCGCGACGACTTCTACTATCGGCTCTGTTCCGACGTGATCCACGTACCGACGCTGCGCGAGCGCCTGCAGGAGTCGGCGTCCGAGCTCGCCGATCTGGTTCGCCTGATCGTCGCGCGGACCGCCGGCGACGCCACCCTTGCCGGCCGTGTCCTGGAAGCACTCGAGCGCGATTTGCCGCGCGATTACGCCTGGCCGGGGAACGTGCGCGAGCTGGAGCAGGCGGTGCGGCGCGTATTCCTTACCGGCGGCTACAAGCCCGACCTCGCCGCCCCGGCTGAGCTCGATGCAGAAGAACGTCTCATCGTGCGGCTCCGCGCCGGCAGCCTGAGCGCCGATGAAGTCCTCGCGGGCTACAGCGCCATGCTCTACCAGCGGCTCGGCAGCTACGCCGCCGTGGCCGAGCGCACGCGGCTCGATCCGCGCACCTCGCGCAAATACGTGCTCAGCGCAAAATCCGGATAGAACGCGCACCGCGGGGCGCTTACAGTACG
>DATILQ010000176.1:0-36373 GCA_035476235.1 Burkholderiales bacterium
GGTCGAGATTGCCGGCGTGGTCGTAATGCATGTGGGTGACGATCACGTCCGCGACTTTGGCCGGATCGATGCCGATGGCCTTGAGGCCGTCGCCCGGCGAGCGCAGCAGCTCGCGCTTCCGCGCCTTGGCCTCGACCGCGCCGAAGCCGGTATCGACCACGAAAATGCGGCTCTCGCCGACGATCGCCCACACGAAATAGTCGAGCGGCATCGGCCCGTCGTGCGGGTCGCCGCCGATGAAGTTCTCGCTCGCGCGGCGCGCGTGGTGCGCGTACTTGATCGCGTAGATTTCGTGCAGCGGCACGCTCACGCGACGTGGACCCGCGCGAACTTTCTCTTGCCGACCTGGATCACGTAGGACTTGCCGCGTTGCGCCTTCAACGCACGGTCGGAGAGCCGCTCGCCATCGACTTTGACGCCTCCCTGCCCGATCAGCCGGTTTGCCTCTGACGTGCTCTCGACCAGACCCGCGAGCTTGAGAACCTGCGCCATCGTCACCGCGCCCGCGATCACCACCTTGACTTCCGGCATGTCGTGCGGAAGAACCCCATGCCTGAAGCGCTGCTCGAACTCGGCTGCGGCGGCGTCGGCCGCCTTTGTGCCATGGAAGCGCGCGACGATCTCCGTCGCGAACCGCACCTTGACCTCGCGCGGGTTGCGCCCCGCCTCGACCTCGCGCCTCCACTTCCCGATCGTCTCGGCGGATTCGAAGGAAAGCAGGTCGATGTAGCGCCACATCAGCGGGTCGGAGATCGACATCAGCTTGCCGAACATCTCCTGCGGCGGCTCGGCGATGCCGATGTAGTTGCCGAGCGACTTCGACATCTTCTCCCTGCCATCGGTGCCCTCGAGCAGCGGCATGGTGATGACGCACTGCGGCTCCTGGCCGAAATCCTTTTGCAGCTCGCGGCCGACCAGCAGGTTGAATTTCTGATCGGTGCCGCCGAGCTCGACATCCGCCTTCATGGCCACCGAGTCATAGCCTTGCATCAGCGGATAGAGCAGCTCGTGCACCGCGATCGGCTGCTTGCTTTTGAATCTTTTATTGAAGTCATCCCGCTCAAGCAAGCGGGCGAGCGTGTAGCGTGCGGCGAGGCGGATCATGCCTTCGGCGCCCAGCTTGTCGGACCATTCCGAGTTGAACAGGATCTGGGTCTTGGCCGGATCCAGGATCTTGAACACCTGCTCGCGGTAGCTCTGCGCGTTGGCCAGGATCTCCTCCCGGGTGAGCGGCGGCCGCGTCTGGTTCTTCCCGGTGGGGTCGCCGATCATGCCGGTGAAGTCCCCGATCAGGAACTGCACCTGGTGGCCCAGCTCCTGGAAATGCCGCAGCTTGTTGATCACCACGGTGTGCCCCAGGTGGAGGTCGGGGGCCGTCGGGTCGAGCCCGAGCTTCACCCGCAGCTTGCGCCCGCTCGCCAGCTTCCTGGCCAGCTCCTCCTCGACGATCAGCTCTTCGCTTCCGCGGCGAAGGGTCTGAATGTCCTGCTGGACGGGTGACATTGTCGATTTGCGCCCCGCGCGATCTTTGCTAGACTCCCGCGGGTTTATAGGTTTCTGAATAACAAGGGATTCTAGCCGATCCATGCGCAGCCCGACGCTCGCTCGCGCGGCCGTCATCGCGATCCTCGCCATCTCCGGCGTGGTGGGCGCGTTCGCGACCATCGCCCCCGGCCCGGACAGGCAGGCGACGCCGGCGACCCGGTCGCTCGTGGAGGCGCTATCGATCCGCGCGAATGACGCGCTGCTTCCATCGCCTGCATCTTATTTCCGCGAGGAGCCTTTTCAGCGCGGCGACACGCTGGCGAGCTTCCTTTCGAGGCTGGGTATCGAAGAGGCGCAGGTCGCGCGCCTGGCGCGGCTGCGAGTGCTGCAGACGCTGCGTCCCGGTTCTCTGGTCAATGCCGAGGTGCGCGCCGACGGCGTGCCGATCTCATTGAGCTTCCTGGGAGGGCGTGACACGGTGGTGCAAATCACGCCGGAGCGCGACAGCTACCGCGTCAGCGAAGAGCGTGCGCTGCTCGAGACGCGCATCGACATGAAAGCGAGCGTGGTCCGCAGCTCGCTGTTCGCCGCCGCCGATTCCGCCGGCATCCCGGACAGCGTGGCCATGCAGCTGGGCGAAGTGTTCGGCGGCGATATCGATTTCCACCGCGACCTGCGCAAGGGCGACCGCTTCACGGTGGTGTACGAGGTGCATCACCTCGCCGGCCGGCCGGTGCGCCCCGGGCGTGTGCTCGCCGCCGAGTTCGTGAACCAGGGCAGGAGCTATCGCGCGGTTCACTTCGGCGGCGGCTACTACGCGCCGGACGGCAAGAATCTGCGCAAGGCATTCCTGCGCTCGCCGCTGGAGTTCTCCCGCGTGAGCTCGGGTTTCGGCATGCGCATGCACCCCTTTGCGAAGTCCTGGCGCGCGCACCAGGGCATCGATTACGCCGCGCCGGCGGGCACGCGCGTGCGCGCGGTGGGCGATGGCGTAGTCGAGTTCGCCGGAGTGAAGGGCGGCTACGGCAACGTCGTGTTTCTCCGCCATCGCGGCCAATATGCCACGACCTATGCGCATCTGAGCCGCTTCGCCGCCGGCGTGCACCGCGGCGCAAAGATAGTGCAGAACGATACGATCGGCTTTGTCGGCCAGACCGGATGGGCTACCGGCCCGCACCTGCATTACGAGTTCCGCGTGGCCGGACAGGCGCGCAATCCGTTCTCGATGGCGATGCCGGCCGGGCTGCCATTGCCGGCGCAGGATCTGGCGGCGTTCCAGTATTACGCGAGCCCGCTCATCGCGCGGCTCGACCTGCTCGCCGACAGCAACCTCGCCCAGCTGGAGTAGGAAAACCCTAGACGGAGAACGACGACCCGCAACCGCAGGTGCTCTGCGCGTTGGGGTTCTTGATGACGAACTGGGCGCCTTCCAGCCCCTCCTGGTAATCGATCTCCGCGCCCACCAGGTACTGGTAGCTCATCGGGTCGATGAGCAGCATTACGCCGTTCTTTTCCATCACGGCGTCGTCCTCGTTCTTCACCTCGTCGAAGGTAAAGCCGTACTGGAAGCCCGAGCAGCCGCCGCCGGTGACGAACACGCGCAGCTTCAGCTCGGGATTGCCTTCCTCGTCGATCAGCTGCCTGACCTTGTTCGCGGCGCTGTCGCTGAACACCAGCGGCGAAGGCATCTCGGTGACTGCGTTCATTTCATCACTCCTGGATCCGTTTCATCCGCCCGAGGCGAGCTTCAGCTCGACCCCTTTGGCGTCGGCGACGTGGTGCACCAGCCTGCCCTCGACCACCGCCCCTTGGTGGATTTCGATGCTCTTGTAGTACACATCGCCTTTGACCCTCGACCCCGCCTGGAGTTCGAGCGTCTCGGTGGCGTGCACCGCGCCGTTGATCGTGCCGTTGACCACGATGTGGGCGGCCTGCACCTCGCCATCGATGCGCGCGTCGGAAGACACCACCAGCGTGCCCGGCTGGTCCGCCAGGGCGGCGACATTGCCGCGGACCATGCCGTCGACGCGCAGGCCGCCGCTGAAAATCACGTTGCCTTCGATGCGCGTCGTCACGCCGATCAGGCTATCGATCCGGTTCTGCGGCTTACTCGTCTTGTTGAACATCTGCTCTCCCTTCGGCCCCGTCAGAGGCTCACGCTGAGTGTTGCGCGGGGCTGGTTCGATCCCATCTCGTACACGCGCACCTGGACGCTTTCCACCTTTGCCTTCGGGCTCACCCTGAAGGTGCCCTCCACCCTCCGGAAGTACTTGAAAGCCAACCGAAAGGCTGCCGCGCCGGCGTCGCCCGGCTCGGGAAAGCTCATGATAGCACTCTGCCCCCCTTCCGTCAGGTTGACCAGCAGCTCCAGCCGGCCATTGAAATCCCGGCCCTGGCGGGTGGTCGGTGTCAGGAGCAGCAGCCGGTAGCGGTACTCCCCAGGCAAGACATCGGGCTCCACCTTGAAGCGGTAGATCGACAGGGCATTGGCGGTGCGCGCCTCGGACGACAGCATGCTTTCGAAAGTCGCCAGCTCTTCGCGCACCCGGGCATTTTCCTGCTCCAGCGCGCGGATCTGCTGGGCGAGCTTCTGCTGGGCGGTGCGCTCGATGGCAAGGCGGTTATCGGCGGCATTCGCGATGGCGCGAAGGCGGTCCAGCTCGGCACGCGCCTCCTCGAGCGCACTGCGCGTCGCGCGCAGCTCCTCCTGGACTTCGCTGCGGTCGAAGCCGGCAAAGCGCCGCCCGGCGTCGTAGATCCACGCCGCCGAGGCTGCCGAGATGCCGAGCAGCACCGCGATGCCGATCCAGCGCCAGTACCAGGGGATTTGGCTCTGAATGGTGACGCGCGGCGCCGCGATGCCGAAGCGCTGGCGAAGCTTCCACACTCGCGGCACCAGATTTCGAATCACTCGCGCCTCAAGGGACCACCGCGACCTGGGCGAGGCCTTCGGCCTCGGGCAAGCCGAACATCAGGTTCATGTTCTGCACCGCCTGGCCCGAAGCACCCTTGACGAGGTTGTCGATCACTGAAAGCACCACCAAGGTATCGGAACGCCGCCCGCTTTCGGGCGGGCGGTGAACCGCGATCCGGCACATGTTCGCGGCGCGCACTGAACGGGTGTCGGGATGGCTGCCAGCCGGCATGACATCGACAAAGGGCTCGCCGACGTAGCGCTTCTCGAACAGCGACTGGAAGTCGACTTCGCGCGCGATCCGCCCATACAGGGTCGCGTGGATACCGCGAATGAGCGGAGTGAGATGCGTCGTGAACACCAGCCCGACTTCGCGCCTCGCCGCTTGGGCAAGCCCCTGGCGGATCTCCGGCCAGTGGCGATGCCCCGGCACGTTGTACGCCATGAAATTATCCGCGGCCTCCGAAAAGCTGAGGTGCAGGTCAGCCTTGCGCCCGGCGCCGCTAACGCCGGACTTGGCGTCGGCAATGAGGTGATCCAGATCGACGACTCCCGCCTCGACCAGCGGCAGGAAGCCGAGCTGCGTCGCGGTGGGGTAGCACCCGGGATTGGCGACCAGGCGCGCGCCGCGGATCAACTCGCGGTTGAGCTCGCACAAGCCGTACACCGCGTCGCGCACAAGCTCGGGCGCGGCGTGCTTCACCCCGTACCACTTCTCCCATTCGGCGACATCCTTGAGGCGGAAGTCAGCCGACAGGTCCACCAGGCGCGCGCCCGAATCGAGCAGCGCACGCGCCTCGTTCATGGCGACTCCGTTCGGCGTGGCGAAGAACACCACGTCGCAACCGCGCAGCGCCTGCACGCTGGGTTCGCTGAAAGCGAGCTCCACGCGGCGCCGCAGGCTGGGGAACATCGCCGCGACGGGAGTCCCGGCTTCCTTGCGCGAGGTGATGGCCTTCAGCTCGACGCGCGGATGCTGCGCGAGCAGTCTCAGCAGCTCTACGCCCGTGTAACCCGTGCCGCCGACGATGCCTGCCTTAACCATCGCTTCCCGGCTCCAGAAACAAGAAAGCCGCCCTGAGGCGGCTTTCGATTCGCAGAAGCGCGATGCCTTCGTTCAACGTTTCGAGAACTGCTTGCGCCGCCTTGCCTTGTGCAAGCCGACCTTCTTTCGCTCTACCTCGCGCGCGTCGCGCGTCACCAGCCCGGCCGCGCTCAACGCGGGCTTCAACCCGGCATCATACTCGATCAACGCACGCGAGATGCCGTGGCGCACCGCGCCCGCCTGTCCGCTTTCCCCGCCTCCGTACACGTTCACCATGATGTCGAAGCTCGACAGGCTCTTGGTGAGCTCGAGCGGCTGGCGCACCACCATGCGGCCGGTCTCGCGCCCGAAGAATTCGTCCACCGGCTTGCCGTTGACGACGAACTGGCCCTTGCCGGGCTTCAGAAACACGCGGGCCACGGCGCTCTTGCGCCGCCCGGTGCCGTAGTAGTAGTCGCCGACCATTCCGGTTCCTAGATCTCGAGGGTCTTCGGCTGCTGGGCCGAGTGGGGATGCGTAGCGCCTGCATAGACCTTGAGCTTCCTCAGCATGGCGTAGCCGAGCGGGCCCTTCGGCAGCATGCCTTTCACCGCCTTCTGCAGCACGCGCTCAGGCTTGGCCGCGTGCAGCTTCGCAAAATTGGTCTGCCGGATGCCGCCGGGGTATTCGGTATGGCGGTAGTAGGTCTTCTTCTCGGCCTTCTTGCCGGTGACGCGCAGCTTCGCGACGTTGACGACGACGATATAGTCGCCGGTGTCTACGTGCGGCGTGTACTCCGGCTTATGCTTGCCGCGCAGCCGCGAGGCGATATGCACTGCCAGCCGCCCCAGGACTTTGCCCTGAGCGTCGATCACATACCAGCCGTGCTGGATCTCGCCCGCTTTTGCCGTGTAGGTCTTCATGCGCCGAGTTGCGAAAAGGTGCGGATTCTACCGAAAAAAAGGCGCAACTCGCGAGAGTTGCGCCGAATCCACCAAAGGAGGAGGGTGGAGGAGAACGAACTGCATTCCGCATACATTATGCAGCGCGTCAATGCTGCAATGCAATACCCGCCGCTCTTTCGAAGTACAAACCATTGAAGAATAAGGGGCTCTGATGGAATGCACCATCCGATGGACGGGCGACGGCATGACGTTCCTTGCCGAGACCGGAAGCAATCACGCCGTGGCGATGGATGGAGCTGCCGATGGCGGCGGGCGAAACCTCGCGCCGCGGCCGATGGAGATGGTGCTCGTCGGCACCGGCGGCTGCACCGCCTACGACGTCGTGGTGATCCTCAAGAAGAGCGGGCAGAACGTGACCGGGTGCGAGGTGAAGCTGAGCTCCGAGAGAGCCGAGACCGACCCCAAGGTGTTCACCAGGATCCACATGCACTTCGTGGTGCGCGGAAAAGGGCTGAAGCGCAGCCTGGTGGAGCACGCGATTCGGCTGTCGCACGAGAAGTACTGCTCCGCCTCGATCATGCTCGGCAAGACGGCCGAGATCACCGAGGATTTCGAGATCGTCGAGGACTGATCAGAGACTCGAATTCGGCGAACCACTCTTCAGCGTAGTCGCAATTGCGATAGTCGTCGAAGTACGGGCCGCCGATCGTGTAGTGCACGATCTTCGCCGCCGTGTTGTAGTCGTACTCTCCGACCAGCCAGTTCCATTCCAGCGGCAGCTCGCCGATCGCGCGATCCTCCGTCCAGGCAAACCGATGCAGATCGAGTCCGGGCGCCGCATTGACGTACTCGACGGTCAAGGCACGGCAGCGCTCGTTGTTGAAAATCATCAAGCTCGACCAGTTCTTGCGCGGGTACCTGGTCTGAACCTGGTCGAGAAATTTGCGCGCCGTCTTCGGCACGTAGTCGTGCTTGCAAACAAGTACTGCCTTGTCTTCCTGCTTCTCGATCTGAGACTCGAGCCCGGCGAGGTCGGCGCGGCAAAGCATGTCGCAGTCCATGAAGATGGACCAGCCCCGGAAACCGGCCAGGGCCGGGACGAGGAATCGGGTCAGGCTGAACTCGGTGGATTCCGTCGGGCCCCGCGCCCTTGTGTAGATACCCTTCAGCTGCGACTGCATCAAGGGAGTAATTGATATGGGCACCGACGCCCGCCGAAGAATGGAATGTGCGAGGGTATAAAAGGCGACCGACTCCCTCGGGTCGTACCCGATGTAGACGTTCAGCACGCTAAATCCGATAGGCGACGGTGGTCATCACCTTCGAAGCGAAGCGCATCGCCAGCTTGACTGCGGACGGAAGCTCGGCCGCTCCGAGCTGAATTGCGGTGTTGCGGTGCCTCGCCTCGTCGGCGCGCATCGCCTCGACGACCGAGCGCGTGCGCCGGTCCTCCGCCGGCAGCGCCTCGAGATGCCCGGAAAGATGCTCTTCGACCTGACGCTCGGTTTCGGCGAGAAACGCCAGATTCCACCTGTCGCCCAGTGCCCCGGCGGCGGCGCCGATGGCAAACGACCCGGCATACCAGAGCGGGTTCAGCAGGCTGAGACGACCTCCCAGCTCGCGAATCCGGTCTGCGCTCCACGCGAGGTGGTCTTCCTCTTCATTTGCCGCTTTCAGCAGAGCGCTCTTCGCCTCCTCGTTCCGCGCCGTCAGCGACTGCCCCTGATAAAGCGCCTGGGCGCACACCTCCCCGACATGATTCACCCGCATAAGCGCCGCCGCTTGCGCGCGCTCTTCAGCGTCGAGCCCCGATTCCGGCACGCTCTCGCCGGGGGAAGGCCGGGAAGATCTCGCAACACCCTCCACGGCGCGCAAGGCGCGATCAAACTCGGCAATGAGCCGGTCCATGGAGAGCATGGCGAAAGCCTAGCAGAAAAAAAACGGGCGCCCTAAGGCGCCCGTCTCAATGCCAGCCGTCCAGTTAGAACGAGTGGCGCATAGAGACAAAGATATTGGTAGTGTCCACTCCGGCCGGAACTGCGCCCGACTGCCAGCCGTTTTGCACCGGAATCGAGGCGGTCCAGGCGAACGCCTGGTTCGCGCCGTTGTCGATCTTGGCGATGCCGAAGCCAAGCGCGGTGCGCTTGGAGAGCGCCCACTCGTAGCCGATGTTCCACATCTTCGCGGCGGTATCGTTCGTGCCAGCGGCCTCGGACGCGGCTACGCCATCACCCGAGAGCTTCTTGGCCTTGGCGTACGACGCGCCGATCTTGCCTGGCCCGAGAGGAACGGCTATACCGACTGCCCATTCCTTCGCCTTCATATCGCCGGCAACGGGCTTGTAGGTATAGTCCTCGTAGGTCACCCCGACGTTCACCACGCCGAAGTCGTAGCCGCCACCAACCGTAAAGCCGCCGTCTGTCGCGCCAACGTTGCTCCAGTCCTTATTCTGCATGGTGGCACCGAAGGCACGCGCCCTCCCGCCCAAGCCGGTCCAGGTCAGCGAGCCAGACCAGGAGCTCGGATTTTCGTTCACGTGGGTCGCATCAGGGTTAGTGAAATTCGCCTTTCTCTCGTTGGGCTGGAAGGCGACTTTCAACTGCACACCCGCGAAGAGCGGCGACTCATAGAACACCGCGTAGTTGTAGCGACGCCAGAGCGAGTAGCCCAGATTGCCGTTCGGTCCATTGGTGGATTCCGAGCCGTTTCCGCAGATTGGCGGTACCGGCAAAGCAGCTTGACCCGCCGCGCCTGTATTGTTTGCGCAGTTGCGGCTCGGGTTCGTACCGGTCTGTTCGCGACGGCCGATGATCGAGGTCACTGGGCCCCAGCCGCCGATCGTGCCGACATCCCACAGCCGGAACGTCTGCGACCACGGCGTCTCCCACGTGCCGAGATACACGTTACCGAAGTTGCCGCGCAGGCCGACGCCCGAGTTGCGCGCCGTCGAGTCGCCGTCGAACACGCCGTTGTCGCGCGCCATCTTCATGTTGAACTCGACCTGGAACCACGCGGTCATCCCGGCACCGAGCGTCTCGGTAGAGCGCAGGCCCCAGTTGGATGCATGGCTCGTGACGCCGTACTTCGTAGTGCTTTGTACCGCGTTGGCTGTCGTTTGGTCGGTAGAATCCGTGTACTTCGCCTGGTTAACCGACAGGTGCACCGTGCCGTAGACCTGCACGGCCGATTGCGCGAGCGCAACCGCCGGCATGGCCAGAGCTGCCGCCACCGCCATCCCTAAAAGTTTCTTTTGCATCAGGTTCTCCTCATTGTTTGCACATGTACCTGTGAAACCTGGCCCCCACTAGTGAACGCAACGAGGCCAGCTCCTCTCGAGAGAAGCTGGACGGAGTGTGCCAAACCCCTCGCTCGCGCCCAACAAGAAAGAGGCTTTGGCGACGCCAACGACGGTCATGTGTTGTGGCTCTGCAACAGGACCGGCATCCAAAGAAATGCATCGAGCCTGGATATCGGCATCGAGGACGCGCCAGCATGGCTGTTAAGTGCTTGATCGGGAATTCCGAAGTGGTTTGTGCACTGCGGCAATTTCCCCGCGCGATGTCTTTGCTTCGGTAAGGAACCAGAAAATTGGTAACGTATACGTTTTCAGAGGGGGGGACAAAATGAAACGCAATGCGCTCGCGGGCGCGGTCGTGTCCGCGCTCGGCCTGCTGGCCGGTTCTGAAGCACACGCCGCCGCTTTTGCTCTGTACGAGCAAGGCGTGAGCGGGTTAGGGAATGCCTACGCGGGCGCGGCTGCCGTCGCCGAAGATGCGACCACTGTCTGGTGGAACCCTGCCGGTATGTCCCGGCTGGGCGCGGGCAAGCATTTCGCGATCGGCGGTGTATCGATCAGCCCATCGACGAAGTTTTCCAATGGCGCGAGCTCTCCGGCGCCGCTGCAAACGGCCGGCGGCGATGGAGGCGACGCCGGCAAGGACGCCATCGTGCCGAGCATGTTCTATGTGATGGACCTGAATCCGCGCATGCACTTCGGCGTCGGCATCAGCGTCCCATTCGGCCTCAAGACCGAATACGACTCCAGCTGGATCGGCCGCTTCCAGGGCATCTCGTCCGAAGTCAAGACGCTCAACATCAATCCCTCGCTTTCGTACAAGCTCAGTGACAGCTTCAGCATCGGCGGTGGCATCAGCTATCAGCGCGGAAAAATTGACCTCAAGACCGGCGTGAACTACTCGGCCACCGCTTTTTCCGCCGGCGGCGCGGGTTTGCTTGGCGCGATCGGCGGACCGGGGGTGGAAGGTCAGAACACCACCAGCGTCGACGGCGACGCGTGGGGTTTCAACATCGGCGCGTTGTTCGATGTGGCCCCTGCCACTCGCGTGGGCATCCACTACCGGTCATCGCTCGATTACAAGATGGACGGCAACACCAGCTTCTCGAACGTCCCTGCCGCCTTTGCCGGCATCCCGCCTCTGGCGGCAGGCACCTCGAACGGCAATGTGAAGTTGGATCTGAAAACCCCGGACAACCTCTCATTCAGCGTCGCGCATAAGCTGAATGCCCAATGGGATTTGCTCGGCGATCTCACTTGGTGGCACTGGAGCAAGATCAAGCAACTGCCTCTGGTGCGGAGCAGCGGCGCGGCCAGTGGCTCAACCCTCAGCACGCTGACGTTCAACTTCGACGACACCTGGCGCGCTTCCATTGGCGCCAATTACAAGTTGAACGGTCCCTGGACGCTCAAGCTCGGAGCCGCGTACGACCAGACGCCGGTGCCCAATGCCCAGAGCCGCAGCGTACGGCTGCCCGACAACGACCGCTATTGGCTATCTGCCGGCGCGGCGTACCAGGTCTCGCGCAATGGCAGGCTCGACCTCGGCTATACCCTGGTCAGCGTGAAAAACGCCGACATCAACAACGACCAGACGGCAACCGGTGCCGGCATAGTCAACGGCAGCTACAAGGCACGCATCCACGTTCTCGGCGTGCAGTACCAGCACACTTTCTAGCCTTCTAGGTTTCCGCGAACAGCGCGCGCAGGGCCCCGCCGGGGTCCGGCGCGCGCATGAACGCTTCGCCGACGAGGAAGGCGTTCACGCCGCTAGAGCGCATGCGCGCCACATCGGCCGGCGCGAGGATGCCGCTCTCCGTGATGACGATCCGGTCCCGGGGCACGCGATCGAGCAAGTCGAGCGTGGTCTCGAGCCGCGTCTCGAAGCTGTGCAGGTCGCGGTTGTTGATGCCGAGGAGCGGTGTCTTGAGTTTGAGCGCGGAGCCCAAATCCTTCGCGTCGTGCACCTCGACGAGCACTGCCATGCCGAGCCCATTTGCCAGCGACTCGAGCTCCGCCATTTCTTTCTCGTTCAAAGAAACGGCAATAAGCAGGATGCAGTCGGCGCCGATGGCGCGCGCCTCGTACACCTGGTAGGGCTCGACGATGAAGTCCTTGCGCAGCGCCGGCAGCGGGCAGCTCGCCCGCGCCGCCTGCAGGTGCTCGATCGAGCCCTGGAAGAACTCGCGGTCGGTCAGCACGGAAAGACAGGCGGCGCCGGCCGCTGCGTAGCTCTTCGCGATCGCTGCGGGATCGAAGTTTTCGCGCAGCACGCCGCGCGAGGGGCTCGCGCGCTTGATTTCGCCGATCACCGCCGGGCGGCCCGCGGCCAGCTTCGCCCGGAGCGCGCCGGTGAAATCGCGCGGCGGCGGTTGGGCGCGCGCACGCGCCGCGACGGCGGCCTCGCCGAGCATCTCCTTCGCGGCCGCGACCTCGGCGCGCTTGGCTTCCAGGATGCGCTCGAGGATGTTCACGCGAGTTTCAGTTTCTGCGTGAACTGCACGAACTCGTCGAGCTTGCGCCTCGCCTCGCCGCTCTGGATGACGTGGCGCGCCCGCTCGATGCCCTCCTTGAACGTCTTGCACAGCCCGGAAACGTAGATCGCGGCGCCGGCGTTCATGGCAGCGATGTTGTGCGCCGGTCCCGGCTGGTTGCCGAGCACCGCCAGGATCATCTCCTTCGACTCCTCCACGGTATTCACCTGGATGGCGCGGCGGTCGTAGAGCTCGAGCCCGAAGTGGGACGGATGGATGAGGTACTCGCTGATCTCCCCCTTCACCAGCTCGCCGACCATGGTCTCGGCCGAAGTCGAGATCTCGTCCAAGCCGTCCAGCCCGTACACCGTCATCACGTGCCTCGATCCCAGGCGCTGCAGCACGCGGACCTGGATGCCCACCAGGTCCGGGTGGAAAACGCCCATCACCTGGTTCTTCGCGCCCGCCGGGTTGGTGAGCGGCCCGAGGATGTTGAACAGAGTGCGCACGCCGAGCTCCTTGCGCACCGGCGCGGCGTACTTCATGGCCGAGTGGTGCGCAGGCGCGAACATGAAGCCGAGGCCGAGCTGGTCGATCGCCTGCCCGGTCTGCTGCGGCGTGAGCGCAATGCTGGCGCCGAGCGCTTCCAGCACTTCGGCGCTGCCCGAGGACGAGGACACCGAGCGCCCCATGTGCTTGGCCACCCTGGCGCCCGCCGCTGCGGCGATGAAGGCCGCGCAGGTCGAGACGTTGAAGGTGTGCGCCGCGTCGCCGCCGGTGCCGCAGGTATCGACCAGATGGGCATCGTCCTTCACCTCGACGTGGGTCGCCAGCTCGCGCATCACTTGCGCCGCGGCGGCGATCTCTCCGATCGTTTCCTTCTTCACGCGCAGGCCGACGATGAACCCCGCGATCTGCGCCGGCGTGAGCTCGCCGCGCATGATCTGGCGCATCACGTGCAGCATCTCGTCGTGGAACACCTCGCGGTGCTCGACCGTGCGCTGGATCGCTTCGGCGACCGTGATCTGCTTCATCGTCATCTCCCTTCCAAGAAATTCCGCAGCATTCTGTGGCCGTGCTCGGTGAGCAGCGCTTCGGGATGGAATTGCACGCCTTCGACCGGCAGGTCGCGATGGCGCAAGCCCATGATCTCCCCGTCCTCCGACTCGGCGCTCACCGCCAGGCAGCCCGGCAGCGATTGGCGCTCCACGACGAGCGAGTGGTAGCGCGTCGCGATGAACTCGTCCGGAACCTGAAAATAGACCCCGTTGCCGTCGTGCCGGATGCGCGACACCTTGCCATGCATCACCTGCCTGGCGCGCACTACCCTGCCGCCGAACGCCTGCCCGATCGCCTGGTGCCCGAGGCAGACGCCGAGGATCGGCACGCGCCCCGCCATGCGCCCGATCAGCTCCAGGGTGATCCCCGCCTCGTTGGGCGTGCAGGGGCCGGGGGAGATCACGATATGCGAAGGCGAAAGCTTCTCGATGTCCCGGATCGGAATTTCGTCGTTTCGAAAAACCTGCACCTCGGCTCCCAGCTCGCCCAGGTACTGGACCAGGTTGTAGGTGAACGAGTCGTAATTGTCGAGCATCACGATCATGCGGCCTCCGCGGCCGCGACTTCCGCGGCCCTCAGGATGGCGCGCGCCTTGTGCTGCGTTTCCTGCCATTCCGATTGCGGATCGGAGTCCGCGACGATGCCCGCGGCCGCCTGCACGTGCAGCCGCTTGTCCTTGATCACGGCGGTGCGGATCGCGATCGCCACGTCCATGTCGCCGTTGAAGCCCAGGTAGCCGACGGCTCCGCTGTAGACGCCGCGCTTCACCGGCTCCAGCTCGTCGATGATCTGCATCGCCCGTACCTTGGGCGCGCCGGTGACCGTGCCGGCCGGAAAGCTCGCCTTGAGGACATCCACGGCGTCCAGGCCCGGCGCGATCCGCCCTTCGACGTTCGAGACGATGTGCATGACGTGCGAGTAGCGCTCGACCACCATCTTCTCGGTCACCTTGACGCTCCCCGTCGCCGCGACGCGGCCGACGTCGTTGCGGCCTAGGTCGATCAGCATGACGTGCTCGGCGCGCTCCTTCGGATCGGCGAGCAGCTCCTCGGCGATCGCGGCGTCTTCCTCGGGTGTACTGCCCCGCGGCCGCGTGCCGGCGATGGGGCGCAGGGTGATGGCGTCTCCGGAAAGCCTGACCAGGATCTCGGGCGATGCCCCGACCACGTGGTGATCGTTGAAATCGAAATAGAACATGTACGGCGATGGATTGAGCCCGCGCAGCGCCCGGTAAAGCGACAGCGGCGTCGCGTCGAACGGCCGCGAGCTGCGCTGCGAGATCTGTACCTGCATCACATCGCCCGCGAAGATGTATTCCTTCGACACGCGCACGGCGTCCATGAAACCGGTCTCGGAAAACGTGCGCTCGAACGGAACAGAGGATTCAATATGCCTGAACTGCGACAAAACCATGCCTTCGGGCAGCGGCCGCACCAGCCTTGCGCGCAGATGCTCCAGCCGCTCCTTGGCCGTGCGAAAGGCATCCGGTTGCTGGGGATCGGCGTAAACCACGAGGTAGAGCTTGCCGAGCACGTTGTCGACCACAGCGAGCTCGTCGGAAACGAGGAGTAGCATGTCCGGCGTTCCGAGCAGGTCGGGTTTTTCGGCACGCAACGCGTGAGGCTCGATGTGCCTTACCGTCTCGTAGCCGAAATAGCCGACCAGGCCGCCGCCGAAGCGCAGCGCCGCCGGCGCCGGGGCCGCGCGGTGGCGCTTCAGCCAGCCGCGCGCGTATTCGAAGGGATCGGCGTCCTCCAGCTTCTCCAGGCAGACATCGGCGCCGCGCGCGTCGCGCAGCAATCGCCGCACCGTGCGGCCGCGCGCCTCGATGCGCTCGGCGCAGGCAAGGCCGATGAACGAGTAGCGCCCGAACCTCTCCCCACCGACCACGGATTCCAGCAGATAGGAGTAAGGGCCGTTCGCGAGCTTCACGTAGACCGCGAGCGGCGTATACAAATCCGCGCGCGCCTCGGCGAGCACCGGGACGCGCGTATAGCCCTGCTTTGCGAGCTTATGGAAATCGACCTCGGTCACGAATCTCTCCGGCTGCCTGGGGAACTGCTTGCGGCCTTGGGCGAACGCGCCGCGAGCCGCGCGCGGCGCGTGTAGGGTTAGCGGCGCCAGCGGCGCCAGCTACGCCAGGGGAGAGACTCGAGTTGTGCGCAATGAAGCTGCACCAAACGACTATACCACAGCGAGCCGCGCGCGCATGTCGCGGATGACCGCGCCGTAGTCCCGTGCGCCGAAAATCGCCGAGCCCGCGACGAAAGTGTCCGCTCCGGCGCGAGCTGCCTGCGCAATATTGTCCGGCTTGATGCCGCCGTCGACCTCGAGCCAGATGTCCTTGCGCGTCGCGTCGATGCGCCGGCGCGCCTCCGCGATCTTGGGAAGCACGGAGGGGATGAACTGCTGGCCGCCGAATCCCGGGTTCACCGACATGATCAGCACGAGGTCGAGCCCCTCGAGGGTGTGGTCGAGGCAGCTCAGCGGCGTCGCCGGATTGAGGACCAGGCCCGCCTTGCAGCCGTGCTCCCGAATCAGGGCGATGGTGCGGTCGACGTGCTCCGAAGCCTCGGGATGGAAGCTGATGATGCTGGCGCCCGCCTTGGCGAACGCGGGGACCAGGCCGTCGACCGGCTTCACCATCAGGTGCACGTCGAGCGGCAGCTCCACGTGCGGGCGCAGCGCCGCGCACACCAGCGGGCCCACGGTGAGGTTCGGCACGTAGTGATTGTCCATGACGTCGAAGTGAATGAGATCGGCGCCCGCTTTCGCGACCGCTCTTACTTCCTCCCCCAGCCGCGCGAAATCCGCGGACAGGATGCTGGGCGCGATGCGGAACGTCATGGCCGCCGCGAGTTTACAATGCAGGCATGGCGCAGGAGAAGCACAACGACATCGCGGTGAGCGCAGCGACGCAGTACCTGCCGGAGCAATCCGATGAAGCAAGCGGGCGCTACGTGTTCGCCTACACGATCACCCTGCGCAACGCGGGCAGCATGGCGGCGCAGCTCATCAGCCGCCACTGGATCATCACCGATGCGCAAGGCCTGGTGCAGGAAGTGCGCGGCCTGGGCGTGGTCGGCGCGCAGCCCCTGCTGCAGCCCGGAGAGAGCTTCGAGTACACCAGCGGCGCCTCGATCGCGACGCCGGTGGGGACCATGCGCGGCAGCTACCAGATGGTCGCCGAGGACGGCACGCGCTTCGAGGCGCCGATCCCGGAATTCACGTTGTCAGTGCCGCGCGTGCTTCACTGATCCTTGTCGTCAGGCCCGCCTTTTCCCGGCCAGGTCCACCAGACGATGAACGCGGCGAGCGCCAGGGCCAGGCTCATCTCGAGAATGACCACCCACATTCTGGCGGTGATTGTACTGGCCGCCGGCTGCGCGCAATTGCCGAGCACTCCTTCTGCGTGCCCGCAATGCCCGCCGCCGAAGCCGGCGCCGGAAACCGCGCGCTATGAAGCCGTGCCATTCGCCGACCTGCCGGGATGGGACCACGCCTTGATGGCGCCGAGCCTGCGCGCGTTTTCCTCCGGTTGCCGGCGCTTCGGGCGCCTGTGCGAGCTTGCGGCGAGCGTGCCCGCCGACGACGAGCGCGCGGCACGGGAATTCTTCGAGGCGAATTTCAGCCCTTATGCGCTGATCTCATCCGAGACGGGGGACCGCGGCCTGATCACCGGCTATTACGAGCCGGTCATCGAAGGCAGCCGGACGCGCAGCGACGTGAATCGCTACCCGATCCTCGGCGTGCCGGACGATCTCATCGTGGTGGACCTCGCCGCGATCAATCCGGAGCTGCGCAACCTGCGCCTGCGCGGCAGGGTGGAAGGCCGCCGCCTCGTGCCTTATTACTCGCGCGGGGAAATTGACGGGCGCAACGGCGCGTTGCCGGCGCCGGTGATCGCCTGGACCGCCGACCCGGTCGAGCTGTTCTTCCTGCAGGTGCAAGGCTCCGGCCAGATCCAGCTCGGCGGCGGCGAGCGCATCCGCGCCGGCTTCGCCGACCAGAACGGCCACCCGTACCGCTCGCTCGGCCGCTATCTCGTCGACCGCGGCGAGATGCCGCTCGAGCAGGCGTCCATGCAGGGCATCAAGGCGTGGGCGGCGGCGAATCCCGCAAAGCTGCAGGACGCGCTCAACTACAACGCGAGCTATGTCTTTTTCCGGGAATTGCCGGCGGCCGACGGCCCGATCGGCGCGCTCAACATTGCGCTGACCGCGGAATACAGCCTCGCCGTCGACCGGCGCTTCGTGCCGCTCGGCTCCCCGGTGTATCTCGCCAGCACCTATCCGCTCTCGGAGGAGCGCCTCGAGCGCCTCATGGCGGCGCATGACACCGGCGGGGCGATCCGCGGCGTGGTGCGTGCGGACTTCTTCTGGGGCGGCGGCAAGGACGCGGGCGCGCTGGCCGGGCGCATGCGGCAGCAGGGAAAGATGTGGCTCCTGTGGCCGCGCGGCGAACCCTTGCCGCGGCCGGATTAGCGTTTCGCCGAGTCGAGTAATTGCTGGAGATCCGCGGCAGCCAGGCCGCCGGCGACGCGCTCGCCGTTGGCGAAGATCAGCGTCGGCGTGCTGTTCACGCCGAGGCCGCGCCCGAGCGCGAGGTTCTTGTCGACGGGACTTTCGCAAGCGCTGCCGGCGGCGGGGCGGTTGCCGCGCAGCGCAAGGTCGAGCCAGGCCTTGCTGCGGTCCGGCGAGCACCACACCGCCTTCGATTGCTCCGACAGCTCGGGCCGGATCACCGGGTACATGAACACATAGATGGTGATGTCGTCGAGCTGCTGCAGGGTCTGCTCGAACTGCTTGCAGGCCGGGCAGTAGGGATCGGAGAACATGGCGAGGATGCGCTTGCCGTTCCCGCGCTGGACCTTCACCGCCTGCTCGAACGGCAGCGAATCGAAGCGGATGGCGTTCAGCTTGCGCAGGCGCTCTTCGGTGAGGTCGCGGTCGTTCTTCGCGTCGTAGATCTTGCCGAGGAAGATATGCGTCGCGTTGGCATCGGTGTACGCCACGTGCATGCCGTCGGATGAGCGGAAGCGCACCTCGAACAGGCCGAGCGGGCCCGGCTGGACGCCCTCTACTTTCACGCCGCTGAGCTTCGCTTCGACCACTCGGCGGATCTGCGCCTCATCGGCGAGGGCCAACGCGGGAAAAAGCAGAAGCGCGGTGATGATGGCTCGCAGCACGAAATACCTCAATTCATCGCATGACGCATGAGAAGGTTCTTTAGGACCGGAAGGCGGTCCGTCAGGTTCAATCCGGCATTGCGCAGCCGCGACGCGGCGCTGCTCCCCGAACCGAACAGCCTGAACAGGCCGTCGACCATGGCATCCATCGCCAGTATAGGCTCGGTGCGGCCGCGCTCATAGCGGCGCAGCACGCGCAGATCTCCCGGATCGCGCACTAGTTCACGCTCGAGCAGCGTCTGCGCGAGCAAGCGCGCGTCCTGCAGGCCGAGGTTCAGCCCTTGTCCGGCGAGCGGATGGATCACGTGCGCCGCGTCGCCGGCGAGCGCGACGCGCGGCCCGACCAGGCGTCGCGCCGATAGGTGACGCAGGGCGTAGCTTCGGGGAGGGCTGATCAATGAGAGAGGACCCAATGCATGCCGCGAAGCCGCCTCGACCTCTCGGCAAAGCCCCTCGGCATCGAGACCGCAGAGCCTTTCTGCGTCGCCGTGCGGCAGCGACCAGATCATCGAGGCCTGTCTGCCCGGCAGCGGCAGCAGCGCCAGCACCGGTCCCCCCTGGAACCATTGGAACGCAGTGTTGGAATGCGCCTTCTCGCAGGAAAAATTCGCGACCACCGCCGTCTGGCCGTAATCCTTCTCGACGGCGGCGATGCCGGCTTGCTCGCGCACGAACGAATTGGCGCCATCGGCGCCGACCACGAGCCGGCCGCGAATGCTGCGGCCGTCGCTCAATGTGATCGCTGCTGCGTCTGCATCGATGCTCAGCCGTTCGCAGCGCGCCGGCGCGACCACTTCGGCATCCAGAGCGCTCCACAGCGCATCCTGCAGGATCGTATCCTCGACGGTCCACGCGAGCTCTGGCACGCCGGCGCTGTAGGCATCGAACTCGATACACGAGCGAGCGTCGTCGCCGAAGACACGCATGGCGTGGACGGGCGTGAGCCGGTCTGCGGGGAGCGTCTGCCAGGCGCCGATGCGGCGCAGGAATTCGGCATTGCCGGGGCTGAGGGCGTAGACCCGGCTGTCGAGCACTCCGGGTTTCGCCCGCGGCGGGCGTTGCTCGTGGGCGAGCAGCGCCACCGCCAGGCCGCGCGCGGCGCGCGCCAGGCTTGCGCCGACCGGCCCGCCGCCCACTACGATGAGATCGTATTGCACGAGGGTTTATAATCGCGCATCGGTGTTTTTCATACGTGGCGAATTAGCTCAGCTGGTTAGAGCAGCGGAATCATAATCCGTGTGTCCGGGGTTCGAGTCCCTGATTCGCCACCATTTTCCATCCGTTGCTGGGCTGCGATGAAACCTTGGATCGCCCTTGTGCTGCTAGCCGCGTCGCTCGCCAGCGCGCAGGTGCGCAACATCCCGGAGGACGCCAGGGTCGGGGAGATCCGCCACCTGCAGGAGATGGTGGTGGAGATCGACGGCGCGGCGCAGCAGCTTGCGCCGGGGGCGCAGATCCGCGATGCCTCGAATCGCATCATCACGCCGAGCGCGATCCCGCCCGGCACGCGAGTCAAATATCTCGTCGACGCGAGCGGCCAAGTGCGACAGGTGTGGATCCTCACCCCCGAGGAGGCGCAGCGCTGATGGCGAAGGTCTACCTGCGCACGTTCGGCTGCCAGATGAACGAGTACGACTCGGAGAAGATCGCCGACGTGCTGCGCGCGGCCGCTGACTTGCAACTCACCGCGCGGCCGCAAGACGCCGACCTGATCGTGTTCAATACCTGCTCGGTGCGCGAAAAGGCGCAGGAAAAGCTGTTCGCCGATCTGGGCCGGGTCAAGCACCTGAAGCGCGCAAAGCCGGGCCTGATGATCGCGGTCGGAGGCTGCGTCGCCAGCCAGGAAGGACCGGCCATTGTCGAGCGCGCGCCGTACGTGGACGTGGTGTTCGGGCCGCAGACCCTGCACCGGCTGCCCGCACTGCTCGAGCGCCGCCGCAGCAGCGGCCGGCCCCAGGTCGACATCAGCTTCCCGGAGATCGAGAAGTTCGACCACCTGCCGCCGGCGCGCGTCGAGGGCGCCGCGGCTTTCGTCTCGATCATGGAAGGCTGCAGCAAGTACTGCAGCTTCTGCGTCGTGCCCTACACGCGCGGCGAGGAGGTATCGCGGCCTTTCGACGACGTCATCGCCGAGGTCGCGCACCTGGCCGCCCAGGGCGTCAAGGAGGTGACGCTGCTCGGCCAGAACGTGAATGCCTGGCGCGGCGCGATCGACGGCGCGCAAGCCGATTTCGCGGAGCTTCTGCATTACCTGTGCGAACTGCCCTTGGAGCGCATCCGCTACACCACCTCGCATCCGCGCGAGTTCACGCAGCGGCTGATCGACGCGCACGCCGAGCTGCCGCAGCTTGCGCCGCACGTCCACCTGCCGGTGCAATCCGGGTCCGACCGCGTGCTCGCCGCCATGAAGCGCGGCTACACCGCGCTCGAGTACCGCTCGATCGCGCGCCGGCTGCGGCAGGCCCGCGCCGGGATCAGCCTTTCCTCCGACTTCATCGTCGGCTTTCCGGGCGAGACCGACGGCGATTTCGAGGCCACCCTGAAGCTGGCCGGCGACGTCGGCTTCGACTCCTCCTTTTCCTTCCTCTACAGCCCGCGGCCCGGCACGCCCGCGGCGGAGCTGCCCGACCCGACGCCGCAAGAGGTGAAGCGGCAGCGGCTGCAGCGCCTTCAGGCGCAGCTGGAGGCGCAGTCGCGCGCGATCGGCGAGCGCATGGTCGGCTCGGTCGAGCGCGTCCTGGTCGAAGGGCCCTCGAAGAAGAATCCGGATGAGCTGGCCGGGCGCACCGGCAACAACCGCGTGGTGAATTTCCCCGCCGCAAGGGATCTCATTCATGGGTTTGTCGAAGTGACGATCACCTCCGCCCTTGCGCATTCGCTGCGCGGCGAACTGCTGAATGCGAAGTAAACCCGTCGAGGTTCGGCTCGACCCCGAGGACAACCGGCGCCTGGCGCGCCTGTGCGGGGCGCTCGACGAGAATCTGCGCCAGATCGAATCCGCGCTGGATGTCACCATCGCGCGCCGCGGCGCGAAGTTCACGGTGCGCGGCGAGCAGGCGCAGCGCGCCGCGCAGGCCATCGAGCATTTCTACGACCGCGCCTCCGGCGAGCTGACGCTCGACGACGTGCAGCTCGCGCTGACCGAGGTGCTGCAGGGAAATCGCCCCCCGCCCGACGCGGGGCCGCAACTGCTCACGCGCCGGCAGGACCTGCACGGCCGCACGCCTCACCAGATCGAGTACATCGAGAAAATCCTCGCGCACGACTGCACGATCGGCATCGGCCCCGCGGGCACCGGCAAGACCTACCTCGCGGTGGCGTGCGCGGTCGACGCGCTCGAGCGCGAGAAGGTGAAGCGCATCGTGCTGGTGCGCCCCGCGGTCGAGGCCGGCGAGCGTCTCGGCTTCCTGCCGGGCGACCTGGCGCAGAAAGTCGATCCGTACCTGCGGCCGCTTTACGACGCGCTGTACGACCTGATCGGCTTCGAGAAGACCGGCAAGCTCCTCGAACGCGGCACCATCGAGCTGGCGCCGCTCGCGTACATGCGCGGGCGCACGCTGAACCACTCGTTCATCATCCTCGACGAGGCGCAGAACACCACGCCCGAGCAGATGAAGATGTTCCTCACGCGCATCGGCTTCGGCGCCAAGGCGGTGGTCAACGGCGACATCACGCAGATCGATCTCGCGCGCGGGCAGAAAAGCGGGCTGATCGAGGCGCGCAGGATCCTCGCCGGCGTGCGCGGCATCGCCTTCACGGAATTCGGCGCGCAGGACGTCGTGCGCCATCCGCTGGTGGCCCGCATCATCGATGCCTACGAAAAGCACCCGCAGGAAGAATAGGCTGGCGGTGCAGTTCGCGGTGCCGCGGCGCAGGCTGCCGAGCGCGGCGGCGCTGCTGAAATTCGCGCGCGCGGCGGGATCCGGGCTGAAGGACGTGACGCTGCGAATCGTCGGCATGCGCGAAGGCCGTCTCTTGAATCGGAGCTTCAGGCGACGCGACTACCCCACGAATGTCCTGAGCTTTCGCTACGGCGGCAATCGCGGCGACCTGGTGCTGTGCCACCCGGTGATCGCGCGCGAAGCGCGCAGCCAGGGTAAAACAGTAGCAGCCCATTACGCGCACCTGGTCGTGCACGGGATGCTGCACTTGCGCGGGCACGCTCACGGCAGGCGCATGGAGCAGCGCGAAATCAGCATTCTGCGGCGCTGCGGGATCGCAAATCCCTACGCGGTAGAATGAAGCGCCCGTGAACGATCCCGCGCGCCGCAGCCTGCTCGAGCGCCTCTCGGCACTGATCCTGCGCGAGCCGGGCGACCGCGAGCAGCTGGCGCAGCTGCTGCGCTCGGCCTACTCGCGCAACCTGCTCGACGCCGACGCCATGTCGATCATCGAGGGCGCGCTGACGGTCTCGGAGATGCAGGTGCGCGACATCATGATTCCCCGCGCGCAGATGGACGTGATCGACATCAACGAGCCGGTGGAGAATTTCATTCCGCAGCTCATCTCGACCGCGCACTCGCGCTTCCCGGTGATCGACCAGAACCGCGACGACGTCATCGGCATCCTGCTGGCGAAGGACCTGCTGCGCTACTACGCCGGCAAGGAAGGGTTCAACGTGCGCGAGATGCTGCGCCCGGCGGTGTTCGTGCCGGAGGCGAAGCGCCTCAACGTGCTGCTGCGCGAGTTCCGCGCCAGCCGCAACCACATGGCGATCGTGCTCGACGAGTACGGCGGCGTTGCGGGCCTGGTGACCATCGAGGACGTGCTCGAGCAGATCGTCGGCGACATCGAGGACGAGTACGACTTCGACGAGGCGAGCGACAACATCCTGCCCGAGCCGGGCGGCCGCTACCGCGTCAAGGCGCTCACCCAGATCGCCGACTTCAACGCCGCCTTCGGCACCCGCTTCTCCGACGAGGCCGCCGACACGATCGGCGGCCTGGTGATCGCGCACCTCGGGCGCCTGCCCAAGCGCGGCGAATCGGTCACCATCGAGGGCCTGCGCTTCCAGGTGCTGCGCGCCGACAGCCGGCGCGTGTACACGCTGCTGGTGGATAAAGCCAAGACGTGATCGCGCTCCTGGCTGGCGCTGCGACCGTGCTCGCATTCGCGCCCGTCGGTTTCTACCCGCTCGCGCTTGCCTCGTTCGCCGTGCTCATCCATCTGTGGATGCGCGCCGCGCCGCGAGCTTGCTTCTGGAGCGGCTTCGCGTTCGGGCTGGGGCTTTTCGGCGGCGGGGTGTCGTGGGTCTACGTGAGCCTGAGCCAGTTCGGCGGCATGCCGGCGCCCCTGGCGGGCCTCGCCACGTTCCTGTTCTGCGCATTCATCGCCCTGTTTCCCGCCGCCGCGGGATGGCTGCAGGCGCGCGTGCCGGCAGGCGATGAGCTGCGTGCGTGCCTCATCATCCCGGCGGCGTGGACGCTGTTCGAATGGCTGCGCGGCTGGATTCTGACCGGCTTTCCGTGGCTCTCGGCGGGCTACGCCGCTACCGGCTGGCCGCCCGAGGGCTATGCGCCTGTCCTCGGCGTGTACGGGCTTTCCTTCCTGACGCTGAGCCTCGCGGGCATCCTCTGGGCCCTGCTCGCGAAGAAAAGGATCCATCTCCTCGTGGCGCTGGGCGCGGTCCTGGGCGCGGGCCAGGCGCTGCGCGCCGTAGACTGGACCGCGCCGGCCGGCGACCCGGTTCGCGCCGCGCTGCTGCAGGGAAACATCGAGCAGGAGATGAAGTTCCGCCCCGAGCGCTATGCGCGCATTCTCGAAACCTACGCGCGCCTCGCCGAGGAGACGAGCGCCAGGCTGATCATCCTGCCCGAGACCGCGGTGCCGCGCTTCTACGATAGCGTCGAGCCCGAGGTCCTCGCGCGCTTCGACGCCGCGGCGAAACGCAACGGCGGCGACCTGCTGCTCGGCGTTCCGTACCGCGAGTCGCAGGCGCAGGACAGGTACTACAACAGCGTGGTCACGCTCGGCACGGCGCCGCGCCAGGTTTATCACAAGGCACATCTCGTGCCGTTCGGCGAATTCGTGCCGCCCGGCTTCGGCTGGGTGCTGCACGTGCTGCAAATCCCGTTGTCGGATTTCTCCCGCGGCAGCTCCGCGCAAGCTCCGCTCGCGGTCGCCGGCCAGCGTGTCGCGGTCAACATCTGCTACGAGGACGCCTTCGGCGATGAAATCGCGCGCGCGCTGCCGGAGGCGACCTTGCTCGTCAACGTCTCCAACGTCGCCTGGTTCGGCGACTCGCTGGCGCCCGCGCAGCACCTGCAGATCGCGCGCCTGCGCGCGATCGAGACGGGACGCATGCACCTGACCGCCACCAATACCGGCGTCACGGCCGCGATCGACCGCGACGGGCGCGTGCTCGCGCAGCTGCCGCAGTTCGCCGCGGGCCGGCTCGAGATCAACGCCCAGGGCTACGCCGGAGCGACGCCCTATGTGCGTCTTCGCGACTGGCCGACGCTCGCCGGCGCGTTGCTCGCTCTCGCCATCGCGAGCTTGATCGCGGTCGCGAAACGCAGCCGGTAGAATCCGCATCCGCGATGCTGACCTTCCAGCAGCTCATCCTCCGCTTGAACGATTTCTGGGACCGCCAGGGATGCGTGCTGCTGCAGCCCTACGACATGGAAGTCGGCGCGGGAACGTTTCATACCGCGACTTTCCTGCGCGCCATCGGGCCCGAGCCCTGGAAAGCCGCGTACGTGCAGCCATCGCGCCGGCCGAAGGACGGCCGCTACGGCGAGAATCCGAACCGGCTGCAGCACTATTACCAGTACCAGGTGGTGCTGAAGCCATCCCCAGCGGAAATTCAGGAGATCTACCTGGATTCCCTCAAGCACCTCGGAATCGACCCGAAACAGCACGACATCCGCTTCGTCGAGGACGACTGGGAATCGCCGACGCTCGGCGCCTGGGGCCTGGGCTGGGAAGTCTGGCTCGACGGCATGGAGATCACGCAATTCACCTACTTCCAGGAAGTCGGCGGACTCACGTGTAAGCCCGTGCTCGGCGAAATCACCTACGGCCTAGAGCGCCTGGCGATGTACTTGCAGGGAAAGGAAAGCGTGTTCGACCTCGTCTGGACGCCGGGGGTGACCTATGGCGATGTCTACCATCAGAACGAGGTAGAGCAGTCGCGCTACAACTTTGAGTTGTCTAACGCCGAGATGTTGTTTCGGCACTTTGCGGAGTACGAAAGCGAGGCAAAACGCCTCGTCGAGGCGCACTGCGTCCTGCCGGCGTATGAAATGGTGCTGAAGTGCTCGCATACCTTCAACCTTCTCGAGGCGCGCGGCGCCATCTCCGTGACCGAGCGCGCCGCCTACGTCGCCCGCGTGCGTGCGCTTGCGCGTGCGGTGGCGGAGGCCTATCACGCCTCGCGCGAGAAGCTGGGTTTCCCGCTGGTGAAGGCCTGACGTGCAAGCCACGCTGCTGGTCGAGCTGCTCTCGGAAGAGCTGCCGCCGAAGCCGCTCGGTCGGCTGGGCAGCGCCTTCGCCGAAGGCGTTCTCAAGGGTTTGCGGGAGCGGGGTCTCGTCGCCGCAACCGAGGCAAGATTCTTTGCTACCCCGAGGCGGCTGGCGGCGCAGGTCGGAAATGTGCTGGACAAAGGCGAAGAGCGCAATGCCGAAGTCATCGGACCCTCGACCAAGGCACCGGCGCAGGCTGTTGCAGGCTTCGCCAGGAAGCATGGTGTCGCCGTCGAGCGGCTGGAGCGGCGCGAGACACCCAAGGGAGAGGTCTTTTTCACAAGAATCATGATCAGAGGCGCGGCGCTCGACGAAGTGCTCGCCGAGATCGTCGGCCAGGCGCTGAAAAGCCTGCCGATTCCGAAAATGATGCGCTGGGGCGCGGGCGAGGCGCAGTTCGTGCGGCCGGTGCACGGCCTGGTTATGCTGCATGGGCGCCGCGTGGTTCCAGGCAGCGTGCTCGGGCTGAAAGCGGGCAATGTCACGAGCGGCCATCGCTTCATGGGCGCGAGCGAGATCGCTCTGCGCAGCGCCGAAGAGTACGAGGAGCGCCTGCTGAAGGACGGCGCCGTGATCGCGGATTTCGCCAGGCGGCGCGACGAGATCGAGCGCCAGCTGCTGGAAGCCGCGAAGCGCGAAGGCGGCGCGCTGGGCGAGCACGCCGAGCTGCTCGACGAAGTCACCGCGCTGGTGGAGCTGCCGAGCGTCTATGTGGGGCGATTCGACCCGGCGTACCTCGGGGTGCCGCAGGAATGCCTGATCCTCACGATGCGGCAGAACCAGAAATATTTCCCGCTGTTCGACCCGGCGGGGAAGCTCCTGCCGAAGTTCCTCATCGTCTCGAACATGAAGCTCGCCGACCCGCGCCCGATCGTCGGCGGCAACGAGCGCGTGGTGCGGCCGCGCCTCGAGGACGCGCGCTTCTTCTACAACCAGGACCGCAAGATCCGGCTCGAAGCGCGCGTGCCACAGCTCGCCCGGGTCGTCTACCACCACCAGCTCGGCAGCCAGCTTGAGCGCGTCGAGCGCATCCAGCTCCTGGCCGGCAGCATCGCGCGCGCCTTGAAGGCCGACACGTTGCTCGCCGAGCGCGCGGCGTGGCTGTCGAAAGCCGATCTCCTCACTGGCATGGTGGGCGAGTTTCCCGAGCTGCAGGGCTTCATGGGGCGCTACTACGCGCTGCATGATGGCGAGCCGCGCGAAGTGGCCGACGCCATCGAGGCGCACTACCGGCCGCGCTTTGCCGGCGATCATCTTCCCGACGGCATGATCTCCTGCTGCGTCGCGCTCGCGGACAAGCTCGATGTCCTGTCCGGGTTGTTCGGCATTGGACAAGTACCGACCGGCGAGCGGGATCCTTTCGGACTGCGCCGGGCGTCGCTGGGGGTAATAAGGATCCTGGTGGAGCGCGAGCTGGAGCTGTCGCTGTTCGAGCTCGTCAAGCGCGAGGACGTTGCGAGCTTCATCTTCGAGCGCGCACGCGGCTATTTTCAGGAGCGCGGTTACTCCGCGGTGGAAGTCGATTCGGTGCTCAGCCTGAAGCCGGCACGCCTGGATCTGGTGCCGAGGCAGCTGCAAGCCGTGCGGGCGTTCTCCGCCATGCCCGAGGCCGAGAGCCTCGCCGCGGCGAACAAGCGCATCGGCAATATCCTGAAGCAGGCCGACCAGGTGCCGACGCACTTCGATGTTTCGTTGATGGTTCTGCCGGAGGAGAAGGCGCTTGCGACGACCTTCAAATTGCTGAAGCCGGACGTGGACGGCGCCTTCAATTCTCTGGACTATACCTCCGCGCTCAAGGCGCTGGCGTCCCTCAAGGCCCCGGTGGACGCCTTCTTCGACAAGGTGATGGTGATGGACAAGGACCCGCGCGTGCGCGCGAACCGCATCGGTTTTCTCGGCACGCTGCACGGCACCATGAACCGCATCGCCGATCTCTCGAAGCTCGCCAAATGAAGCTCGTCATCCTGGATCGCGATGGCACCATCAACTACGACAGCGACGAGCACATCAGGTCGCCCGCCGAATGGCGGCCGCTCGAAGGCAGCCTGGAGGCCATCGCGCGGCTGACGCAGGACGGCTACCGCATCGTCATCGCCACCAACCAGTCGGGCATCGCGCGCGGTTTTCTCGACACCGCGACCCTGGTCGCGATCCACGACACCATGAACCGGGCCGTGGCGCAGGCCGGCGGCCGCATCGACGCGGTGTTCTTCTGCCCGCATGCGCAGGACTCGAACTGCGGCTGCCGCAAGCCGCAGCCGGGCATGCTGATCGAGATCGGCCGGCGCTTCAACGTGTCGCTGCGGGACGTGCACATGGTCGGCGACCAGCCCCGCGACCTGGGCGCGGCCGCCGCGGCCGGCGCGCGGCCGGTGCTGGTGCTCACCGGCAAGGGACGGCGCACGCTCGCCGAGGGCAAGCTGCCGCCCGGAACGCAGGTGTTCGACAACCTCGCCGCCTTCGCCGCGCAGCTCGCCCCATGAGGCTCCTGCGCTCGAGCCTGTTCGCGCTCGCGCTGATCATCGTCACCCCGCCCTACGCCCTGCTCGCCCTGGCCACCTTCCCGCTGCCGCGCCTGCTGCGCTACCGTCTGATCTCCGGCTGGTCGCGGCTGGTCGTGCTGCTGGCGCGCGTCATCCTGGGCATCCGCTGGCGCGTCGAGGGGCTCGAGCATCTGCCGGATCGGCCGGCGGTGATCCTCGCCAAGCACCAGTCGGCCTGGGAAACGATGGCCTTCCAGCTGCTTTTTCCGCCGCAGGTGCTGGTGCTCAAGCGCGAGCTGCTGTGGATCCCGTTCTTCGGCTGGGGGCTCGCGCTGATGAGCCCGATCGCGATCGACCGCTCGCGCGGCGTAGCGGCGCTGCGCAGCATCGCGCGCCGCGGCCGCGAGCGCCTCGCGCAGGGATTCTGGGTGGTGGTGTTTCCGGAGGGCACGCGCGTGCGGCCCGGCGAGCGGCGCGAATATCAGGTCGGCGGCGCCTGGCTCGCGGTGGCGAGCGGCGCGCCGATCGTGCCGGTCGCCCACAACGCGGGTCTGCTCTGGCCGCGCAATGCTTTCGTGAAGCGTCCCGGAGTGGTCACGGTGCGCATCGGCCCGCCGATCGACACCCGCAACCGCGACGCGCAGACTGTCAACTCGCTTGCCGAATCATGGATCGAAGAGCAGCAACGGGCGCTGTGCCCCGGAATATCTCTCACGCGAGGCTGAAATCATGCGAATTCTCCACACCATGCTGAGGGTCGGCGACCTCGATCGCTCGGTCAGGTTCTATACGGAAGTGCTCGGCATGAAGCTGCTGCGCACTACCGACCGCCCCGAGCAGAAATACAAGCTTGCCTTCGTCGGCTACGACAGCGAGGAGCGCAGCGCCGTGCTCGAGCTCACCTACAACTACGGCGTCGGGCGCTACGACCTCGGCGGCGCCTTCGGGCACGTCGCGATCGAGGTCGACGATCTGCGCAAGACCTGCGACGCGGTGAGGACGAAGGGCGGCAAGGTGACGCGCGAGCCGGGTCCCGTGAAGGGCGGCACCAGCATGATCGCCTTCGTCGAGGACCCCGACGGCTACAAGATCGAGTTCATCGAAAGGCGCGCGTAGTCCTCGGGCGAGAGATTCTCGGGCCTGAGGCTCGAATCGATCCCCAGCGCCGCGAAATCGATTTCCGGCAGGGCATTGCGCAGCGTCTTGCGTCGCGCCGAAAACGCGCGCCTTAGAAGCTGTTCGTCGATTTCCAGAATCCTCGAAAGCGGTTCCAGCCGCACCACGGCCGATTCCACTTTCGGCGGGGGGCGAAAAGCCCCCTTCGAGACCTTGAACAGCTTCTTCATCCTGAAGCGCGCCTGCAGGGCGACCGAAAGCCGGCCGTAGGCAGCCGTGGAGGGCGCGGCGACCATGCGCTCGACGACCTCGAGCTGCAGCATGAAATGCAGGTCGCGCACGCGCTGCGCGAAGCGCGCGAGGTGAAACAGCAGCGGCGTCGAGATGTTGTAGGGCAGGTTGCCGACGATCCGTACGCCGGCCGGAAAGCGGCTGAAGTCGTATTCGAGCGCATCGGCGCAGTGCACGATCAGGTGCGGCGGCGGAAGCTCGGCGGCGAGTCCAGAAGCCAGATCGCGGTCGAGCTCAATGACTTCAAAATGCCCAGCCAGCTTCAGTAAATGCCTGGTCAGCGCCCCCTCTCCCGGGCCGATCTCGACCATGAAATCGTCCCTTGCCGGATTGATGGCTTCCACCAGGCGCGCCAGCACCCTCGGGTCATGCAGGAAATGCTGGCCGAAGCGCTTACGCGGCCGATGCGAGCTGGATCGCAAGCTTGGTCGCCTCGAGCAGGCTGCCCGGGTCGGCCTTGCCGGTTCCGGCAAGCTCGAGCGCAGTGCCGTGGTCGACCGAAGTACGCACGAACGGCAGGCCGAGGGTCACGTTCACTCCGCGTCCAAAGCTCGCGTATTTGAGCACCGGGAGGCCCTGGTCATGGTACATGGCGAGCGCGCAATCGGCGTCCTTCAGCCGCTCGGGCACGAACAGCGTGTCCGCGGGGATAGGACCGCGCGCCGCGATGCCTGCGGCCGCGGCGGCGGCAATGGCCGGCGCGATGACCTCGATGTCCTCGCGTCCGAGATGCCCCGACTCTCCGCTGTGCGGGTTGAGCCCGGCGACGAGAATGCGCGGCCGCGCGATGTGGAAACGCCGCCGCAGGTCAGCGTCGAGGACCCGCAGAGTCCTGAGCAGATTTTCCGTGGTGATCGCGCCCGGCACCTGAGAAAGCGGCAAATGGGTGGTCGCCAGCGCGACGCGCAGCCCGCCGCCGACCAGCATCATCACGACATGCGCGGCCTTCGCACGCTCGGCGAGGTACTCGGTGTGGCCGGTGAAGCCGATGCCGGCGTCGTTGATCACCCCTTTGTGCACCGGCGCGGTCACCATCGCGTCGAACTCGCCCTCCAGGCAGCCGCGCACCGCGCGGTCGAGCACCGCCAGCACGTAACGGCTGTTCGCCGGATCGAGCTTGCCCGGCACGCGCGAGCGCTGCAAGGCCACGTGCTCGACGTGCGGGCAGCCGCGCAGCAATTCGCGCTCGCCGATGGCGACGACGCGCGCGTCAAGCCGCTCTGCGCAGAGCCGGACGCAGAGCTCGGGACCAATCCCCGCGGGCTCGCCCGAGGTGAGCGCGATGACGGGCTTATCTTTCGTCAAGCCGCACTTCGACGTAGCTCTGGTCGCGCAGCTGGCGCAGCCACTCCTGGTAGGCCTCGTCGGACTTGCGCTCGCGCAGCACCTGCCGCGCCTGCAGCCGGCGCCGCTCCGGGTTCATCTCGGCCGAGCGCCGCTCGAGCACCTGGATCAGGTGGTAGCCGAAAGGCGTCCTCACCGGCTGGCTGATCTCGCCGTCCTTCAGCTCCTCGTAGGCGCGCTCGAAATCGGGCACCGTGTCGCCGGGATAGACCCAGTCGAGCTCGCCGCCGCGGCTCGCCGTGCCGTCGTCGGAATGCACCCGCGCCAGCTCGGCGAAATCGCCCTTGCCGTTGACGATGCGATCGCGCAGATCGCGCAGGCGCCGCCGCGCCTCGCTCTCGGACACCGTGTCGCTGGTGCGGATCAGGATGTGCCGCAGCCGGGTTTGCGTCACCGGCGCGCTTGACGCGGCGCCGCGGCGCTCGAGCAGCTTCAGCACGTGAAACCCGGCGGGACTGCGCAGCACCTCGCTCACGTCTCCGGGGTTCATGTTGAGCAGCGTGGCGGCGAACAGCTCCGGCAGGCGGTCCTGCGTGCGCCAGCCCAGCGAGCCGCCCTGCAGGGCGTCGGGGGCATCGGAATAGCTGGCGGCGAGCCTGCCGAAATCGCCGCCGGCGCGCGCCTGGGCGAGCGCCATTGCGGCTTTGGCGCGCGCCGCTTCCACCCGCTCGGGGCTTGCCTGCTCGGGCACGCGCACGAGGATATGCGACAGGCTGTATTCGACAAGCTCGGCCGGCGCGGCCTTCATGTCCTCGAGAAAAAGGGCCACCTCGGTGTCGCTCACCTGGATCTTGTCGTCCACCTCGCGCTCGCGCAGCCGCGTCAGGAGGATCTGCTCGCGCAGGTCCTCGCGCCAGAGCTCGAACGACACCCCGTCGGCCTCCAGCGCGCGCCGGAACTCGGCCAGCGCCATCTTGTTGCTCTCGGCGACGCGCTGCACGGCGCGGTCGAGCTGCAGCTCGTCGACGCGGATGCCGGTCTCGCGCGCCATCTGCAGCTGCGCCTTCTCGAGGATCAGGCGCTCCAGCATCTGGCGCTCGAGCACTTCGCGGTCGGGCGCGGGCGTATTCTGCCGGCGCAGCTGCCGCTCGGCGCGGCCGACGGCGTCGTTCAGCTCGGAAAGCGTGACGACTTCCTTGTTGACGACCGCGACGATGCGGTCGACGACGGTGACGCTCTGCGCCGGCGCCGCAAACGGCAAGGCGAGAAAGACTGCGGCGAAAAACCTGCCTGTGGACATGACTAGTAAACCTGTTCGAACGGCAGCCGCGGCCGCGACGCCGGCGGTGCGAGCGCCTGGTCCCGCGGGTTGGTGACCGAGTAGCCCGGAACGCTGCGCCTGAGCAGCGTCACGGCCTCCTGCGTACCGATCTGGCCAACCCCGTTGAATTCGAGCTGGAAATAGAAGCCTGTCGAGCTCACCTGTGCCGCGGCCTGGATGCGCTGCACGACTGCGCGAAACACCCAGCAGCCGGCGTTGTACTCGAAGCCGGCCAGGCCTTCGAGCAGGCGCTGGTCCAGAATCGAGTAATTGTACCGCCCGACGGCGTACCAGCCCGCCGCGACCGGCCACTGCCCCGATACGTCGACCTGCTTGAGCGGACTCGCCGGATCGCGGTTGAAGCGGTAGCTCAAGTTGACCACCTTTGCAACCTCGGGCGCGTAGCGCGTCGCCACGGTGTAGCGCTGCGAGCGCTGATCGCGCGGGTTGTACTGGGTGGTGGCGTCGAAAGTCCAGTAGCGGAACAGCCGCCCGCCCACCGAGGCCAGCACATCCGAAGTGTGGTAGCTGCGCAGGTCCGAAGTCGGGGTCAGCCCGACGCGCTCGTCCTCGAAGTAAAAGCGCTGCCCGAGCGTGGCGCGAAAGGCTTCCTGGCCGCCGCTCTGCAGGAAGCGCGTCGTCAGGGCCAGCGTGGCCTGGTTGGCGTCGCCGAAGCGATCGCCGCCCGCGAACCGGTTCTCCGAGAATAGCTGCGCATAGTTGAAGTCGGCGAGGGCGGTATCGAACAGCGGCATCTGGTCCTGGTTGCGGAAGGGCACCCTTACGTAGAACAGCCTCGGCTCGAGCGTCTGCGTCAGGTTCTCGCCGAACCAGCGCGAGTCGCGCTCAAAGACCAGTCCGCTGTCGGCGCTGAACCAGGGGATCGTGGCGTGCGGCCCGCCCTCCTGGCCGGGAGCGAGGCGCTCGAGGTGGTAGCCGACGTAGCGCAGCCCCGCCTTGGGCGTGAAGAACCATCCCGGTGAGATGATCGGCGCGGCGAAGGTCGGGCCGACGCTGGAGCGCGCGCCCTGGACCAGGCTCTCATGGCGGAAGGACACGTACTCGGCAGCCAGCGCGCCGTCGAGCAGGCCGCCAATGTCGTTCCTGCTGGCGCCGAGGTTGAGCTGCGGCACGCGATGGTACGGCGGGACGATCGGCGCGAGCGGGTCCTGCAGGGTCTGGAAGTGCTGCACCCGCGCCTGCAGGGTGTAGCCGCTTTCCGCGAGCGAGCCGGTGTAGGTGACATAGGCGTCCTGCTGCAGGTTGCCGACCGAGACTTGCCTCACCTGCGACGCGAGGTCGACGAAATAGCGGTTGTCGGACACCCTGTTGTAATCCACGTTCCCGGTAAAGCCCGGCCGGAAGGTTTGCGCGTGCTGCAGCGATGCGCCGTAGCGCTTGTCCTTGAGGATCGAGTCTTCCGGCATGTATTCCAGGTTCAGCTCGCCGGCATAGCTGCGCTCGAGATAGCGGAACTGGTTCTTCAGCTGGAAGCCGCGCTTCTGCATGGTGACCGGCGTGATCGTCGCGTCGCTCTCGGGCGCGATGTTCCAGTAGTACGGCACACCGACTTCCAGGCCGCGCGTCGAGGTATGAGCGTAGTAAGGCGCGAGAATGCCGCTGCGGCGGCGGTTCTCGAGCGGGAAGCTGGCGAACGGCGCCGCGATCAGCGTGTGATCGAAGAAGCGCAGGCGCGGACTCTTCGCCTTGCCCTCCTCCGCTTCGTAATCGAGCTCGATCTCCGTCCCCTCCAGCCGCCAGTCTTCCTTGGCGGGCGAGCAGGTAGTGAAGGTCGCGTTCCTGAAGCGGTACTTGTCCTTGCCGAGGAACTCCATGTGCTCGGCGCTGCCGTGCGCCGGCAGCGCGCGCTGCATGAGGAAGCCGGGCTGCTCGAACGCGCCGGTATCGTCGAGCGTGTTGTACAGCAGGTGCGGGCCGAACAAACGGTCCACGCCCTGCTGCATGCGCACGCCGCCGTCGCCCTCGATGCGCCCGAATTCCGCGTTGTACCGGAGGACATCGCCGAAAATCGAAAGCTCGTCGCGCTTGATCTCGGCGTTGCCTCGCGCCGTGAATTCGATCTCGCTCACGCCCTCGATGTGCTCGGCGTCGATGGTCATCGGCCCCGGCTCGTCCGCGCTCTTGGTTTGCGCGAGGGCTGGCGCGGCAGCGAGGAGCGCGAGCGCCAGCGTCGCGAAGCGGTACCCCATGGAGCGAGCGGCAATGCTCTTGATGTTAGAATTTTCAATGATACACGCCGATTCTCGGCGCGCCGCTCTGGAATCCTGGCTCGCCGCGCAGCTGCGCGGCGAGCGCTTCTCCCTCACCCCCGCCTCGGTCGATGCAAGCTTCCGCCGCTACTTTCGCGCCGCCCTGCCCGACGGCCGCTCCTACGTCGTCATGGATGCGCCGCCCGGCAAGGAAGATTGCCGGCCGTTCGTGCATGTCGCCGGCCTGCTGCGCGCGGCCGGCGTGCATGCGCCGGAGGTGCACGCCGCGGACCTCGCTCAGGGATTTCTGCTGCTCGGCGACCTCGGCGCGCAGACCTACCTGCAGGAGCTCAATGCGGACAACGCGGCCCGGCTCCTCGGCGACGCCACCGACGCGCTGCTGCGCTGGCAGCTCGCGACGCGCCCCGGCGCTCTGCCGCCCTATGACGAGGCGCTGCTGCGCAGGGAGATGAACCTGTTTGCGGAATGGTATGTAGCGCGGCATTTGAAGGTCGGGTTGTCGGACAGTCAAAACAATTCCCTCGAGCAGATCTTCCGCTTGCTGGTGAGGAGTGCCCTGGCCCAGCCCGCGGTCTATGTGCATCGCGATTACATGCCGCGCAACCTGATGGTGAGCGATCCGAACCCGGGCGTGCTGGACTTCCAGGACGCGGTGCTCGGGCCGATCAGCTACGACATGGTGTCGCTGCTGCGCGATGCCTTTGTCAGCTGGGACGAGGAACGGGTGCTCGACTGGAGCGTGCGGTACTGGGAAAAGGCGAAGCGCGCCGGGCTGCCGGTGGAAGCCGACTTCGCGGAGTTCTGGCGCGCGTTCGAGTGGATGGGATTGCAGCGCCATCTCAAGGTCCTCGGCATCTTCGCGCGCATCAACTATCGCGACGGCAAGCCGAAATATCTCGCGGATGCGCCGCGCTTCATCGGCTATGCGCGTGCAGTGTCCGGGCGCTACGCCGCACTCGCCCCGCTCGCCGGGCTGCTCGACCAGCTCGAATGAAGGCCATGATCCTCGCGGCGGGCCGTGGGGAAAGGCTGCGTCCCCTGACCGACGCCGTTCCCAAGGCGCTGGTCGAGGCGGGCGGCAAGCCGCTCATCGCCTGGCACCTCGAGCGGCTGGCGGCGAGCGGCTGCCGCGAGGCCGTGGTCAACGTGTCGCACCTCGCCCAGCGAATCGTGGAGCGCATCGGCGACGGCGCGCGCTACGGCCTGCGCATCGCCTACTCGCGCGAGCCGCAGCCGCTCGAGACCGCGGGTGGCCTCGCCCAGGCGCGCGCGCTGCTCGGCGATGAGCCGTTCCTGCTGGTCAATTCGGATGTCTATTGCGAAGTGGACTTCGAAAAACTGCTGCGGCATTCTCTCGCCGACCGGCTCGGCCACCTGGTGCTGGTGCCCAATCCGCCGCACCGCCCGGCGGGCGACTTTACGCTCGATCACGGGCTCGTCGGCAACGGCGCCGGGCCGCGCTACACTTATGCAGGCGTGGCGGTCATGTCGCCGGCGCTCTTCGCGCAGGTGAAGCCCGGCGAAAGAGCGCCCCTCGCGCCGCTTCTGCGCGCGGCGGCGGAGCGCAGGCTGTTGAGCGGCGAGCTCTACGCCGGCCTGTGGCAGGACGTCGGCTCGGCCGAGCGGCTGGCCGAACTCAGAGCGCGCCTGGCATCGCGAAATGAAACCGACTGATTCGATATCGATGTACTCCGAGCGCCGGCGGCGGCTGGCCGAAGCCATGGCGGCGGGGGTCGCCGTCATTCCCACTGCGCCGGAGCGCGTGCGCAACCGCGACACGCATTTCCCCTATCGCTTCGACAGCCACTTCTATTACCTGAGCGGCTTCCCCGAGCCCGA